>CAMNJZ010000037.1 GCA_946541955.1 uncultured Lachnospiraceae bacterium | reverse complement strand
GAAAATATTTTGTCTGTCAATTTATAATTCTTATTAAGCGACAGGTAACATAAGAAAAAATGATTCGTTCATAAGAATCGAAAATTAAGTGCTAAATTTCTGAAAATTAACAAATTGTCAGATTATATTGACAAGGAAGGGAGGCGGGAGTAAGATGGAAAAGTATTTTGGCAGAGTCGATTCTGCACTTTAAAGGAGGAAACTATTATGAAAATGAAAAAGCTCATGGCTCTCATGCTGACAGGTATGCTGGCAGTTGGCGCGCTGGCTGGCTGCGGCGGTTCTTCTTCATCTTCTTCCGGCGAATCTGCAGCTCCTGCAGAAGCCGCAGCAGAAGGGGAAGCAGCTGCTTCCGGTGACGCTACCTGGAAGATCGGCGAGATCGGCCCCATCACCGGCGGCGCCGCCATCTATGGTCTGGACGTTGCCCACGGCGCAGAGCTGGCCGTCAAGGAGATCAACGAAGCCGGCGGTATCGGCGGATACATGATCGAATACAAGTATGAAGACGACGAGCATGACGCTGAGAAGTCCGTCAACGCTTACAACACCCTGAAGGACTGGGGCATGCAGATCCTGCTTGGCCCCGTTACTTCCACACCCTGCACCGCAGTTGCTGCTGAGACAGCCAATGACCAGATGTTCCAGCTGACTCCTTCCGGATCTTCCCTGGACTGCATCGCCAACGACAACTGCTTCGCAGTCTGCTTCAACGATCCTCAGCAGGGCGCCAAGTCCGCACAGTACATCTCCACACACTTTGCGGATGCCAAGATCGCTACCATCTATGATTCTTCCACCCCTTATTCCGCAGGCATCGAGTCCACCTTTGAAGCCGAAGCCGAGACGCTGGGACTGAACGTGGTCGCCACCACTTCCTTCACCGTTGACTCCGCCACCGACTTCTCCGCCCAGATCCAGCAGATCAAGGATGCCGGCGCTGATTTCGTATTCCTGCCCATCTACTACACAGAGGCTTCCATCATCCTGCAGCAGGCTGCAGACGCAGGTCTTGCAGTGACCTACTTCGGCTGCGACGGTATGGACGGTATCCTGGGCGTTGAGAACTTTGACACCTCCCTGGCAGAAGGCCTGATGCTGCTGACTCCTTTCGCAGCTGACGCCAGCGACGATTTGACTGTCAACTTCGTAGGGCAGTTCGAAGAGACCTACGGCAACACCCCCAACCAGTTCGGCGCAGACGCCTATGACGGCATGTATGCCCTCAAGGCCGCCATCGAAGCAGCCGGCATCACCCCCGATGCTTCCACAGCAGACATCTGCGAAGCCCTGAAGGCTTCCATCCAGACCATCTCCGTAGAAGGCCTGACCGGCACCATCACATGGTCCGCTACCGGCGAGCCCGACAAGGAGCCCAAGGCTGTCAGAATCGAAGGCGGCAAGTACGTCTCCATCGAGGACTGATCGGATCTGTGCATCAACGCAGCTAATAAATGACGTATCGGCAGGCGCCCCCGAAAGGGACGCCTGCCTTAACATTAAAGGAAGAAACGATAATGGTAACTCTTATAGAAAATCTCATCAATGGTCTCAGTATGGGTTCCATCTATGCGATCATCGCCATCGGCTATACCATGGTCTACGGCATCGCCAAGATGCTGAACTTTGCCCATGGCGACATCATCATGGTCGGCTCCTATGCTGCCTTCATTCTGATCTCCACCATGGGCCTTCCGGTCCCTGCCGGGATCCTGGCCTCCGTCGTGATCTGCCTCTGCCTGGGCATCCTGATCGAGAAGATCGCCTATAAGCCCCTGCGCAACGCCGGATCCCCTCTGGCGGTCCTGATTACGGCCATCGGCGTGTCCTATTTCCTGCAGAACGGCGCCATGCTGGTGTTCGGCTCCAATACCAAGAGCTTTACATCCGTCATTCCCGCCCAGATCCAGACGCTGCAGATCGGTCCCTTCCAGGTCAAGGGCATCGCGGTGGTCTCTATTCTGACCAGCCTGGTGCTTGTGGGGATCCTCCAGGTCTTCATCAACAGGACAAGACCCGGCCAGGCCATGCTGGCCTGCTCCCAGGACAGGGCGGCAGCCTCACTGATGGGAATTTCTGTCAATAATACCATTACCCTGACCTTTGCCATCGGGTCTGCCATGGCCGCCATCGCAGGCGTTCTGATGTGCTCCTATTCGCCTGCCCTGACGCCCACCACCGGTGCCATGCCCGGCATCAAGGCCTTTACGGCCGCCGTATTCGGCGGCATCGGCTCCATCCCCGGGGCCATGGTCGGCGGACTGGTCCTGGGCATCATCGAGCAGCTGAGCAAGTACTATATTTCGCAGCAGGTCTCGGACGCCATCGTATTCGGCGTCCTGATCGTCATCCTCCTGGTCAAGCCTACCGGTCTCTTCGGCAAGGTCATCCAGGAGAAGGTATAAGAAAGGAGGAAGGGAATGAAAGAACGAGCAGCACTCATTGACCGTACCTCCAGAAATGATTTTGTGACCTATGGCATGGTCCTGGCCGTCTTTGTAATCGTGCAGATCCTGAGCAGCGCCGGGGTCCTGACCAACCAGCTCCAGGGCCTTCTGGTGCCCCTCTGCGTCTATGCCATCATGGCGGTCTCTCTGAACCTGGTGGTGGGCATCCTGGGCGAGCTGTCCATCGGCCACGCCGGCTTCATGTGCGTCGGCGCCTTTGTCAGCGCCCTCTTTTCCAACCAGGTGGGGGACGGTATGCCCTCCCTCCTGCGCTTTGTCATCGCCATTTTGCTGGGCGGTCTCTTTGCCGGTATTTTCGGCTTTCTGATCGGTGTCCCGGTCCTGCGCCTCAACGGCGACTACCTGGCCATCGTGACCCTGGCCTTTGGCGAGATCATCAAGAACATCATCAACGCCATCTATATCGGCATTGACGGGTCCGGCCTCCACGCTTCCCTGACCAGCGCCAACAAGCTGGTGGATCCCGAGAGCGGCGTGATTCTGATCAACGGCCCCCAGGGCATCACAGGCACGCCCAGAGATTCCTCCTTCCTGATCGGAATCATCCTGCTCCTCCTGTCCCTGGTCATCGCCCTCAACCTGACCCATTCCAGAGACGGCAGGGCCATCATGTCCATCCGCGACAACCACATCGCAGCGGAGTCCGTGGGCATCAACATCACCAAGTACAAGCTGATCGCCTTTACCCTGTCCGCTGTCATCGCGGGCTTTGCAGGCGCTCTCTATTCCCATAACCTGGCGACACTGACCGCCACCAGCGCCCGCTTTGGCTACAACATGTCCATCATGTTCCTGGTCTTTGTGGTCCTGGGCGGCATCGGCAACTTCCGCGGGGGCATCATCGCGGCAGTGGTCCTGACCCTGATCCCCGAGCTCCTCCGCTTCCTGTCCAACTACCGTATGCTCATCTACGCCATCGTCCTGATCGTCATGATGATCATCAGCTGGAACCCCGCCTCCCGGGCCTTTATGGAAAAGCACAAGCTGGGAAGCCATCTCTTTAAGAAGAACGCAAAAGCAGGAAAGGAGGGCAAATAAGTATGGCACTCCTGGAAGTCAACAATCTTGCCATCCAGTTCGGCGGCCTGCGGGCTGTCGACGATTTCGACCTGACCATTGAAAAGGGCGAGCTCTACGGTCTGATCGGCCCCAACGGCGCCGGCAAGACCACCGTCTTCAACCTCCTGACAGGAGAATACAAGCCCAACGAGGGCATCATCAAGCTGGACGGGACCAACATCACCGGCAAGAGCCCCATTGAGATCAACAAGGCAGGCATCGCCCGGACCTTCCAGAACATCCGTCTCTTCAGGCAGCTGACGGTCCTGGACAACGTCAAGGTGGGTCTCCACAACCGCTATCACTATTCCACCGCCGCCTCCATCCTCCGGCTCCCCTCCTACTATAAGGTGGAGAAGGAAATGAACGAGAAGGCCTATGAGCTTTTGAAGGTCTTCAGCCTGGACAGGGACGCCGACACCACCCTGGCCTCCAATCTGCCCTACGGCGCCCAGAGAAAGCTGGAGATCGCCCGGGCCATGGCCACGGGTCCCAAGCTCCTCCTCCTGGACGAGCCCGCCGCCGGCATGAACCCCAACGAGACCCAGGAGCTGATGGATACCATCAGCCTGATCCGCAGGGAGTTCGGCATGACCATCCTTCTGATCGAGCACGACATGAAGCTGGTCTCCGGTATCTGTGAGAAGCTGACGGTCCTGAACTTCGGCCGCATTCTGACCCAGGGAGCGACCCAGGAGGTTTTGACCAATCCGGAAGTCATAAGGGCCTATCTGGGCGACGACTAAATACAAGCAAAGAGGAATAAACAGATGGCAATGCTGCAAGTTACTGACCTGAAGGTCAATTACGGCGTCATCCCGGCCCTGAAGGGAATTTCCTTCGAGGTGGGAGAGGGCGAGGTCATCGCCCTGATCGGCGCCAACGGCGCCGGCAAAACGACGACGCTCCATACCCTGACCGGCCTGATCCAGGCCGCGTCCGGCAAAATCGAATTTGAAGGCAAAGATATCACCCGGGTCCCCGCCCATAAGATCGTGACCATGGGCATGGCCCATGTGCCCGAGGGCCGCCATGTCTTTCCGGACATGACCGTCTACCAGAACCTGATGCTGGGAGCCTTTACCAGAAGGGACAGGGCCGAGATCGATGCCAACCTGGAAATGGTCTACAGCCACTTCCCCAGGCTCAAGGAAAGAGAAAAACAGGTGGCAGGCACCCTTTCCGGCGGCGAGCAGCAGATGCTGGCCATGGGAAGGGCCCTCATGTCCAATCCCAAGATCATCCTCATGGACGAGCCCTCCATGGGACTCTCCCCCATTTATGTCAACGAGATCTTTGACATCATCGGCAAGGTATCCTCCGAGGGCGTCACCGTCCTTTTAGTGGAGCAGAACGCCAAGAAGGCCCTGACCATCGCGGACAGAGCCTACGTCCTGGAGACCGGGACCATTTCCACCTCCGGCAGGGCCGCAGACCTTCTGCACGATGATGCGATCCGCAAGGCTTATCTGGGAGAATAATCTACAAACCTGGCCATTTGTGCTATACTAAATACAGGAGCCGGCGCTGCCGGCAGCAGGCAAGAGAGTACAGACTGGGGGTTAAAATATGAGTGAGAATATTGTGATCGCGATCAATCGCGAATATGGAAGCGGCGGCAAGACCATCGGCGAAATGCTCTCCGAGGATCTGGGGATCCACTACTATGACAAGGAGATCCTCCACCTGGCGGCGGATGTATCGGGCATCAACGAGGCCCTCTTCGTCACCAGCGACGAGGATACCACAGCCAGGGCTTCCCTTTTCCGGGCAGCCAGCAGGGTCTACAACGGGGAGCTGATTTCCCCCGGCAGCAAGGACTTCACCTCTGAGCAGAATCTGTTCAACTACCAGGCCAAGGTCATCCGGACCCTGGCGGAGACGGAATCCTGCATCGTGGTGGGCCGCTGCGCCGACTATATCCTCAAGGATTATGAGAATGTGATCAGCGTCTTCGTCCATGCGCCCAAGCCCTTCCTGCTGGAGCAGGCCGCGAAGAAGAAGAATCTGTCCGGGGCCGCGCTGGAAAAATACGTAGACCAGATCAACAAAAACCGCAGAGAATATCATAACCGTTATACCGGCCAGGAGTGGTCAGACGCTCACTATTATGACCTCTGCCTCAATTCCTCCAAGCTTGGCTTTGCCAAGTGCGTGGAGATCATCAAGGGCTATATCACGGTCAAATACGGGCATCTGCCTGAAAGAACAGAGTAAAAGGCATAGAGGGGGCCGGCACAGGCTCCCTTTTTGATTTGACCCGGCAGGAAATACTACTATGAGCACCGAATTGTTGAATGACCAGCTTCTGGTCGCATTTCTGAATGAATATACGGAGGTCTTTCTGGTGGACCTGGAGGCCGATACGGTGGAGGAGATCCACGCCCAGGTCCGGGACGACCTCTTCAAGATCCCTTTCCCGGCAGGCACCTGCTTTACGGCGGTCAACCGGGCCTACAGGGAAATGGCAGTGGATCCCGACTACTGGATCTGGCATGAGCAGAACACCACCATCAGCGACTTCCGAAGAGTCCTTCGGGACCGTCCCGCCTATACCCTGGCCTATCCCTTAAAGACAGGGGCCTGGGAGAAGATCGACATAAGGCTTCTGGAAAATAAGATCGGGGTTCCCTGGAAGGCCCTGCTCTGCCGGCAGATCCCCACGGCCCATCCGGAGGCTCTGGACAGCGGCAGGAGTCTGAGCGGCCTGCGCAACGACATGTCCCAGAGGCCCAGCCTCTTTATGGCGCTGGCGGCGGCGGACGTGGTGGCCACCTACGAACTGGACGTGACGGACAACATGATCCTGTCCGCCTCCGTGGCCAATACAGACTTTTTCCAGAAGGATGGGGAAAGCCAGGTGCCCTGTTCCATTACGGAGGGGCGGGACAGATGGATCGGCAGGATCCAGTCCGGCAACGAGGATGAATTCAGCAGACTCATGGACGCCGGCAACCTCCTCCACCTCTATGAGATCGGGGAAAGGGACCTCCTGATCCAGTACATGATCCGGGACCGGTTCGGGAACGAGGTCTGGCTCCGCCAGTCCATCAATCTGTCCAGAGACGTGGACAACGGCCATATCAAGGGCCTGATGCTGGTTTCCGACATCACCGAAAGGATCCGGATTGACCGGGAGAACAGCCGGAGACTGGCCATGATCGACTGCCTGACCAGGGCCTATGAGACGGTCTACTTCGCCGATCTGGACCACAATTCCTACGATATCTACCGGACCAACAATTACTTCCTGAGCCGCTACAGCGCGGTCTTTGTGCCCGAATTCGACAAGACCGTGGAGTACTTTGCCGGCGTGGGCGTCTATGAGAAGGACGTGGACCAGTTCCTCTACAACCTGCGGCCCGAGGTCATCCGGGAAAATCTCCGCAGCCATGCGGAATACTCCTTCACCTTCCGGGGCAAGCATTTCCGGGAATACTACCGCTGCCAGCTGGCCAGGATGGGCTCCTCCATCCGGCCCATTTCCGAGGTCATGATCGGCTTCGCCAATATCCAGACGGAGAAAAATATGGAGCGGCTGCAGAGAGAGCAGCTGGAGACGGCCCTGGAGCAGGCCAGACAGGCCGATATGGCCAAGTCCACCTTCCTCTCCAACATGTCCCATGATATCCGGACCCCCATGAACGCCATCCTCGGCTTTGCCTCCATCGCCGAGACCCACATCAACGACAAGCACCGGGTCCTCAACGCCCTGGAGAAGATCACCGCCTCCGGCACCCATCTGCTCCGGCTGATCAACGACGTGCTGGATATGAGCAAGATCGAGAGCGGGGCCATGAACCTGCGCCATGAGGAGAACTCCCTCCGGGAGATCATCCATTCGGCCCTGGATATCATCGAGCCCTCCATGGAAGAGAAGCAAATCAAAATGATCTGCGAGATCGATCCGGACCTGCCCGACCTGGTCTACTGCGACAAGCTCCGCCTGACCCAGGTCCTGCTGAACCTTCTCTCCAACGCCAACAAATATACCCCGCCAGGCGGCAGAGTGACCCTCCGGGCCCTGCAGTCCGGCGTTTCCCTGGACAACCGGGCCTACTGCGAGGTCCATGTCCTGGACAACGGGATCGGCATGTCCGAGGAATTCCAGAAGAAGATCTTCGAGCCCTTCGAGCGGGAGAACAACACCACCGTCAGCCGGGTCAGCGGTACGGGCCTTGGCATGCCCATCGTCAAGGCCATCCTGGACGCCATGGACGGTATGATCTCGGTCCGCAGCAAGCAGGGGGAGGGGACGGAATTCATCGCCCGCTTCTCGCTGGAGCTGCAGAAAAAACCTGAGGAGGAATTTGCCTGGACCGACGGCGGCAAGCTGACCAAGTACTGCTTCTTCAGGGAAAATCCCGTGACCATCACCCGGAAAAAGCGCAGAAAGAATTACAGGCAGAAGATCCTTCTGGTGGAGGACAACTATCTCAACCGGGAGATCGCCGTGGCCCTTCTGGAGGACGCGGGCTACCGGGTCGATACGGCCGTAAACGGCCAGGTGGCCGTCAACAAGGTCGCAAGGTCGGGGGCCGGCGGCTTTGACGCCATCCTCATGGACCTGCAGATGCCCATCATGAACGGCTACGAGGCCACCCGGGCCATCCGGGAGATGGAGGATCCGGAAACGGCCGGGGTCCCCATCATCGCCATTACGGCGGACGCCTTCGACGAAGACATGCGAAAATGCATGGAAGCGGGCATGAACGCCTATATCGCCAAGCCCGTGGAGGTGTCGGCTCTGCGTTTCGTTCTCAGGAATATCCTGGACCAGGGCGGGGAGACTATGTGAAAACTGCCTTTTTTTAAGAAGAAATTTACCAAGTATTATCAAAAATCCCACAAACAATATTTTATTTTGCTTCATAATATTGTACAATGTGAATAGCTTATTGCACTTTACTAAGTGACACGATTTGGTAAAACAATTCAGGAAAGTGAGGACACATCATGAAACAAAACGAAATGTTAGCAATGATCCTGGCCGGCGGTCGGGGAAGTCGTCTGCTCGCACTGACCGATAAGGTTGCAAAGCCTGCAGTATCGTACGGCGGCAAGTACCGTATTATCGATTTCCCTCTGTCAAACTGCGCAAACTCCGGCATTGATGTAGTCGGCGTTCTGACCCAGTATGAATCCGTACTGCTGAACAGCTACGTTGCTAAGGGAGGCCTCTGGGGCCTTGATACCAAAGACAGCGGCGTTTTCGTTCTGACCCCCCGTGAAAAAGCCGATGCAGGCCTCGATGTCTATCGCGGAACCGCTGATGCCATCACCCAGAATATCGACTTTATCGACACCTATGATCCAAAGTATCTGCTGGTTCTCTCCGGTGACCACATCTACAAGATGAACTATGACAAGATGCTGGATGTCCATAAGGCACAGGGCGCAGCAGCCACCATCGCTGTTATGCCTGTTTCCCTGGAAGAGGCGACCCGTTTCGGTATCATGATTACAGACGAAAACGATAAGATCATCGATTTCGAAGAGAAGCCCGCACATCCCCGCAGCACCCTGGCTTCCATGGGTATCTATATCTTTGACTGGAAGAAGCTCCGCAAGATCCTGGTCGAGGACAAGGATGATCCCAACTCTGCCCATGACTTCGGCAAGACCATCATCCCTACCCTCCTGAACAACGGCGAGAAGCTCGTGGCCTGGAGATTCGAAGGATACTGGAAGGATGTCGGAACCATCGATTCCCTGTGGGAAGCAAACATGGATCTGCTGACCGACAACAACGATCTGCAGCTCGATGATCCCACCTGGAAGATCTATACCGAAGATGCAGCCGTTCTTCCCGCATTCATCGGCCCCAAGGCGGAAGTTGACACAGCCTACATCACCCAGGGCGCTTCTGTGGAAGGCACAGTCAAGCATTCTGTTATCTTCACAGGCGCTGTGATCGAGGAAGGCGCAAAGGTTATCGATTCTGTTCTGATGCCCGGCGTTACCGTTAAGGCTGGCGCAGTCGTTACCCGTGCTCTGGTAGCAGACGGCGTGACCATCGGCGAAGGCGCAGTCGTAGGCAGCGCTGACAGCAAGGCAATCACCCTGCAGGCTCAGGATGTTTAAGGAGGAAAGTTAAAATGGCAAAAGCATTTGGTATTATTACTTCTTCTGTAGATCAGAAGGTTGAAGGACTGCAGGAATATCGCCCCATCGGCGCGATCTCCTTTATGGGAAGATACAGAGTCATTGACTTCCCTATTTCCAACTTAAGCAACAGCGGCATCATCAATATCCAGGTCTATATCAGCAGCAAGCCCCGCTCCCTGGCAGCCCACATCGGCACAGGCCGTCACTACAACATCAACTCCAAGCGCGGCAGAATCCAGCTGCTCTTCCCGACCGAGCAGAAGCTGAACGCTGTTTACAACACCAACATCAATGCTCTCTATGAGAACATGGATTATATCAAGATGCAGCATCAGGAATATGTCGTGATCGTTCCCTCCTGCATGATCTTCACCCAGGATCTGAACGAGCTGCTCCAGGACCATGCGGCTTCCGGCGCAGACATCACCGTTCTGTATCATAAGGTCACAGACGCCAAGGACGGCTATTCCACCTGCAACGAAGTAGCCCTGGACGGCAACAGAGTCAAATCCATCACTCCTTTCCTGGAGGATACCGAGACCGAGAACATCTCCATGGAGACCTATGTCATGAAGAAGGATCTGCTGATCAGACTGATCGAAGATGCAAAGGCAGCCTCCTCCATGTACACCCTGGCCAACATCATCAACGCCGAGTCCGACAAGCTGGACATCCGCGCTGTGGAACACAAGGGCGTCTTCTATCCTCTGACCAGCCTGGATTCCTACTTCAGAGCCAGCATGTCCATGCTGAACAAGGAATGCGCAGCTGACCTCTTCAGCCCCGACTGGCCCATCTATACCAGAACCTCCGATTCCGCTCCTACCCGGTATCTGGCAGGCTCCTGCGTAAAGAACAGCTACATCTCCAACGGCGCCGTGATCGAAGGCACAGTTGAGAATTCCATCATCGCCCGCGGCGTTAAGATCGGCAAGGGCGCTGTGGTCAAAGACTCGATCGTTATGGCCTATGATACCGTAGGCGAAGGCGCTGTCCTGGAGAACCAGGTCGTCGACAAGTATGCCACCATTACCGCAGGCACCAAGGTCGTGGCTCCTGCAGGCGAGGTAGGCTATATCAGACACAGCGATATTCTGTAATCACTTTACTGAATCACAGTTTTTCCAAGCGGAAGGACCGGCAGACCCTTTGGGGCCTGCCGGTCCTTCTTTTCGGTCTGGAAACTGCTTTTCCAACCAGCGCCTTTCATGCTATACTGTCTAAATGTTCACAAAGAAAGAGCATTTGAGGTGAGTATGGAAAACTACGAAAGCATTTTCAGGCAGGAACAGGACCATCTGACTAAGCTTTGTGCAAGGCTCTCCCGCATGCAGGAAGACCTGGAGCGGAAGATGGCGGACGTGCAGAAAAACGCCCTGGAGGAGAAGAAGGCCATCCGGGAGGATCTGACGCTGAACTTTGACTCGGATACCAACGCCATGGAGACCTACGCTGAGTTCGAGGTCATGAATCATGTCATCGATTCCTATAACATCGTGACCCGGGTGGGCAGGGAAAAGCTGGAGCGGATCAAGGCCCTCCGGAAGGGCCCCTATTTTGCCAAGATCCGCCTCCGGTACGATCCGGAGGAGGAGCCTGAGGAATACTATATCGGGACCAGGGGACTCAACGACGAGGACCACAACCAGCTGGTGGTGGACTGGCGGTCCCCCGTGGCCGAGACCTACTATAACCAGGAGAGCGGCCCTACCTCCTATACGGTGGACGGCAGGACCATACCCGTGGACCTCCTTTTGCGCAGGCAGTTCGACCTGCAGGGGGACGTGCTCAGGGCCTGGTTCGATACCACCATCGCCATTGAGGATCCCCTGCTGCTGGAGTCCCTCTCCAAACGGCGCTCTGACAAGATGACGGCCATCACCACCACGATCCAGAAGGAGCAGAACCAGGTCATCCGCCACGAGGATGTGCCGGTCCTTCTGGTCAGCGGCATCGCGGGCAGCGGCAAGACCTCGGTCCTTCTGCAGCGGATCGCCTATCTCTTTTACAAAAAGAGAGACAGCCTCCGGCCCGACCAGGTCTATCTGATGACCCTCAATCCGGTCTTCCGCCAGTATATAGAGAACGTCCTGCCCGACATGGGGGAGACCAATCCCCACGCCCTGACCTGGCTGGACTTCCTGGAAATGGCAGGCTTTGGCAGGCAGGGAGCCGGGACCGAGACCCTGCCAGGAGACCTGGACAGGATCGACAGCGACCTGGAAAGCCTGGTCCTTACCGCCGAAGACTTTGTGGGGATCCGGCAGGGGGGCGAGCAGCTCATTTCCCCCGCCGCCATCCTTGGCATCCGGGAACGCTTTGCCCACATAGAGCCGGGGCCCAGGCTGACTGGCCTTATGGAGGACGAGCTTCTGGAGCTTTTAAAGGCCAGACTCCGCAGGCGGGACGGCTACGGCCGGAAAGACGCCAGGGACCGGGAGGAGGAAGGCCCGGGCCGCAGGGAGATCAACCGGATGGAAAACGACTTTGCCGGCGCCTTCGCCCAGATCCGGGGCAGGGGCTGGTATGATTTGAACGGGATCGCAGGAAGGATCCTTGGCAGGAACAGGATCTCTCCCCTGGCGCTTTTCTATCTCAAGATGGCCCTGACCGGGGAGTGCGACCGCAATGCAAAGTATGTCATGATCGACGAGGTCCAGGACTATACCGAGGCCCAGATCCGGGTCCTGTCCAGGTATTTCCTCCGGGCCCGCTTCATGCTGCTGGGAGACGAGAACCAGGCCATCCGGCCGGGAACGGCCTCCTTTGCCAGGATCCGGGAGGTCCTGGCCCCCAGGGGCCGGGCCGCGGAATGCGACCTGATGACCAGCTACCGGTCTTCGCCGGAGATCACAGACCTCTTTACCTCCCTGCTGGAGGAAAAGGACAGGATCAGGACGGCCTCGGTCCAGAGGCCGGGCACAGCCCCGCTGATCCGGACCTTTGGAGACAGGGCGGCCTACCTGGAGGCCCTCCGGGAAGCCCTGCGGGAGGCTCGGGAGGCCGAGGGCCTGACCTGCCTGATCGCAGGCTCCAGAAAGAGCCAGGAGAAGCTCGCCGCCCTTCTGGGAGACGACGCTCCGCCTGTCATTCGAAGAAATATGTCCCTGCCCGCAGGCGGCCCCGTCCTCATGGAGCTGCCCCTGGTCAAGGGACTGGAATTTGACGCGGTGATCCTGCCCGATGCGGATCCGGAGGAATATCCGGACAGCCTCATCGGCAGGCACAGACTCTACACGGCCATCTCCAGGGCCACCCGCAAAGTCACCGTGTTTGCCCTGGATACCATGACGGCCCTCCTGCAGGGCCGGAAAAGCGGAGAGTGAGCCTATGCCGGGAATTGGAACCATCATCAATGTAGCGGCGATTTTTGCGGCCGGTCTCCTGGGCATGGCCTTTGGAGGCAGGATCCCCAAAAGAGTGCAGGAATCCATGATTATCTGCAGCGGGGTGGGGACCCTCTTTATCGCTATCAGCGGGGCCATGGAAAAAATGCTGGTCCTGGCAGGCGAAGGCCTGACCAGCCAGGGCAGCATGATGCTGATCCTCTGCCTGACCCTGGGAACCATCACGGGGGAGGCCCTGCAGCTGGACGAGCGGCTGGAGGGCTTTGGAGAATGGCTGAAAAAAAAGACGGGCAGCAGCGGTGACAATACCTTTGTCCACGCCTTCGTGACGGCTTCTCTGACCGTATCCATCGGAGCCATGGCCATCGTGGGCTCCATCCAGGACGGCATCAGCCTGGATCCCTCCACCCTGATCGCCAAGTCGGTCCTGGACTTCTTCATCATTGTCATCATGACGGCCTCCCTGGGCAGGGGCGCCATGTTTTCGGCTGTGCCCGTAGGCCTTCTGCAGGGGTCCATGACTCTGCTTTCCAGGCTGATCAGCCCGGTCTTTCTGGGAAATCCCGCGGCCCTTTCCAACATTTCCCTGACCGGGTCTGTCCTCATCTTCTGCGTAGGCGTCAACCTGGTCTGGAAGCGGGGGATCCGGGTGGCCTCCATGCTGCCCACCCTGGTCTATGCAGTGATCTGGGCCTACCTTCCAATCTGAATCAGATTTAGTGATTCAGATTTTCGAATCGGATTTTATGAATCATATTTTCTGAAGCAGATGATTTGATGACATAGGATCAAATAAAAAATGCCGGCGCCGCCGGCATTTTTTTATCCGGGCTTTGTATCCCGGCAGGGAAGGTCGTGGTACAATATACACGTAGAAATGCATGCGGCGGCATCTGGCCGCAGGGGGGGTATTTCATGGGCAGAAAAGCAGACATAAGAAGATACCGAAGGGCCCTGTCGGCCCTGGTCCTGGCCCTTTTTGTGCTGGCGTCCTGCGGGAAAAAGCAGGAGGCGGCGACCCTGGCCGAGTCCATCGAGCTGGACGAAAATGCGGCCCAGGAGGTGAATTTTGAGGTAATCCGGGAAAATAACGAGGAATACGCCCGCATCACCGGAATCAGCCGGGACGGACAGGAGGTCTGGACCCGGGAGACCGACGTTTACGAGGCGGCCCAGGCGGACCGGGTGGCGGACATCGGGATCAGCGGCAGCCTCTACTACTATGTGGAGGGGGGAGACATTGTGGCCCTGAGCCGCCAGGACGGGAGCCGGGTCTGGAAAAACATGGAATTCGGCGGCTGTCCTGCCCCGGGCGCCTTTGCCTTTGACGAGGAGTCCAGGCTCTTCATTACAGGCTATCTTGGACCCCACCTTTTTGTTACGGACATGAACGGCCAGACCATCAGCCGTCAGATTTCCCTGGGAGACGGCTACAGCCATCCCATCGCCCTTTCCCTTTCGGAAGGCAATGCCGTTGTCACCTTTGAGGACGGCCCTGCCGGGGAACAGGGGACCCTCTATGTCAACATCGATTCCATGACGGCCTCCGCCACGACGGAGGGAGAGCGGCCCATCTATGTTGTCAACGTCCGGTCTTCTCTGAAGCTCCGCTCGGGCCCCTCCACCAGCGCCTCGACCCTGGCCGGGCTCAAATCCGGCACCAGGCTCTACCTGATTGCCATGGAGGGTGAATGGGCCAACGTGGAGGTGGTGGATACCGGCCAGACCGGCTATGTATTTGCGGAATATATCCAGCCGGAGGAGCCCTAACGCAGCCCGGAAGGGCCGGGGCAGTCAATGTAAGAAAGGAAAACAGATATGGATTTTAAGATCGAATCCAGGACCGGCGCCTACCTCTTTATGGCCATTGGAGTGACCTTTGTGTTCGCCTGCATCTACCTGTCTGTCAGGGAAGGGAGCATTGCGGCGGTGAATGGTCTTCTGGCCATCGCCGGAGGTCTTTGTATCGGCAAGGGCCTGACCATCTTCCGCCACCTTTCCGACAAAGAGAAGAGCGGAAAAGACGCCAAAGGGGGAGCCGGGACAAAGCAGAACAATCCTGCCGGCCTCAACCGGGCCCAGAGGCGCAGAAACAAAAACAACAAATAAGAGAAGAGAACAGGAGGTTTCCATGAGAACAGACAGAGAGCCGGCCCTGTGTCCGGCCTGCGGCGCAGCCATCAGCGCAGAGCCCGGCGGGGACCGGGACACCTGCCCTTACTGCGGGGCCTCCTTTTTGGTGCCGGAAGCCCTGAAGGCATTCAGGGAGACCTATGCCAGGATCCAGGCCGCCGGAGCCGCCCTGGAGGCGGAGCGCCATATCGTAGGCTTTGACATCCGAAGCGGCGTCCTTCGCAAATACAACGGGGCGGCCAGGGAGGTGGAGATCCCGGCCGGGGTCACCGAGATCGGACCGGAGGCCTTTCGGGGGTCGGATGCGGTCCGGGTGATCCTTGGCAGGAATGTCCGGAAGATCGGAGACTTTGCCTTTGCCGAGAGCAGGAGACTGGAGCAGGTGGAAGGCCTGGCCTTTGTTTCCGAGATCGGCGCCTACGCCTTCTACAACTGCCGCCATATCAAAAGCCTGGACCTGACAGGAGCGGAAGTCCTGGGCGAAGGGGCCCTGGCCGGCTGCACCAGGCTGGAGGAGGTCATAGGCTGCGCAAGGCTCCAGAGGGTCCCGGCCTATGCCTTTGCGGGGGATACCTCCCTGAAGGAGCTGCGTCTGGAGGGCGCCCTCCAGATCGGGACCAGCGCCCTGGCAGGGTGCGACAATCTTCGCAGCCTCTATGTGACAGGCGCGGCCATCAATACAAAAGAAAAGAGCACAGGCCCGGACGGCTGGTGCTCTTATACCTCTACGGAATCCAGATATTTCAGGCCCGGGCGCTGCCCCCTGCTGGAGGAGGTCTATGTGGACGGGTCCCTGCTGGTCCTGGATGAAAGGACCGGGTCTGCCCACAGCGCCATCCGCAGGAACCTGGAAGGGTCCGGCCTGGCAGACCGCTACGCCAAGGCAGTCCGCTGGATGAGCGAGGGGCGCTGCAGATACTGCGGCGGCCAGTTCACAGGCCTTTTGCATAAGTCCTGCTCCCTCTGCCGCCGCCCCAAAGATTACTGATCAGAAGCAAATCTCCACAGGAGCCTCTGTGAAGGAGGAAATGACAGCCTTTCCTTCCGTCAGGGCAAATACGGCGGTATTGCCGTCGCCGGGCTTGTACATGGCCTGGAGGGAGGGATAGGCGGCCAGGAGATGCTCCTGGGCTTCCACACGCTCATCCAGTACGGCTTTGGCCTCCACCCGGATCCATTTGCCGCCGTTCATGGCGCAGATCTCCACTTTGGGATTGGCCAGCATCTGTTTGGCCACGTCCTTGACCAGACCGGTCTGGATGGTCAGACGGCCGTCGAAGATGTCGATGGTGCCGAAGGGACGGACTCTGGGCTGGTCGCCCTCTGTGGTGGCCAGGTAGTAGGTATTGGCTGCTTTCAGGAAATCATAAATTCTCTGCATGGTTTTCCTCCTTGTCAAAGTTTTTCGGGGGCATCCCCGATGTTCAATCTAGTTGCATGCAATTGATTGCTGCAGTCACATTATAGCATGAAAAGCTGCCCCCGCGGCAGCTTTTTTGTACTTCTGAGAAGGGGACAATGATGATATAATGGGTTTGATATTTTAACGCTTTAATCAGAAAGAGAGAAAGACCCTATGATCACCAGTATTCTTGAAAGCATCGACAGCATCCTGTATTATCCGATCCTGATCATCATCCTGGCAGCGGCCGGCATTTATTTCACCGTCCGGAGCGGATTTGTACAGATCCGTCTTCTTCGCGAATCCTGCGCCCTGATCCTGGAAAAGCCCGAAGGGGACGACGGACATGTTTCCTCCTTCCAGGCCCTGATGGTCTCCACGGCCTCCCGCGTGGGTACAGGCAACATCATCGGCGTATCCACCGCCATCTGCATGGGCGGCCCCGGCGCCTGCTTCTGGATGTGGCTGCTGGCCGTCATCGGCGCTGCCTCGGCCTTTACCGAGTCCACCCTGGCCCAGATCTATAAGAAGACGAACGACAAGGGTCTCTTCTACGGCGGCCCCGCCTACTACATCGAGAAGGCCCTGGGATCCCCCATCTTCTCCGCCGTTTTCTGTGTCTTCCTTCTTCTGACCTACGCCTTCGGCTTCAACCTGCTCTGCTCCTACAACCTCCAGTCCACCTTCGCGGTCTACAGCTTCTATGATCCCAAGATCACCCCGGCTGTGATCGGCGCCATCCTGGCGGTGCTGGTAGGCTATTGCCTCCTGGGCGGCGGCCAGCGAATCGTCAGGATGACCAGTGTCATCGTTCCCTTCATGGGCATCGCCTATGTCCTGATCTCCCTGATCGTAATCGCGGTCAACATCCGCCACGTGCCGGCCATGTTCGCAGAGATCTTCGCAGACGCCTTCAACTTCCGCGCCATCCTCAGCGGCGTCGCAGGCTCCTGTATGATCTACGGTATCAAGCGCGGCCTTTATTCCAACGAAGCCGGCGTCGGCTCCGCGCCCAACGCCTCCGCAGCCGCCAACGTGACCCATCCCGTCAAGCAGGGCCTGGTGCAGACGGTCTCCGTCTATATCGACACCATCCTTCTGTGCACGGCGACAGCCCTCATGTGCCTGTCCACCGGCGTGGCCCACACGGAGGACGTCAGCGGCGCCCCCTATGTCCAGAACGCCATCTCCACGGTATTTGGTCCCATCGGCCCCCTCTTTATCACCATTGCCATGGTCCTCTTTGCCTTTACGACCCTGCTGGGCAATCTTTATTATTGCAACAACGCCCTGGCATTCCTGAACCACAAGAAGACCCCCTCCAGGGGCTTCATGCGGATCTTCTACATCGCCTGCGTCGTCGTGATCTTTGCCGGCGCCATTACCCCGGCGGGTGCCTGCTGGGCCCTGGCGGATATCTGCATGGGCGGCATGACCATCATCAACCTGCCCGCCTGCGTAGTCCTCTGCGGCCAGGCCATGGGCGCCCTGAAGGACTATGAGAAGCAGAAAAAGGAAGGAAAGAACCCTGTCTTCCATGTGCAGAACATCGGTCTGAATCCCCGTGATTTCGACTGGTGGCACTGAGGCATTCCCATTAGAGGAGAAGATCCATGCTGAATACAAGAATCAATCTCTGGCAGAGCGGAGAATACAATTACCCCCACGGAGCCGGGGTGGGCTTTTCGCCCTTTATGACGGCCTATCTCCATGAGGACGACGCAGTGCGTCCCGTCTTCCTGGTGGTACCGGGCGGGGCCTACAGGTACCCTTCCGTCCGGGAGGGCGCCCCGGTGGCCAGGCGTTTTTATGAACTGGGCTACCAGGCCTTTGTCCTGACCTATACCTGCAATCCGGCCGTGATGGTGCCCCTGGGCATGCAGCCTTTGGACGACCTGGCCAGGGCCGTGCGTCTGATCCGTCTCCATGCAGGAGACTTCCACGCAGATCCGGACCGCCTGGTGGTCTGCGGCTTTTCCGCAGGGGGACACCTGGCAGCCTCTCTCTGCGTCCACTTCGAGGACGCGGAGGATCCGGACCCGGTCCTGAACGCCATCTCCCCCAGGCCGGCCGCCGCCGTCCTGTCCTATCCGGTGATCACCGCGGACCCCGCCTTTACCCATGCGGTCTCCATGGAGTCCCTTTTGGGCAAGGAGCCGCCGGCCGCCTTCCGCGACTATATGTCCCTGGAAAAGCAGGTCCGGCGCGATACGCCCCCGGCCTTCCTCTGGGGGACCATGACGGATGAGAGCGTTCCTGTGGAGAACGCCCTGCGCTATGGGGCGGCCCTCCATGAAAGGAAGATCCCCTGCGAGCTCCATATCTTTTCCCAGGGCAAGCACGGCCTGTCTCTGGGCAACGAGGACTGGGCCATGCGCCGCTGCAGGGAGTTCTACTGCAGGGAGCAGGAGCTGGCCGTCTGCAGGGCCATCGAGGCAGGCAGGATCCCTGTCTCTGAGGAAAGAAAGGACCAGATTTTCAAGGACTTCCTCTACGGTCCCTACGAGGGGGAAAAGGCCCCGGACCAGCCTGCGCCCTGGGTCACTGCCTGGCCGGAGATGGCAGCAGACTTCCTCAAGAGGACCCTTGGCTGAGACTATAAGGAATATCAGAAAGAAGACAGCATGCGTTACGACTTTACTTCCATCATAGACAGACACGGCATGGACGCCCTGGCCGTGGACGGCGTGGGCGATCCCCGCATCGGCATTGCCCCCAAAGCGCCCCGGGAGGGCTTTGACCTGATCCCCATGTGGGTGGCGGATATGAATTTCCCCACCCTGCCCGATATCCAGGAGGCCATCATCGAAAGGGCAAAGCATCCCATGTTCGGCTACTACCTGCCCCGGGATGAATACTATGACAGCATCATCCGCTGGCACCAGGTCCGCAAGGGAGCAGGAGACCTGACCCCGGAGACCATCGGCTATGAAAACGGGGTCCTGGGCGGCCTGGCCGCTGCCATGCAGGTCCTGGGCGGCCCCGGGACAAGGGTCCTGGTCCATTCCCCCACCTATGTGGGCTTTACAGGGACTTTGACCAACAACGGCTATACCATCGTAAGCAGCCCCCTGGTCAGGGATGGAGACGGGGTCTGGCGTATGGACCTGGCGGATATGGAACGGCGCTTCCAGGAGGGCGTCAGGATCCTGATTTTCTGCTCCCCCCACAATCCCTGCGGCAGGGTCTGGGAGAAGGCGGAGATCCAGGATATGATGGAGCTCTGCCGCCGCTATGATGTGACGGTGATTTCCGACGAGATCTGGTCCGATATCATCCTGGACGGGGCGGTCCACGTCCCCACCCAGTCGGTATCTAAGGACGCTGCGGAGAGGACAGTGGCCCTTTACGCCCCCTCCAAGACCTTCAACCTGGCCGGCCTCATCGGCTCCTACCATGTCATCTACAACGATGACCTGCGCAGGAAGATCCGGAAGCAGTCTTCCCTGTCTCATTACAATGCAATGAACGTTCTGTCCATGCACGCCCTGATCGCGGCCTATTCGGATCACGGCATGGAATGGGTCGACCAGCTGCGGGAGGCCATAGGCCGGAACGTGGACTACGCCTGCCGCTTCATCCAGGACCATCTGGAGGGCGTGGAGGCGGCAAGGCCCCAGGGCACCTACATGCTCTTTGCGGACTGCGGTGAATGGCTCAGGGCCAGGGGAAAGACCCTGGACCAGCTGGAGGCAGCGGCCTGGGACGTGGGCTGCGCCGTTCAGGACGGCCGTCAGTTCCATGGCATGACCCACCTGCGGATCAATCTGGCCCTGCCCTTTGCCCGGGTGGAGGAGGCCTTTGACCGTCTGGACAAATATGTATTCCATGAAGTATAAAATGTGAAAAGCAGCACGGCTTCTGTATCACAGGAAGGGAGGTATCCTATGAACGACCAGGACAATATCATTGCGCTGAACAGTGAAAGCCAGGGGGAAGCCCCGGAGGCGGGAGGAGACGAGGGCACCAGAGCCGCCCGCAAGACCACCGCGGCGAAGAAGAAAACAACGTC
>CAMNJZ010000036.1 GCA_946541955.1 uncultured Lachnospiraceae bacterium | reverse complement strand
GGACCGGTTCGGCCTGGGCCGTATGCCCTCCTCTGTCATTGTCCATGCCTTCGGCGGCCTCTCGGCTGTCTTTATCCAGGCGATCGTTTCGCAGTGGATGGACATTGTCTCCATTTATATCTGCCCCCTGGGGGCCCTGCTGGCCGGAATCCTTTTCTTCTGGATCGCAGGCAGGAAATTTGTCGCTGCGGCGGTCAACGAGGGCCGGGAAAAGCCCATCGGCGGATGGTTCTATCCCATGTCCAAATATCTCTACTGTGCCGCAGCCCTGATCGCCCTGATCGCAGGCGCTTTGATGGGCGGTATCGGCTGATCAAAAAAATATCATAGAACGCTTTTTTCAAGGAGCCGGCAGCTGCCATGCAGCGCCGGCTCTTAATATTTTCTTAACATCCCTGGCGGCGACATTAACACCTATTTAACACCCGGTCTGTCATACTAACTTCAAAATTAAGAGATTTGACGCGCAGAAATATCTGTACGGGAAAGCAGGCAGGAATGTTTCTTCCAATTATCAGTAAACGAATATCGACTTCCATGGCCATCCTTTTGGGCTTTGCACTGACCATCCTGACAGGAGGGCTTCTCCTCATGCTGCCGGTCTGCTCCAGGCAGGGGGTGGCGACGCCCTTTCTGGATGCTGTCTTCACCTCCGCCTCTGCGGTCTGTGTGACAGGGCTTGTGGTCCATGACACCATGACCTGGTGGAGTCCTGTGGGCCAGGCCCTGATCCTGCTTCTGATCCAGATCGGGGGCCTTGGCATCATCACCCTGTCGGCCCTGGTCTCCATGGCGGCCGGCAGGAAGATCGGCATGATGCAGCGGGCGGCCCTGCAGGATTCCATAGGCGGCTCCCAGCTGGGGGGCATCGTGGCCATGGCCCGGTTCATTATAAAAAGCATGGCCCTGTTCGAGCTGGCAGGGGCAGGCCTTTTATGCTTTTCCTTCATTCCCAGGTACGGACTGGGAAAGGGAGCGGGCTTTGCCCTTTTTCATGCGGTATCCGCCTTCTGCAATGCCGGCTTTGATCTGATGGGAGAGCAGGGACTCTTTTCCTCCCTGACAGGCTTTTCCGCAGATATCTGTGTGAATCTGACCGTCTGCGCCCTGATCATCCTGGGCGGCATCGGCTTTTTTACCTGGAAGGATGCGTCTGACCACGGGCTCCGGCTAAAGCGCTACAGGATGCAGACCAAGGCGGTCCTTGTTATGACCCTTGCCCTGATCCTGCTTCCCTTCCTTTATTTCTTCTTTCTGGAATACCAGGGCCTGCCCCTGGGGGAAAGGCTTTTGTCCTCCCTGTTTCAGGCGGTGACCCCCAGGACAGCCGGCTTTAATACCCAGGACTATGGTCTGATGTCGGATTCGGGCCAGGCGCTGACCATTCTTCTGATGCTGGTGGGAGCAAGCCCTGGCTCGACGGCCGGCGGCATGAAGATCACCACGCTCTTTGTCATTTTTACAGTCTGTACCAGTGTCTTTTCCCAAAGCGGCCAGCCCAAAGCCTTTGGCAGAGGCATAGCGGATGCGGCGATCCGGCAGGCGGTTGCCATCCTGATCGTGTATCTGGGCCTGTTTCTGACAGGCGGCATCGTGATCAGCGGGCTGGAGGGGCTCCCCCTGGGCGATTGCCTTTTTGAAACCGCCTCGGCGGTAGGGACCGTAGGGCTGACGCTGGGGATCACGCCGGGCCTTGGCAGCGTATCCAAGCTGATCCTTATTTTGCTCATGTTCATTGGCAGGACCGGGGGTCTGACCCTTGCGAGAGCCTTTGTACGAGACCAGATGGTCGTGACAGGGGGCAGACGCTATCCCCTGGATTCCATCGCAGTGGGCTGATTCTAGCAGGAGGTAAGTATGAAATCGATTTTGATCATAGGCCTTGGACGTTTTGGATCCTATACGGCCAGGAAGCTTTTTGAACAGGGCCATGAGGTTCTGGGAGTGGACCAGCAGGCGGAGATGGTAGAAAGGGCCATGGGCTATCTGTCCGGCGGACAGATCGGAGACTCCACGGATCCGGAGTTCCTGCAGTCCCTGGGCGTACGGAATTTCGACGTATGTATCGTTGCCATTGGGGATGATTTCAAGAGCTCCCTGGTCACGACGACCCTTCTCAAGGAAATGGGGGTCGGACATGTGGTGGCCCTGGCCTCGGAGGATGTCCACGAATTCCTTTTAAAACGGATGGGCGCAGACGACATTATTTATCCCCATAAACAGCTGGGAGAATGGGCTGCGGTCCGTTTCGGGTCGGATCATGTGACGGATTTCTTCCGGATCGACGATGACACAGCCGTTTATGAAATGGAGGTGCCGGCCAGATGGATCGGACGGACCATTGGGGAACTGGATATACGGCGCAGATACGGAATCAGTATTATCGGAGTCAGAAGGTCTATGGAGACCTACGGGTCAGGGCAGAACAAAAGCCGGACCGAGGTCATGATCCTGCCTGAACTGATGCTGAAAGAGAAGATGACACTGCTGGTGCTGGGAGATGACGCCAGCATCAAAAAATGTTTCAAATAAAATGTTTCAAATAAAATGTTTCAAATAAACAAAGGAGAGCGAAAAATATATGGTACAGAATGTTATACTGATTATAGTACTGATCATGGCGGGGCTTCTGGGTCTTTGCTTCATCAGCCGCCTGTCAGGGGGGCTCAGCAGAAAGAAGAACACCGGCAAGTATAAGAGGTTAGAGTGTCATTATCCCGGCAAAGATGTCTGGGATGGGCAGCAGAGGTAACTATGGAAGAAGCGGTTTTAGAGCACAGAGGGGCCATGAACGGAGAGCATATCCTGGCCTGTCTGTCGCCCTCTCCCACCAATAAGCGGGTCCTGGAGGAAGCGGCCAGACTGGCCCGGTCACAGGACGCCGAGTTTACGGTCCTCTATGTGAAGACGGGGAACCGGAACAGACTGTCCGGCGAAGACACCCTCCGGCTCAGAGAAAATATGGACCTGGCGGAAAGGCTGGGAGGCCGTGTCGTGGAGCTGGAAGGCTCGGACATCCCCTATGAGATCGCCAGGTACGCCCGGGTGAGCGGGACGACCAGGATCGTGATCGGGCAGAGCGCCGTCCGCGGCAGGCATATGTTTACCAGGACCCTGACAGACAGGCTTCTTTCCTATGCCCCGGAGGCGGATATTTATATTATCCCGGACCGGAACGCCCAGCCCCAGAATGTGAAAAAGATCCGGGAGGAGATCCGTTTCTCTCTGATGGATATCCTGAAGTGCACCGGCGTTTTCCTGCTCTGCACGATCCTCTCGGAGCTCTTCAGGAGGATGCATTTCTCAGAAGCCAACATCATCATGGTCTTTATTCTGGCAACGGTGGTAAACAGCATTATCACGGATTACAGGGTCTACGGCCTTCTTTCCTCCCTGGTAGGGGTCTTTCTTTTCAATTATCTCTTTACAGAGCCCCGGTTCACCCTTTTCGTCTATGAGACCGGCTATCAGTCAACCTTTGTGATCATGTTCCTGGTGGCCTTTATCACCGGCAATCTGGCGGAACGCCTCCGGCGCAGCGCCATGGAATCAGCCGATATAGCCTACAGGACCCAGATCCTTCTGGATACCAACGTCATGCTGGAGAAGATCCGGGGAGAAGAGGAGATCCTGGGAGCCGCCCTGCTGCAGCTGGAAAAGCTCCTGGAGCGGAAGATCGTCTTTACCAGGGACATCATCAACGGCCCCAGAAAGGAATATGAATATACGGTCCTGAAGATCGGCAGACGGGAAATCGGATCGGTGGGGGTGGATATCCTCCATCAGGATCTGACCAGCCAGGAAAGGAATCTGCTCCAGTCAGTGATCGGAGAATGTACCCTGGCTTTGGAGAATGACAGCAATCTCAAGGCCAGGGAGGAGGCGGAGCTGCAGGCCAGATCCGAAAACCTGCGGGCCAATCTCCTCCGATCCATCTCCCATGATCTGCGCACGCCCCTGACCTCCATATCGGGCCACGCTGCCAACCTCCTTTCCAACGAGGCCGTGATCAGTCCGGAACAGAGACGGGCCCTCTACCAGGATATTTCGGATGAATCCATCTGGCTCATAGATCTGGTGGAGAACCTTCTGTCCATATCCAGGATCGAAAACGGCAGAATGCAGCTGCAGATCCAGACCGAGGAGCTCTCCTCCATTCTGGAGGAGGCAGCAGGCCGTCTTATGAAACAGGCAAAGGACCATGAGCTGATCCTTGAACCTTCGGAGGAGATCATTCTGGTCAGGGCGGACGGCAGACTGATCATGCAGGTCGTCAACAATCTGGTAGGCAACGCTCTCCGATATACGCCCAAAGGATCCAGGATCCGGATATCCGCATCCCAGAAGGAGGGAATGGCCCTGGTCTGCGTGGCAGATGACGGGCCGGGGATCCCAGACAGGGAGAAGGAGAAGATTTTTGACATGTTTTATTCCATCAGCAACACCGGCGGAGATACTGTCAGAAGCACGGGGCTTGGCCTTTCCCTGTGCAGATCCATCGTGCAGGCCCATGGAGGCGCCATCTGGGTCAGGGATAATGATCCTGCCGGCGCCGTATTCGAATTTACAATTCCGACAGAGGAGATAGAGATTCATGAGTAAAATGAAAATCCTGATCGTGGAGGACGACGCCCCCCTGCGCAATCTGATCCGGACGACCCTTTACACCCATGATTATACCTATGAGACCGCAGAAAACGGCAAAACAGCCCTGATGATCGCTTCCTCCGCCAATCCGGACCTGGTCCTGCTGGATCTGGGACTGCCGGACCTGGATGGCACGGAGGTCATAAGGCAGATCCGGACCTGGTCCAACATGCCCATCATCGTTCTGACGGCCCGCAGTGAAATGAGCGACAAGATCAACGCCCTGGACAGCGGCGCAGATGACTATCTGACCAAGCCCTTTGACGTGGAGGAGCTCCTGGCCAGGATCCGTGTGATCCAGAGGAGACTGTCCGTGACCCAGACCAGGCTTCCCAGGGAGCAGGTCTTTGTGAACGGGGATCTGAAGATCGATTATGAGGAGGGCTGTGTCTATATGAACGGGCAGGAGCTGCACCTTACGCCCAGCGAATACAAGCTTCTGTGCATCCTTTCCAAAAATGTGGGCAGAGTTCTGACCTACCGTTTTATATCCAGGGAAATCTGGGGCAACGAGTGGGAAAGCAATACCGGGTCGCTCAGGGTCTTTATGACGACCCTTCGGAGAAAGCTGGAAAAAGGAGGCAAGGCCCAGACCTACATTCAGACCCATGTGGGGGTTGGATACCGAATGATCAGCCTGTAAAGTTGAAAAAGAGCCTTTTCTATGGTATTTTCTTAAAAGAAAGACTTGCGTCTTTCTGAATGTATTGTGATTTTTTAATTTGGAGTTCCCCGACGTGTCAGACTACACTGAGACTACGATAGACTATTACAATCAAAATGCAGACAGCTTTGTTCTGGGCACTGCAAACGCAGACATGGGACCTGTCAGAGAGGCTTTTCTGGCATATATTCCTGCGGGAGGAAGGATACTGGACCTTGGCTGCGGTTCCGGCAGGGACAGCAGGGCCTTTCTGGAGGCCGGCTATGCGGTGACATCCGTGGACGGATCCCAAAAGCTCTGCCGGGCGGCGGAAGCGCTGACAGGACAGAAGGTGGTCTGCAGTC
The DNA here is from genome assembly GCA_946541955.1 of uncultured Lachnospiraceae bacterium. GTDB lineage: Bacteria > Bacillota > Clostridia > Lachnospirales > Lachnospiraceae > CAG-791. The sequence goes on along the minus strand of CAMNJZ010000036.1, from coordinate 15,335 downwards.
TTTTCCAGGACTATGTCCCGGACGGACTTTACGACGGCATCTGGGCCTGTGCGTCCCTTCTTCATCTGAAAAGGGAAGAGCTGGTCCCCGTCATCGCAAAGTACGCAGCGGCTCTGAAGGACCAGGGCTGTTTTTACATGTCGTTTAAAAAGGGAAGCTTTTCCGGAGAACGCCGAGGCCGCTATTTTACGGACATGACCGAAGCGGAGGCGGACTCTTTGCTGAGAAATGTACCTGCCCTTACACTCTCCAGACTGTTTGTGACCGGAGATGTCAGACCGGCACGCGGCCGGGAGGAGTGGCTGAATATATTTGCAGTAAAGGAAGATGCCAAATGATCAGACTCAAATTTTTTAAGAATACAGCTTTCAGAAAATATATTGCCGCCGGTCTTGTCGGCGTGATGCTCCTTGGCAGTGCAGAGCCCATGACGGCAGCGGTGCGCGCTGCCGACAGCTCCAGTGAGGAGACCCCAGGGCAGGAGTCCACGGACAGCGAACCGACAGAGACCCCGCCTGCCCCTGCGCCCCAGGAGGAAGGCGGCACCCAGACGCCAGACCCCGCCCCCAGCCAGGAGCCGGGCGGCGATGCAGGCCAGAGTGAGCCGGAGCAGACGCCCGGACAGGAGGACCAGCAGACGGAAACCGGTACCGGGACAGAGGAAGGGGACCCTGCACAGCAGGAGCCCGGCCTGGGCGAAACGACCGGCGAAGGCATAGAGGAGGAAACAGAAGAAGAAAAAAAGAAGGAAGAGGAAGAGAAGAAAAAAGAGGAAGAGGAAGCGGTGGAAGCGGAGGAAGAGCTTCGGGAGGCCGAGCTTGCCACAGGAAGCAATGAGGACCTCTATATCGGGCAGACCATTACCAGTCTTCCGGTGGTCAGTCTGGATTTCCGTTTCTATCATGTGGACTATTCCTATTCCATGGCCAGATTCAGGGTCTACGTCCGGGAGGACATGGACGAGAGCGCCAGAGTCGTGGGAACCATTCCTGCCGGCGGTCTCCTCTATGTACTGGAGGATCTGGGAGACTGGGCCTATGTAGAGTCCGGTGACGTACGCGGCTTTGCCAGCGTCGAAGCCCTTTATACTGCGGAAGAAACCGCAGCAAAGCTCCGGGACCAGGAAAAGGCCCTGGAGGAGAAGAATGACCAGCTGGTATCTCCCCTGGGGCTTCTGGAACAGATCCAGGAAGCCCATGTGCCTGCCTTTGGCGACATCTGTGTCCCTGTGGAGGAGAACGGCGCCCTGACCTATACCAAGGCGACCGGCCGGGACATCCTGGATAAGGAATATGCCTATGCCGCCGAGGATGTGAGGATCCGCGAGGGAATGGGCAAGAATTACCGCCCCGTCGGCTTCCTGCCGGAGGGGGGCGTCTGCTATATCCTGACCAGGGAGGAAAACGGCTATGTCTTCGTGGAAAGCGGCGATGTACGCGGCTTTGTCAAAGAATCCAAGCTGGTCGAAGGAAAGAGGGACGGAGAGGACTCTGCCGAAGCAGAGGAGCTGGTGGATCCCTCCGAGAACAAAGCCCTTTTCCATACCATTCTTTCTGTCAAAAACGGAAGCAGGTCCGCCCAGAAACGCCAGGCCCTGATCGACCTTGCCAAGAAGTGCCTGGGGCACGCCTATGTCTGGGGCGGGATCGACCCCTTCGGCTACGGCGCCGACTGCTCCGGCTTTGTGCAGACCGTCTATAAGGCCATCGGCATCAATCTTCCCAGAGTGGCCCAGGACCAGGCCTACTATGGAGGCGGCATCAAGATCCCTGTTTCCGATGCAGCACCCGGCGACCTGATCTTTTTCGCCATGAACGGCTATATCTACCATGTGGCCATGTGCTATGATAACAATAACGGATCGCCTACGACCATTGAAGCCCTGGGCCGCAACTACGGTATCTGCTATTATCATACGGCCGGCCGCAGGACCATCTGGGCGCTCCGCATTCTGGATTGAGGAAGCGAAGACCTGCAAGCAAGGAGAATGGTATGATCATTACCTATTTCGGACATTCCTGCTTCTGTGTGGAAGAGGATGGCTTCAAAGTGATTTTTGATCCCTATGAGAACGGATCGGTGCCCGGCTGCAATGATCTGCAGGAAGAAGCGGACCTGGTGATCTGTTCCCATGAACATGGAGACCACAATGCCCGGGACCTGATCCGTCTGCGGGAGGGACATACAAATCCCTTCAGCGTGACGGTGATCCATTCCTTTCATGATGACAGGAAGGGAACGGTCAGGGGCACCAACGACATTACGATCCTCAGGGGCAGCCTTGCGGCAGCCCACATGGGAGATATCGGATGCGACCTGACAGAGGATCAGTATGCCATGCTCCAGGGCCTGGACGTTTTGATGATCCCGGTGGGAGGATTTTTTACGATCGGAGCCGAAAAGGCCAGGAAAATGGCTGACAGGATCGGCGCCAGAGTGACCATCCCCATGCATTACAGGGGCAGGAGCTTCGGCTATCCTGTGATCGGACCGGTCAGTAAATTTACCGATCTGTCAACAGACGTTGTCAGGCTGGGCAGTCAGATCACCATAGACAAGGATACGCCCCGCCAGACGGCTGTCATGACGGCCAAGTACTGGAATGGATAAGGAGGCCCGTTCCTTAATAACCTGTAAATAAGAAAGAAATGCCGGAAGACTCGGACTGATGCTGTAAATGCAGCCGGTCCGTGTCTTGCTGTAAGGCGGTTGGCGCCGGGAAGGATGAGAGTCTGTGAAGGAAGGAAAGAAAGGAACATGGCAGCACCTTACCCATGACGACTTTGGGCCCCTATATGACAGCCGGTCCGAGATCCTGATTCTGGGAAGCTTTCCTTCTGTCAAATCCAGAGAGGAGGCTTTTTTTTACGGCCATAAGCAGAACCGTTTCTGGCCCCTGATGGCCAGGATCCTGAGACCGGAGGAAGAGAATCCGCCTCGGACAAAGGAAGAAAAAGCAAAAATGATGCTGGAAAACCATATTGCCCTATGGGATGTGATCGAAAGCTGTGATATTATCGGTTCATCAGATGCTTCTATACGAAATGTTCAGATTACGGATCTGAACCGGATCCTGGACGCTGCCCCCATACGAAAAATCTATTTAAATGGCGTTGCGGCCTACAGATATTATCAGAAATATACGGTCCCGCAGATCGGAGAGCGGGTCACGGCAGTCCGTCTTCCCTCCACCTCTCCTGCCAATGCGGCCTGGCCTTTGGAAAGACTCTATGGAGAGTGGAAACAGGTCGGGGAAGCACTGCACAAAACAGACTAAAGAACAATAAGGAGAAAAGAAACTTGGATTATCGACCAAAATACCATGCATCTGTCAGATCCGGCTGGGGCAACGACCCGAACGGAATGATTTATTACAATGGAAAGGCCCATCTCTTTTTCCAGCATTATCCCCATGCGCCTGAATGGGGCATCATGCACTGGGGCCATTTCACCACAGAGGATTTTGTCCATTGGAAGGAGGAGCCGATCGCTCTTTATCCGGATCAGGAATATGAACAGGACCTGGGCTGCTGGTCGGGGACATCCATCGAGATCGACGGCAGGCTCTATCTGGCTTATACCTGCTCCAGGCCCGGTATGCAGAGGCAGTGCTTTGCATGGTCCGAGGACGGCGGCATGACCTTCCAGAAATTCGAGGAGAATCCTGTGGTGACGGCCGAGCAGATGAACGGCGGCTTTTCCGCAGGAGATTTCCGCGATCCCAAGGTCTTTCGCCATGAGGACAGCTACTATATGATCGCAGGCACAAGACTTTTCAGGAAAGGCATGCATACCTGCGGCAATCTGGTCCTTATGAGGTCTCAGGATCTGAAGGCGTGGTCCTTTGTGGGCGTCATGCTCCATCAGCAGGACGGCTTCCCCAGCGAGTATTTCAACCTGGACGGCTGCTATGAATGCCCTGACCGTATTCTTTCAAATGGGAAGGAAATCCTCTTATCCAGTCCCCAGTGTCTGCCCCAGATGGGGAACCGTTATCAGAACAAGCACTGCGTCGTTTATATCAGCGGCCAGACGGATTTCGAGACCGGCCGTTTCCACATTGACGAGTATCAGGACCTGGATTCCGGCTTCGATCTTTATGCGCCCCAGACCATGACCCTGCCGGACGGCCGTATTATCATGATCGCCTGGAAGGAAATGTGGGCCAGGACCCATTATACAAAGGAACAGGGCTTTGTCGGCACCTATACCCTGCCCAGGGAGCTGGAATACAGGGACGGGCGGCTCTATCAGTATCCGGTCCGGGAAATCGAACAGTTCCGGGGGGCAAAGACCCAGCTGGAGCAGATCCGCCTCCACGACGGCGGCTTTGAGATCAGCGGCTTCGAAGGCAATGTCTATGAGCTGAATCTTACCATGAAGAGAGAGGACGCTGCCAGAATGGGCGTCAGGATCCTGAAGGGCCCTGACCATGAGACCTGCATTTATCTGGACGCCCTGGAAAGGACCGTTGTTTTTGACAGGACAAGGGGAGGAAGAGAGATCCGCGGCGAGGAAGCCGATAACTGCGTCAGAAAGTGTGACATTGAACGCATCGATACCGTGGACCTCCGGATCTTTGTGGACGTGACCTCGGTGGAAGTCTTTGTGGACGGAGGCAGATATACCTTCACCGGCAACGTCTATCCGGAGGAAGGCGACAGAGGCATCGAGTTCTTTGCCCAGGGAGGAAGCTGCATCATTGAAAAGGCAGTCCGCTATGAGCTGGATGTCTAAATGTTAAATGTATGTAAAATTAATCGCTTAACATGGATTTTAAGGTAAATAACCTGTAAAATTATGTTAAATTCGTATGACGATCAGAGCAAACGGTGGTCCGAATGCTCTGGTCGTTTTTATATATACGCAGTTTCAATTATTTACTCACTTCGAAGCTTCTGCAGAATCTGCTGCGGTATGATCAAATGCCCCAAAGCAGGAGGTTGGAATATGCTGGATTATCTACAGGAATTCAATTTTCTATCAGTGACTCTGCGGCTTCTGCTGGCCATGGCCTGCGGCGGCGTCATTGGCTATGGCCGGTCCTACAGGCGGAAGGCAGCGGGCCTCAGGACCTATATGCTGGTCTCTGTGGGCGCCGCGCTCACCAGCGTACTGTCTCTGTATTATTATGAGATGATGACGGGCCCCTGGGCCGAAAGGATCGCGGAGGTGGGCCTGAAGTTCGATGGGATCCGCTTTTCCGCCCAGGCGGTTACCGGGATCGGCTTTCTGGCGGCCGGTACCATTCTCCGGTCCGCCCACCAGAAGGTGGAGGGCCTTACCACCGCCACGGGACTTCTGGCTTCGGTCTGCCTGGGCATTGCATCGGGCGCGGGCTTTTATTCTCTGGTCATCGTTTCCTTTGCAGCCATCCTGGTCATCTTAACGGTCATGTTCCCCCTGGAGCTGGATTTTAAAAGAAGGACCAGGAACATCAACATCTTTGTGGAGGTGGACAAGCCCTCCGACTTTGCCTCGATCTCCGAGCTGATCCGGGCCAGAGACGCACAGATTTTTGACATTGAGATGGAAGGCCAGGATCCGGAGACAGGGCATTATTCCGCCCTGTATTCGGTCAAGCTGGCCAGGAACAAGGCTTCTCATTCCGGCATGCTTTCCGCCATTGCCAAGGAAGCGCACGTTTATTCTCTGGAAGAGATTATTTCCTGATGGAGGCACACTATGGCAGCTGTATTTAACGGATTAAGAGATCTGAATTTTTTCACTGTACTGATCCGCGTCTTTCTGGCCTGCATCTGCGGCGCCCTGGTGGGCATGGAGCGGTCCTACAATAACAGAGCCGCGGGCTTTCGGACCCATATGCTGGTCTGTATCGCGGCTTCCATTGCAGCCATGACAGGGCTTTACCTTTATACCGGTATGGGGGTGCCCACAGATCCCACCAGACTTCCCGCCCAGATCATTTCCGGTCTTGGCTTTATCGGCGGCGGTACGATCTTTGTGACCAATAAAAAAACCGTGGTGGGCCTGACGACGGCGGCAGGCCTCTGGGCTTCGGGCATCGTCGGCCTCTGCATCGGAGCGGGCTTTTATGAGGGCGGCCTTCTGGCAGCCTTCATGATCCTCTGCGCAGAGACCCGGTTCTTCGGCCTGGTCAAAGCCGCGAACCAGCTGTCCGATTTTACCATTGCCGTCAACTATGTCCATACAGAGGCACTGGACCGGACCATGCGTTTTCTCAAGGACCATCAGATGCGGATCCGCAACCTTCAGATCGAGGGGGAGGGGGATGGAGAGTCCTATGTCTATACGGCCATTCTGACCATTCGTCCCTATGAGAAAATGGAGGAAGAGGTCCTCAAAGACTCCATCGAAAAGCTGGACGGCATCCTGTCCATGATCCGGGTATAATGTCCGGAAATGCTTTACATTGGTCCAAAAAGGGTATAGAATAAGCATGCATTCGGTCCTGTCCCTGCCGATATGCCCCATATGGTTTAAATCGTTGATGAGAAGAGTAGACAGGTGGAATCCCCCAGAGAGAAACACCCTGCCCGGCAGGTGCTGAAAGTGTTTTGAGAGGAAGCTTTTCGAAGACCATCTCGGAGAGGCCCCAATACGGCCCGGTAATTCCGTTATCATTATAATGAGAGGCTGGCGCCAGGCGCCGGCAATCAGGGTGGAACCGCGTATATTACGTCCCTCGAATTTCGGATCTGTATGGTCCGGGGAAGAGGGACGTTTTTTTATTGATAAGAGGAGGAAACTATCAAATGACAGAAGAAGTGTTAAAGGTCTACCGGCATTCCATGGCCCACATCCTTGCCAAGGCTGTCATCGAGATCTTTGGAGCTGAAAACGTTCAGTATGCCATCGGTCCCGAAATCGCAGACGGCATGTACTATGATTTTGTACTTCCCAGAAATATCACAGAGGATGATTACAAGACCATCGAGGACAAGATGCGTGAGATCCTCAAGAGAAAGGAAGACTGGACCAGGAAAGAGGTTTCCAGAGCCGAAGCCCTGGAGATGTTCAAAGACCAGAAGTTCAAGACCGAACTGATCCAGGACCTGCCCGAGGACGAGCTGATCACAGTCTATTATACAGGCGATGATTTCGTTGACCTCTGCAGAGGCCCTCACGTGGAAAACTCCAAGGATCTCCTGCAGGCTGCCTTCAAGATCAAATCCAACTCCGGCGCTTACTGGAGAGGCGATGAGAACCGGGATTCCCTGCAGAGAATCTATGTCTATGTCTTCCCGGATAAGAATCAGCTCAAGGCCCATCTGGATATGGTCCGTGAGGCCATGGAAAGAGACCACAAGAAGCTTGGCCCCGAGCTGGATCTCTTCATGTTCCATGAAACTGCTCCCGGCATGCCCTACTGGCTGCCCAGAGGCTGGAAGCTTTACAGGACCCTGATCAGCTTCTGGCGTGACATTCACGACAGACACGGCTATCAGGAAATCTCCGCCCCTGTCATCAACAACCGCAAGCTCTGGCTCATTTCCGGCCACTGGGCACATTATCAGAACAATATGTTCATCATCCCCGGCATGTCCGGCGATCCCGATGCTGAGGACATCATGGCGGCCAAGCCCATGAACTGCCCCAACGCTATGAATACCTACAAGCGGACCATCCATTCCTATAAGGAGCTGCCCATCCGCTACAATGAGCTGGATATGGTCCACCGTAAGGAAAAATCCGGCCAGCTCAACGGCCTTTTCCGTGTCCAGGCCTTCCGCCAGGACGACGACCATACCTTCGTTACGGAGAACATGATCGAGGCCGAGATCAAGGATATCATGGATATCGCTGACCAGATCTATTCCACCTTCGGCATTACCTACAGGGCCGAATTCTCCACAAGACCCGATGATTTCATGGGCGATATCGAAGTCTGGAATCAGGCGGAGGCTTCCCTGAAGAAGATCCTGGACGACAAGTACGGCGAAGGAAATTATGAGATCAACGAAGGCGACGGCGCTTTCTACGGCCCCAAGATCGACCTGCAGATCAAGGACGCCATCGGCAGAGAATGGCAGTGCGGCACCATCCAGCTCGACTTCCAGCTGCCTCATAACTTCGGCCTGACCTATCAGGACAGCGACGGCACGCTCAAGCAGCCTGTCGTTATCCACCGCGCCATTTTCGGATCCCTGGAGCGCTTCATCGGCATCCTGATCGAGAACTACAAGGGCGCATTCCCCTTCTGGCTCTCTCCCTACCAGGTCGCCATCGTTCCCATCCGTACAGAGCACAACGCCTATGCGGAGAAGATCTTCAAGGATCTGGAGAACATGGGCCTGCGCGTGGAAGCCGACTATTCTGACAAGAATATGAACGCCAAGATCAAGAACTATAAGCTGATGAAGGATCCTTATATTGTCGTCGTAGGCGATAAGGAAGCTGAGGAAGGCACTGTTTCCATCAACGTCAGAGGCCAGAAGAACCAGATGCGGAACGTCCCGCTCGAGAAGTTCTACGCTATGTGCCGCAGGATGAATGAGGAGCATATGCAGGAGCTGATCTGCTCAGTGGATTAAAAAAGACCTGAAAGCAAAGAATCAATAAGGCGAACAGCTGCGGAATTCCCTTTCCGCAGCTGTTTTTTATGCGGATTTTCCTTAAAAAACCGTGAAAAGTATTTTGCTATCATTTTTTATATATTATAATCAGAGAATATGAGCACGCCATTTTAAAAAAATGCAGACAGGTCCTGTGCCTGTAAGCATTTCATTTGCAAGGAGCAAAACGTGATGAAAATCAGAAAACTGATTCTGCCTGTCCTTTGCAGCCTGATGATCGGTGCCATGTCTCTGACAGGCTGTTCCAAGCCGGCCCAGCCTGAGACGCCTGCAAAGGAAGAGGAGACCGTGGAAGCTGCCGAACCCCAGGAAGCGGAAGAGGCAGCGGCAGAGGAAGCTGCCGAACCCCAGGAAGCGGAGGAAGCAGCCAAAGAGGAAACTGCCGGAGAGACAGCCGGCCAGCAGGAGGAAACGTCAAAGGAGCCGGCCGGGGAAGAGGAAGAGACAGATATTGAAATCGACATAGTCGAGAGCACAGACCAGATCGACTATGACGGGATCTATACCAGCAAGGAGGATGTCAGCCTCTATCTTTATACCTATGGGGAACTGCCTTCCAACTTTATCACCAAGAAGGAAGCCAAGGCTCTGGGCTGGTCCGGCGGCTCCCTGGAGCCCTATGCGCCGGGATGCTGTATCGGGGGAGACCGGTTCGGTAATTATGAGGGGATTCTTCCGGACGGAGAGTATCATGAATGCGATATTGATACTCTTTATCAGAAGAGCCGCGGCGCCAAGCGGCTGGTCTATTCCGACGACGGAAGGATCTACTATACAAAGGACCATTATGAGCACTTTGAACTGCTCTATGGAGAAGAATAAGATATTGGCGGAAAGGACAGTCTGATGGACGACTATAGAGAGAATATGGCAGAGGATTTCATGACAGTGGATCTGACCGGCGTAAAGGACCGGGAGGGCCTGCATGACAGGATCCAGGAAGCCCTGCCCATGCCGGAATACTACGGCAGGAATCTGGACGCCTTTTATGATGTAATTGGAGAATATGGCAGCGGCTGGAAAATCGTTTTCAGGGGGTGCGGAGAACTCAGAGAGACCATGCCCGCCTATATAGGGGCCCTGGAGCGGCTCTGCATGGACGCAGAAGCAGAAAACACCGGCCTTTTCATCACCTTTGAGGACTGAGCTTCCCGGAGGAAAACCCAAATGAGTGCTGATAACCGAATACTGATCATTACGGATCTTCACGGCTGTCTGGATGAATGTCTTAAGCTTCTGGAAGCGCTGCGTTTTGATGAGAAAAAGGATACGCTGATCAATCTGGGAGATACCATTGACAGAGGGCCGCAGATCTACGAGGTCTTTGAATACTTTCATGCTCTGAAAGAGAGAATGGGAGACAGACTGATCCTGATCCGGGGCAATCACGAGCAGATGATGCTGGACGCTACCGATAAGAAGAATCCTGACAGAGGGGAAGACAAACAGCTCTGGTACATGAACAGCGGCGATAAGACCGTCTATTCCTTTCTGAATCACAAGCACAGGATCCAGGACTTCAGGGACTGGTACGAGAGCATGCCCTTTTATTATATGAACGAGAGGTTCATCTGTGTGCACGCCAGTTTGAAAAACGAGGATCCCAGGCTGAATGATATCAATACCCTGATCTGGGGGCGGGATACAGACTATGGAGGAAAGCTGGTACTGACAGGGCATACGCCCTACAAATTACCCATGTATTTCCGAGGAAACGGGGCCCACGCCTTCCTGGAAACAGGGAAACGTTATTATCTGGAGAAAAATGGAATGATCGCGCTGGATACAGGATGCGTGTTCGGGTATTCCCTGACAGGCATGGCTGTGGAAGGGGATGTATTCTATCTTGAAAGTATAAAATCAGGAGTGAAAAACTGAAGGGAGAAAGACGATTGCATTATTTGAAAAAACTGTTTCTGATGCTTTTAATCGCTGTTATGGCCGTTTCAATGATTCCTGCAGGGGTCATGGCTGCCGAGCAGGACGCCGAGGAACTCGATGAAGCGGAAGCTTCCTCCTACGAGGTCCCTGCAAAAGGAACCCATGGCTTTAAGACCATCAACGGCAAGCGCTATTATTACAAGAAGGACGGCAGGCTGGCCACAGGATGGACCCGGATCAACAACAACCGTTATTACATGGGTAAAAACGGCATTGTCAGAACGGGCTGGAGGAGAATCGGCGGCAAGGACTACTACTTCAACTTCAGGGGCAGACTGGTCTATAAGGGAACCAGGACCGCTGCCAAGGAAAAGCAGCTTGCCTTTATTGAAATGATCGCCGCAGGCGTTAAAAAGCATGGGAAAAAGTACAATATCCTCTGTTACTCGGCAGTCATCGGCCAGGCCATTCTGGAATCCGGCTGGGGACAGTCTACGCTGGCCAGCAAGTACTACAATTATTTCGGTATGAAATGCGGGACACTCTGGAAGGGCAGAAGCGTCAATCTGAAGACCAAGGAGGAATATACGCCCGGCACGAAGACAACGATCTATGACAACTTCAGGGTCTATAAGTCCTCTGCCGCCGGCATCAAGGGCTACTTTGAGTTTATCGATACAGCCAGATATGCCAATCTGAAGAACGTCAAGAATCCTTCTGTTTATTTAAAGAATATCAAGAAGGACGGCTATGCCACTTCTTCAACCTATGTACAGTCCGTGGAGAATCTGATCAAATATAACAATCTGAAAGCTTACGATCCCTATTGAATTTCAGATTAAAAGAGAGTATCTTATAAAAGATATTGAAAAAAAATAGATTTTGAATCGGATGGATACATACATATGAATCATAGAAATCATAAAAGCACAAATTATTTCCTTCTTGGAATGAGATTTGCTCTTCCGGTACTGCAGGTCATTCTGTCTGCAGCCTTTATCTACTTTATCTGGAAAAGCAATATGATTCCGGACCGGTATGTACTGGCTGCAGGGTCAGTCTTCGCGGTTCTGACAATCCTTGTGATAGCTCTCTCATCCATGAAGAACAACTTCTGGGGAATCGGCACAGTGCTCAGTCTCCTAATCTGCGTTGCAGCAGGAGGCGGATATTTTTACGTGAATCAGGCCCTGAATTTGCTGGAGGAATCCAGGCAGGTCTATAATACCAGCGACATGGTCGTTATGGTACGCAACGACAGCAGTGCAGAGAATCTGTACGATGCTGCAGAGTTTCTCTTTGGCGTTCAGACCGGCGTCGATCAGGACAATACCAGGCTGATGCTGGAGGATATGAAAACAGAGCTGGACAGCGAGATCCAGGTCCGGGAATATCCCACGCTGCTGGAAATGGCCCAGGCCCTTTTGGACGGCGAGGTCGGTGCGATCGTCTACAACAATTCCTACTACGGACTGATTTCGGATGCCCTTGAAAACTTCGACGGGCAGGCCAGGGAAATCTACCGTTATGGAATCCATACAGAACTGGAAGTGGCAGAGGTCGTGGCAGGAGAGCCCTTCAACATTCTGCTCTCCGGTGTGGATACCAGAAGCGACGCCATCGAGAACAGCCGAAGCGACGTAAATATTATTGTAACCATCAATCCCAAGACCAAGAAGGTCCTTCTGACTTCGACGCCCCGCGACTATTACGTGACCCTGCCCGGAATTTCCAATGGCCAGCGCGACAAGCTGACCCATGCCGGCATTTACGGCGTGGAGGCTTCCAAGCATGCGGTCGAAAATCTCTATAATACCAACATCGCGTATTATGTACGAGTGAATTTCAACACGGTATGGCGGGTAATCGACGCCCTGGACGGTCTGGATCTTTATGTGGAAAAGGACTTCGTTCCCTGGACCGACAGTGAGATCTCCTTCCAGAAGGGATGGAACCACATGGACGGCCGCCATGTTCTGGCTTATGTTCGTGAACGATATGCCTTCGACGACGGCGACAACGCCCGCGGCAGGAACCAGGAAGCGGTTCTGTCTGCCCTGATCGATAAGTGCATGTCCCCTGCGGTCATTGCCAACGCGCCCCAGCTTCTGGCTACCCTGTCAGGAACCTTCGAGACGGATCTGCCGGATGACATCATTTCCGAGCTGATCAATCAGCAGCTGATGGATTCCACTCCCTGGAAGGTCTACAAGCAGTATGCCGGTCTGGGTACGGGCGATTCACAGACGACTTATTCGGGCGGCTCAACCCCCCTGTATGTCACATGGCCCGACTACTACAGCTGCAAGCAGTGCTCTGCCAGACTCCGGATGATTTTCGATGAACGTCCCGAGAAGGTAGAAGAGGAAGAACCCGCTGATGCGGTAAAATAAGACATTAAAAAAGCTGGAATTTTTGAATTCCAGCTTTTTTAATGTCTTAAAATATTTGATTTTTATGCTCTGCTGAGAGCACGTCTGCGGACCTTTCTGCCGTTGAAAAGAACTCTGTAATCATAGCCCAGTCTGTAAACCAGGATATAAACACCGGCCGACATGGCAAAAGCAACCAGTACGTCTGAAACGGAATGCTGCTTGATGAACATGGTCGAAAGGATGATCAGAACGCCCTGCAGGAGCAGAAGACCTTTGACGATCCTGGACTTTTTCATAAAAGCGGTATTTGTATTGACAACGCCTGCCATGATCGCCAGCGAATTATAAACATGAATGCTGGGCGTCAGATTGGTGGGCGTATCGCTGGCGTAAATCATTTGAACCAGGTCGGTAAAAATGTTCTGCCGGGGCATGACCTCGGGCCTGAGGAAATGTATATTGGGGAAAACAATGGAAAGAGCAAGGAAGGCAGCCATTCCGATGGCAAGATTCGTTGCGGTCTTGTAGTAGTTTTCCTCATCCGCGATCAGAAGATACACGGTATACAGAGCTACGTAAATAAACCAGGCAAGGTAGGGCAGAATAAATACTTCACAAAAAGGAATGATGTCGTCCGCAGCCATATGGATCACGGTGTAATGAAGCCGGTTCCAGTTTTCAATCAGAAGGAAAATCCCGAGATATGCGGCCGAAAAGACCAGCATGGGCATGGCAATTCTGATTTTGCGGGCAACAGCACCCTTCCATACTAGCGTATGTTCTGAATGCATATTAAGTGTCACCTCTGCTATACAGTATTAAACGTTTACTTTTTTACTTTATAATTTTATACACCAAGATATATTTTGTTTCAAGTGGTAAAGAATGTTAAATCTGTATCTGATTCCGAACAATTCCTAAAGTTCATTTGTAAAATGACCAAACCGGGGCATTCTGTTTTAGTGAAAATGCCGGATATTAATAATCACTTCATGGTTTTGTATAGAAATAAAGGTTATTGCATAAACGACCCCCTTTTGCTATACTCTGTAATTGTGTGTGAGACAGTCTGATTTGACTGTTATGGGAATGATATAGGAACACAAAAGGAAGATCTGAAGAACCGAAGAACGGATCTTCAGACGGGCGATCAGAGTCGGAGCCCATCTGGCCGCACGGCTGTATTTTGCAGAGACTTCCGCCGCGAAGCTCCGGAATGAGAGGTAAGAATGTATTCAATTGATGAAGTTAAGAGAGTTGATCCTGAAATCGCAGCATCTATTGAAAAGGAAATGGAACGTCAGAATGAGCATATCGAGCTGATCGCTTCCGAAAACTGGGTCAGCAAGGCGGTCATGGCCGCGATGGGCAGCCCTCTTACGAATAAATATGCGGAAGGCTATTCCGGAAAGCGCTATTATGGCGGCTGCCAGGTCATTGACGAGGTGGAGACACTTGCCATTGAACGCGCCAAGAAGCTTTTTGGCTGCGATTATGCCAATGTACAGCCTCATTCCGGCGCATCTGCCAATCTTGCAGTGGAATTTGCAGTTCTGAAGCCTGGCGATACCCTGATGGGCATGAACCTGAACCAGGGCGGTCACCTGACCCACGGAAGCGCTGCCAATATTTCCGGCACCTACTTCAACATTGTTCCCTACGGCGTGGATGAGAACGGCTTCATTGATTATGAAGAGCTCAAGAGACTGGCAGTAGAGCATCAGCCTAAGATGATCATTGCCGGTGCCTCCGCCTATGGCAGGACCATCGATTTTAAGAAATTCCGTGAAGCGGCAGATCTGTGCGGCGCCGTCCTGATGGCGGATATCGCCCACATTGCCGGCCTTGTGGCTGCAGGCCTTCATCCCAGCCCCTTCCCCTATGCAGACGTTGTTACAACGACGACCCACAAGACCCTGCGCGGTCCCAGAGGCGGCATGATCCTCGCCAATGCAGAGGCTGCCAAGAAATATAACTTTAATAAGGCTGTATTCCCCGGCACCCAGGGCGGTCCCCTTGAGCATGTCATTGCGGCTAAGGCGGTATGCTTTAAGGAAGCACTGGATCCTTCCTTCAAGGTCTACCAGCAGAATATCCTGGACAATGCCCAGGCTCTCTGCAAGGGTCTTCAGTCCAGAGGCATCAACATCGTTTCCGGCGGCACAGACAATCATCTGATGCTGATCGACCTGACAGACAAGGGCCTGACCGGTAAGGAAGTCGAAAAGTGGCTGGACGATGCACATATCACAGCCAACAAGAATACTATTCCCAATGAGACCCGGTCTCCTTTTGTTACCAGCGGCATCCGTCTGGGCACGCCCGCTGCAACCTCCCGTGGTCTGAATACAGAAGATTTCGACCAGGTGGCGGAAGCAATCGCGCTGGTCATCAACAAGAAGGAAGAGGGCATTGAACCCGCCAGGGCCATCATTGCCGGCATCACAGCCAAATATCCTTTAATCTGATCTGAAAACGGAGCGCCTGCCAATATGCAGCAGGCGCTCCGTTTATTTCCATC
>CAMNJZ010000035.1 GCA_946541955.1 uncultured Lachnospiraceae bacterium | reverse complement strand
ATCCCGGCAGGTGGACAGTCCATATCGTGATCGGGAAGAAGGAAGAAATCGATGAAGAGCTTCTGAACTGGGTCAGAGCGGCCTGGATTTTCGCCGAGAGCAAAGGTAAGGGAAGAAAAAAGCAGAAATAGAGGAAAAACGAAGAGCGTGATAATACGCCTGTGCCTTCCCGGTAAAACCGGAGGGCACAGGCGTATTTCTCTGCAAGGGATATAGACAGACAGGGCGTTTTACAGGATGCCCAGAATAAAGACGATCAGGAAAAGGATGGGCAGGATCCAGGTCAGATAGAAACGCATCCAGCCGGCCACCTTCATACCCTTGCCGGTATTGGCCTCCGTCATGAAAGCATCCCATCCCCAGCCAAACTTCCTGGTGCAGAAGATGCAGAAGATAAAGGATCCCAGAGGCAGGACCAGGTTGGATACGAGGAAGTCTTCCAGATCCATGATGGAAGTGTCGGGGCCCATGGGCTGGATGCCCGCCAGGATATTGGAAGCCAGGGCGCAGGGAGTCGCCAGGATCAGCATCAGGACGATGTTGACCATGCAGGCTTTTTCCCTTTCCATACCGGTCAGGTCCATGAACATGGCGATGATGTTCTCAAAGACGCCGATGACAGTGGACATGGCCGCGAAGGACATGAAGACGAAGAAGAGGGAGCCCCAGAGTCTGCCCAGAGGCATGTGGTTGAAGATGTTGGGCAGGGTCTTGAAAATCAGGCTGGGACCGGCGTCGGGTTCCACCCCGTAGGCAAAGCAGGCGGGGAAGATGATCATGCCCGAGACCAGGGCCACGAAGGTATCCAGCAGGGCCACGTTGACGGATTCGCCCAGAAGGGCGTGGTCCTTGCCGATGTAGGAGCCGAAGATGGCCATGCCGCCCATGCCGATGGACAGGGTGAAGAAGGCCTGGTTCATGGCGGCCTGGGTCACGTTCCAGAAGCCGGCCTTCTTCATACGGGCGAAGTCGGGCTTCAGGTAGAAGGCCAGGCCTTCGGAGCCGCCGGGCACCAGGATGGAGTTGACGGCCAGGACCAGCATGATCACGATCAGGGCCAGCATCATGACCTTGGTGACCCTTTCCACGCCCTTCTGCAGGCCCAGGGACAGGATCAGGAAGCCGGCGATGACGGAGACTGCCATAAATCCCCACTGACGGAGGGGAGAGGCCATCATGTTGTCGAACTCAGCTGCGATGCCCTCAGTGTCCAGCCCCTCGAAGGTGCCGGCAGCCGTGGTGCAGAAATACTGGAGCATCCAGCCGCAGACGATGGTATAGAACATCATGAGGATATAGTTGCCGGCCACGGCCGCATAGCCGTGCAGGTGCCAGAAGCTCCCCCTGGGCTCCAGCTTTTTGTACATGGTCACGGGACTGGCCTGGCTGGCCCGGCCCATGGCAAATTCCATG
Source organism: uncultured Lachnospiraceae bacterium (assembly GCA_946541955.1). GTDB lineage: Bacteria > Bacillota > Clostridia > Lachnospirales > Lachnospiraceae > CAG-791. The sequence goes on along the minus strand of CAMNJZ010000035.1, from coordinate 20,292 downwards.
GTCATGACCGGGACGCCCATGATGACCAGGAAGATCAGATAGACCAGGACAAAGGCCCCGCCCCCGTTCTGGCCCACCAGCCATGGGAATTTCCATACATTGCCGATGCCGATGGCGCATCCGGCGGAAAGTAAAATGAAGCCGAGCCGGCTTCCGAGCTGTTCACGTTCCTTCATTACAAAGTCCTCCTGATTTATTTTTGCAGGTACCGGGATGTCCAGGGGGAATCCTTCACTGCTTAAGCGCTTTGATGCACTGCTCTGAGTGAGCGAAAATTAGAATATCACGTTTCGGCAGGATTCTCAACAGTCCGGTATCCCAGACCGCCCGAAAATGGTATACTGTATAAGACCGGAATTTCGGCCGGATCACGATTTAGGAGGATTTTGATTGTGAAAGCGAAACAGGTGCTTGCCGTTCTGGCGGCCTGCCTGATCCTCATTGCCACAGGGCTCTTCGGAGCGGCCAGGGCAAGACAGGAGCAGGCGGCTGCAGAGCAGATCAGTACGGGGCTTATGGAAAATGTAATGGAGAATATCAATCCCTACGGCCAGGCTTCGATCACGCTGCCGGACCATGACTTTGTGGCCCTGCTGGACATCGTGGGGACCATCCAGGCCTCGACCGGAACCTCCATGGGAGGCCAGTATGACCACAGCCTGTACATGGATCTGGTCAACCAGCTGATGGACTGTGAGACCAACAAGGGCATCATGCTCTATGTGGACAGCCCCGGCGGCACGGTCTATGAGAGCGACGAGCTTTATTTGAAGCTGATGGAATATAAGCAGAAGACGGGCCGGCCCATCTATGCCTACTTTGCCTCGACGGCGGCCTCCGGCGCCTACTATATTTCCATGGCGGCCGACTATATTTACGCCAACCGCAACTGCACCACCGGGTCCATCGGCGTGATCGTCTCCTTCTATGACTACCATGCCCTGCTGGAGAAGGCGGGCATATCCGAGATCAACATTACCTCGGGGGCCAACAAGGCCATGGGATCCGGGGGCGTGGAAATGACCCCGGAGCAGAGGGAGATCTTCCAGAAGCTGGTGGATGAAGCCTATGACCAGTTCGTCGGCATCGTGGCCAACGGCAGGGGCATGAAGGAAAAGAAGGTCCGGAAGCTGGCGGACGGCAGGATCTATACGGCGGCCCAGGCCCTGGAAGAGGGACTGGTGGACGAGATCCTGGGCGAAGAGGACGCCTATGAGGCGATCAGCGACCGGTTCGGCAATCCCGACATCGAGTACTATGCTCCCGAGACGCCCTACAGTCCGACCCTCAGGGATTTCCTGGGCATGGCCGCTGATATCCTGCAGGGCAGGGCGGACGGAGAGGAGGACCTGACCCGTTCGGTCCTGGACAACATCAAAGAAGGAGAGCTGATGTACTATGCGAGATGAGTCAAACAGGATTCCCTATGCAGGATTCTGGGTCAGGCTTGCCGCATATGCCATGGACATGCTCTTTGTGAGCCTGCTCCTTCTGGCAGTCCGGATCCCCCACTGGATCGGGGGGATCGGCGGCGCGGACTCTCTGCTTGACAGACCGGTCTTTTTTGCCTGGACCGCCTATGACATCCTGCTCTATCTGCTGCAGTCTCTTTACTTTATCCTTATGACCAGGCTCAGGGGAGCGACCCTGGGCAAGAGCCTGTTCCGCCTCAGGGTCGTCTCTGCGGAGGGCCGGGACCTTTCCTGGATCGAGGTCATCTTCCGGGAAACGGCAGGACGCTTTCTGTCCTCGGCGGTCCTGATGCTCGGCTATATCCTGATCATCCCTGACAGGGAAAAAAGGGCCCTGCACGACATGCTCTCGGACAGCCGGGTCATCTACGTCCATGAGGCTGACGCCTACCGGAAGCGGAAGGCAGTGCTGCAGGAGACCCCTGTCCCTGTATTTGAGAATTTCCCGTCTGTGCCCGAAGGGCGGCCGCAGGAAACCCTGCTGGCAGCCGGAGAGACAGACAGGGATCCGGAGGAAAACCATGCACTTTGATTATGAAACCCTGGCCCGCCAGCTGGTGGGCTTTGCTGAAACCGATTCTCACTATATTCCCCTGCTGGCCAACGCCTCAGCCCTGCTCTATCACTCCATGGAGGACCTGAACTGGGCCGGCTTCTATCTGATGCGGGACGGCCGTCTGGTCCTTGGACCCTTCCAGGGACAGCCTGCCTGCATCCATATCCCTGTGGGAAAGGGCGTCTGCGGAACGGCCGCCCTGGAAAACAAAACGATCTGCGTGGACAATGTCCACAGCTTTGAAGGCCACATTGCCTGCGACAGCAGGTCCCTGTCTGAGATCGTCATCCCCCTGCACGACGCGGAGGGAAAGATCCGGGGCGTCCTGGACATAGACTCTCCTCTGGAGGGGAGATTTTCCGGGGCAGACCAGGCAGGCCTGGAGCAGTGCGCCCGTCTCCTGGAGACCGTGATTTCCTGGGGCTGAGCCCAGTATGCGTGGAGGTAATCTATGAATTTTTTTAGCAGATTTAAAAAGGAGCTGATCCTTGGCGCCGTGATGATCCTGCTGGGAGGCGGCATTTTCCTTGCGGGAGCTTCCATGACCGGCGAGTCCATCCGCATGCCCGGCCTGCCCGCTTCGGAAGAGAAGCAGGAGGAGACAGAGGCGGCTGCAGAGGAAACGGCGGAAACAGCCCCGGAGGCGGCTGCAGAAGAAACGGCTCCGGAGACCGCCGCAGAGGAAGAAGCAGCGAAGGAAGAAGAAAAGGCGCAGGATGAGGCTCCCGCGGAAGAAGCGCCTAAGGCCGAGGAGTCGGCGGAAGTCCGGGCGGAAGAAGCGGAAGCCCAGGCCGCAGCAGAAAAGACCGGGGAAGAAGAAAAGGCTGCAGAGGAAAAGGCCGGGGAAGAAGAGAAGACCGCAGAAGAAACGGCTGAAAAGAAAAAGAACAGGAAAAAGAAGAAAAAGGAAGAGACGGTCCAGGAGCAGGGCCCCTATGACGAGGAGGCAAAGGCCCGGAAGGACAAGGGAGAATTCATAGGCCAGATCGACGCCATTATCGCGGCCGAGGATTTCTGGGGCAAGTATCCCAGGCAGATCCCGGAGGGATATACCCAGGCGTCCGGCTATACCTATGACACCTGGATCTCCCACGATCCCTCCAAAGAGGAGCCCTGGTATGAGATCACCCTCTGCATCACGGACCATAAGAAGGATACTAAGGTGGACAGGCGGGCCAAGGTGGACGCCTATTCCGGAAAGGTCATTGAGGATAAAAAGGTGAACTGACGGCCTTCTCAGGTTTATGTAGGCTTTATGAAAATCAGAGGTCCCGCGATCAGGCAAGAACCTGAAAGCGGGACCTCTGATTTTCTTTTTATGTGCGATGGACCTCAGTCCACAACAATGTCATATTTGACCAGGGAGGTGATGTCGCATTCGCCCTCGCTGAAGAAGACCACGCCGGTATCCTCCTCATCCGGGTAGACGTTGCCTGTCATGACGAAGCGGCCGCCGTTGATGAAGACCTCGGCGGAGCAGACGTCCAGGAAGATCTGGAAGCGGATCTCGTCCGTCTCGTCGATATCGCAGGTCCTGGTGGTCACGTTGTCCTCCACGCCCTCGGGCCGGATGCCGCTGATGGTGCGGTCGAAGATGACGGCCTTCTTTTCGGCGTCATAATAGACCACCGTCTCATGGTCCTGGCCGACAAAGAACTTGACGCCAAGCTTTCTGGCGCTGCCGGGGCGGAAGGTCACATCCAGCTCGATCTTATCTCCCTCAACGCCCTCTACGCTGACGGATCCGTCCTTCAGACGCAGGCCTTTCGCCTCCACCCGGTTCTGCCTGTAGGAGGCGATTTCCCGAACGGGATACTGGTAGAGCCTGCCCTTTTTGAATTCCAGCTCCCTGGGCAGGGAGTAGGTGCCGCCCCAGCCGTCTGCGCGGGTGGGGAAGTTGCGGTCCCACATTTCCTTCCAGCCGATCATGACGATCCTGCCGTCCGGAAGGTGCATGGCCTGGGGCGCGTACATGTCAAAGCCTGCATCCAGCTCGTTGAAGGACTCCACCACAAAGGCGCCGGTCTCAAAATCCAGCTTGCCCAGGATATAGACCACTGAGTGCTGGTTCTGATAGGCGCTGCCCATCTGGGGGAGGTTCTGGGGGCTGGAGAGGATGACGTCCTGGCCGTTGGATACAAAGAAATCGGGGCATTCGTACACCCCGTTGAGGGTATAGTAGGCCTCGTCAAAGCCCTTCTGACGGTAGAGGAGCTTGCCGATATACTCCCAGTGGTAAAGGTCCTTGGACCGGATCAGGATCAGGTTGCCATCCCCCATGGAAAAGGCGGGATTTCCGGAGGGACCGGCGTCCTCTCTGGAATGGTAGACCATGTCTGCCCCGGATATGTTGGCCCGGTCCAGGGCCTCCCTGGGAAGGGGCTTTGCAGGATCGATGATCCGGGTGCCGCAGATGCAGTAATACCAGTCATCCTTTACAAAGATCTTGGGATCGCGGAAGTCCCGGGTGGAGACCTCGGGGCTCAGCATCTCGGCGGTCAGGATGGGATTGGAGGGTTCCTTGGTAAAGGTAATGCCTCCGTCCTCGGACCAGGCCAGACACTGCCTCTGGCGGTCGGGCTGGGCGGCTGTATACATGATATAGAGCCTGCCGTCCTTTTCAATGGCGTTGCCCGAGCAGCAGCCGCAGATGACTTCGTAGCTCTGATCGGGATAAAGGGCAACGGGTTTTAAGTCCCATTTGATGAAATCGTCTGAGGTCATATGGCCCCAGTGCATGGTGCCCCAGGCAGGATAATAGGGATAATGCTGGAAGTAAAGATGATTTGTACCCCCATAATGGATCATGCCGTTCGGGTCATTGCACCAGCCCTTTGGAATATAGGCGTGGTAGGTGGGCTTGTAATGCCTTGTTTTTCCCATGGTGGATTCTCCTCTGATCTGAAGTTTATGAAGGACACAGGGTCCCGGATTTCATTGTACCCTATTTTGACCTGGAGTAGAATTGGTTTTACAAATTTACCGGTCCGGCCGCCTGGGACCGGACATAATGCCATAATGCCATGCTCAGGTCTTTTCCTCTTCCCCGGAGGGGAGGCTGTTCTTCCAAAAATTGACAGGCTCATAGTCCTGGAGCTTGGCCAGAAAGCCTCTTTTGGAGAGGGCCTCCTGGATGTCGTCCAGGACCTCCTCCGAATCTGCGGAAATGGTATGGTAATGGTAGCCGCCGGTGATGTTCTTGAGGAGGGAGGACTTGCCGCTTTCCAGACTCTTCATATAGGCCCGGATCTCCCTGCGGGATTTGATATTCATGGCAGCCCGGACGACCCCGTAGACCTTGTGGTAGACAAAGACGTCGTCGATCCGGCCCCCCAGATCCACGAAGAGGTTCAGCTCCTCCTCGGTCTCCGCATCGGAATGGTAGACCTTGAAGACCCGGCTGACCGGCTGGTTCTTATAGATAAAGTAGCCGTATTTGCCGGACAGGACCTCGACGCCGCTGCTGCGGATCAGGGCGATGTCCTGGACGATGACCTGCCTGCTGACATGAAGATCTCTGGCAAAGGCGCTGCCGGAGACCGGGGCGTCACTGGTCTTCAGGACATGAAGTATATATTCTCTGCGTTCTTCTCCGTTCATGGCGGACTCCTTTCCCTGCTTTACATATGTCTTGTCATATGCCATCTCTTATTTTAGCACCCGGGGGCCCTCAGGAGAAGTGCTATTTTTCTCCTGCCGGGCAGGCCCGGCTCCCCGCAGGTCTCCGCAGCTTTCCTTTACAAAGATTGCGAAGTATACGGTTTATTGGGTATAATAAGATTTGTGTTCTGTTAAGGAGAGACCTGCGCACAAGGCTCCGCCTGCAGGCAGGAAGCAGTGAAACGAGGAAAAAGCTATGATTTATAACAATGTGCTGGAAGCGGCCGGCAATACGCCCATGATCCGCCTTTCCAGGATGACCGGCCCGGAGGACGCCCAGGTCCTCGTCAAGTATGAAGGCATGAACATCGGAGGCTCCATCAAGACCCGGGTAGCCCTCAAGATGATCGAGGAGGCGGAAAAACGCGGCGATCTCAGGGAGGACTCCATCATCGTGGAGCCCACCAGCGGCAACCAGGGCATCGGCCTGGCCCTTGTGGGGGCCGTCAAGGGTTATAAGACCATCATCATCATGCCGGACTCCGTCAGTGTGGAGCGCAGATACCTGGTCTCCCAGTACGGGGCGGAGGTCCGTCTGGTCCATGACGACGGCAACATCGGGGAAGCCATCGAGGAATGCATCAGGATGGCCAAAAGAATGAAGGCCGAGGATCCCAGAGTCTTTATGCCCGACCAGTTCAGCAATACGGACAACCTCCTGGCCCATATCGAGGGCACCGGCCCCGAGATCCTCGCCCAGGTGGAGGGCCCCATCCATGCCTTCTGCTCCGGCATCGGCACAGGCGGCACCATCACCGGCATCGGCCGCGTCCTCAAAAAGGCCTGGCCCGAGATCCGCATCGTCGCCTGCGAACCCGAGCATGCGGCCATCCTTTCGGGCGGCGCCATCGGCACCCATCTGCAGATGGGCATCGGCGACGGCCTGATCCCGGACATCCTGGACACCTCCATCTGCAGGGAGATCCGGATCGTCACGGACGAGGAAGCCATCAATACCACCCGCCAGCTGGCCATGCAGGAGGGGATTTTGTGCGGCATCTCCGCCGGCACCAATGTTTCGGTGGCTCTGAAGCTGGCCAGGGAGCTGGGCAGGGGCAAGACCGTGGTGACGGTCCTGCCGGATACAGGCGAGCGCTATTTCAGCACGCCCCTTTTTCAGTAAATAAATATGAAATATCTTCTGATTTTTCTTCTCCTTGCGGCAATCCCCGGGGCAGCGGCCCTGATCCGGACCCTGCTTGGGCCTTCGGGAAAGGCCCTCTATGTGCCGCCAAAGGACCCGGCCAGCAGGGAGAGAGCCCTTACATATGCAAAAAAGCTCCAGGCCATGGTCCGCTATGATACCACCTCGGTCCGGGGGGCCAGCCAGAGAGATCTTTTTCTGGGCTACCACCAGGTCCTGGAGGACCTCTTTCCCCTCCTCCACAGGTCTCTGGAGAAAACGGAGATCGACGGGAACCTTCTATATTATTGGAAGGGGGAATCGAGGGAAAAGCCCATTGTTCTGATGGGCCACCAGGACGTGGTGCCGGCTGCGGGAAGCTGGGACAGGGATCCCTTCTCCGGAGACCTGGAGGAGGACTGCGTCTGGGGCCGGGGGTCTGTGGACACCAAGTGCTCGGTCATGGCCTTCATGCAGGCCATCGAGGAGCTCCTGGCCGAGGGCTTTACGCCGCCCAGGGACATTTATCTTTCCTCCTCCTGTACGGAGGAATGGGGCGGGCCCGGCTGCCCTGCCCTGGTGGCAGAGCTCAAAAGGAGGGGGGTAAAGCCCTTCCTGGTCCTGGACGAGGGCGGGGGCATCTATACGGATCCCATGTTCGGCGTCCGCGGCAACTTTGCCATGCTGGGCGTCTTTGAAAAGGGCAAGGCCAACGTCCGCTTTACGGCCGCCGGAAAGGGCGGTCATCCCGCAACGCCTTCCAAAAATTCGCCCATCGCCAGACTGGCCGCCTTTGTGACCGACGTGGAAAAACGCCAGCCCTTCCGGCCGGCCCTGGATCCGCCGGTCCGGGCCATGCTGGAGAGCCTTGCTCCCTACGCCTCCTTCCCGGTGCGTCTGGTCCTTGGCAATCTCTGGCTCTTCGGGCCCCTTGTGACCTGGGGCGCGCCCCTCTTAAGCGGCCAGGCGGCCGCCATGCTCCGGTCCACCATTTCCTTTACCATGGCGGAGGGGTCTGCGGCCTGCAACGTCATGCCCCAGAAGGCATCCGTCAGCGCCAATATGCGCTTTATTCCCCACCAGGGCATGGAGGAGAGCCTTGCGGTCATTCGAAAAAGGGCGGAAAAATTCGGCCTGGAGACCCAGGTCCTGGAGGGGAGCGATTATACAGAGCCCGTGGACACCAAGGGGGAAGCCTACCGCCTGGTGGCCCAGGCCGTTCATAAGACCTTCCCGGGCTGCCCTGTCAGCCCCTTTGCCCTGACAGCCGCTACAGACGCTGTCTTTTATCAGGAGATCTGCAGCAGCTGCATCCGCTTTGCCCCCATCGTTTACAGCCAGGAGGAGAAGCGGGGGATCCACGGGGTCAACGAGCACCTGAAGATCCACTCCCTCCCCGGTGCGGTGGACTTTTTTAAAAACCTGATCAGGGCCTGACCGGAGGTCCGGCCAGCTATTTTTTCAAAATAGGATAGAACATGATCAACATTGCAATCGTAGACGACGAAGACAGCTATGCCAATAAGCTGGCCATGTATATCGAGCGCTTCCGCCAGGAACACGGAGGAATGTTCCGGATCGTCCGCTTTCGTGACGGCGATGAGATCGCCGAGGAATACAGGGGCGGCTTCGACATCATCCTCATGGACATCCAGATGGAATTCATGAACGGGATGGAGGCGGCCAGGCGGATCCGGGAAAGGGACCGGGACGTGATCATCCTTTTTATCACCAACCGGACCGATTACGCCCTCCAGGGCTATCAGGTGGATGCCCTGGACTATGTCATCAAGCCGGTGACCTACTTCGCCTTTGCCGACAGGCTGGAAAGAGCCCTGGACCGGATCAGCCGCCGGGATTTCCGGCCGGTGGTCCTCAATCTGAGCTCCGGGATCCTGCGCCTGTCGCCGGGCGCCATCTACTATATCGAGGGCGACCGCCACAACCTGATCTACCATACCAGCCAGGGGGAGATTTCGGTCCGGGAAAGGATGCAGGACGTGGAGGAGACCCTGAAGGAGTCGGGCTTTTACAGGATCCACAAGGGCTACCTGGTCAATCTCGCCCATGTGGATGAGATCCGGGGCAACGAGTGCATGATCCGGGGCCGGTCCCTGCCGGTCAGCCGGACCAAACGGAATGACTTCATGAAGGTCCTGATGCAGTATCTGGGGGATTGATGCGATGCTGGATAAATATATGAGCTCTGTCAGCCCGGATATTCCCAGGCTTCTGACAGCCCTGGCGGAGTGGTGCGCCTGTATGGTCTGCCTCTCACTCTTTCCCAGAAGGCGGAGGGTCCGGGGCCTTACCCTGGCTGCCTGGTCCTTCTTTCTCCTGCTGGTCCTGGTCTGCTTTCTGGTCCTGACGGAGGGAAGCGTTCTGCTCTTATGGTTCCCCTGCATGGTGGGAGTCTTTCTGGTCATGTTCCTCTTTCTGTCCCTGACTCTGGACCTGTCGGCGCCGGACGTGGTCTACAGGACCTGTATGTCCTTTATGGTCTCAGAGCTGGCGGCTTCTCTGACCTGGCAGATCGATTCCTACGGCCGCATGATCACGGGAAGGGTCATCCCGGCGGCGGAGACCGCCATCACGGTCCTGGCCTTTGCCCTGGTCTTTGGCGTCTGCCAGACCATTTCCTGCCAGTATATAAAGAACAGAGCCCCCCTGGAGATCACCTGGCGGGACTGCCTGCCTCAGGTCATTCTGACCCTGGTCATTTTCTCTGCCAGCAATCTCAGCTTTGTCCTGCCCCATACGCCCTTTACCTCCCAGGGGCTCCGGGATATCCACAATCTCCGGACCGCCATCGACCTGGCGGGGGTGGCCATCATCTACGCCTTCATGAGCAGGCTCTATGACCTGCGGGCGGAAAGGGAGCTTCTGGAGACCGGCAACATCCTCAAGGCCCAGTATGAGACCTACCGGTCCTATCAGGAGAGCATCGATCTGATCAACATGAAATACCATGATCTCAAGCACCAGCTGGACGGCCTGCGGGGGGAAACGGATCCTGTCAAGAGAGAGGCCTGGATCGACGCCATGGAGGAGGAGCTCCGGGCCTATAAGCCGGAGCGGCAGACCGGGTCGCCGGTCCTGGACACCATCCTCTCGGGCAAGATGGTCCGCCTGCACAACAGTAAGATCACCTTTACCTGCGTGGCTGACGGCAAGCTCCTGGACTTTCTCCATGTCATGGATATCTGCACCATCTTCGGCAACGCCCTGGACAACGCCATTGAGGCGGCGGCCCTGGTGGAGGAGGAGGACCGGCGCATGGTCCACATGTCGGTTTCCCGCAAAAAGCAGTTCCTCATGATCACGGTCCGCAATACCATGGAGGGCAGTCTGAACATGGGACCGGAGGGGGAGCCTCTGACGACCAAACAGGATACCCGCTACCATGGCTTTGGCCTCAAAAGCATCCGTCAGAGCGCGGCCAAGTACGGGGGAACGATCCACTTTGAGCAGAAGGAGGGCTTCTTCACCCTGCAGATCCTGATCCCCATTCCCAGGGACCTGCTTGCAGATTAAATCGCTGAATATACATTGACCGTCTGCCCGTAAACAGGCTATAATGTTATCAGGAGCACTGCCTCCGCGAACAAAAAAACAAATCAAAGACAGCAGGTGATCAGTATGAACAAGGAACAAATGACCAGACAGCTTTATAAAGCTGCAGCGGCTCTGGCAGCCGGCGCTGTTTTTACAGGCCTTTTGACAGCCTGTAAGGTGGATGGCCTTTATTATTCACTCCGCAGCAGCAGCGACGCCTTCGAGCCCCTGACCAGAGCGGATATCGTATATCAGCAGGCGGACGCCCCCCAGACGGCCAGCGCCGACGGCGTCATCAGCGCTGAGGAATGGGCGGCGGTCTATCCCGAGATCTCCGTTTCCATGGGTGCCAACGCTGAGAACAGCTACCATGTCAGCTATCTGGAGGAATCTCCCTATCTCGTCAACATCTACGAGGGCTACGGCTTTGCCAAGGATTATGAGAGCGCCCGCGGCCACAGCTATACTCTGGAGGACGTGGCGGCCACTGAAAGGCCTCATGCCACAGCCAACTGCCTGACCTGCAAGAGCCCCAATTTCACCAAGCTGGTCAACGACCAGGGCGTAGGCGTCTATACCATGGACTTCAACGAGGTCCACGCCCAGCTCAAGGAAGGGGTCAGCTGCTACTCCTGCCATGACAACATGGCCGGCAACGGCGGACAGCTCGTGGTCACCCACTCCTATGTCCACACGGCCCTGGGCGACAACGTCGGAAACTTTGATCCCGGCAGCATGGTCTGCGGCCAGTGCCATATCGAATACTACTTCGTGCCGGACACCAAGGAAGCCATGATGCCCTACCATTCCCTGGAGGAAATGACGCCCGAAGCCATCCTGGCCTACTATGACGCCATGGGCTTCTCCGACTGGACCCAGGAATCCACCGGGGCAAATCTCCTCAAGGCCCAGCATCCCGAGTTTGAAACGGTGGCCTACGGCAAGCACGCCGGCGTCCTGAACTGCGCCGACTGCCATATGCCCATCGAGCAGGGCACCGACGGGACCGTTTACCACAGCCACACCCTGGTAAGCCCTCTGGAGAACAAGACCCTGCTTTCGACCTGTGCCCAGTGCCACGGCGAGACCGACATGGCGGCCTTTGTCCACAAGATCCAGGATGAGATCACGGCCAGGGAAGACGAAGTCGGCGGCAAGCTGTCCGCCTTCAAGGACAGGCTGGCTGAAGCCAACGCCTCCGGCACCATGAGCGAGGATGCCCTCAACGAGATCCGCGGCATCTACCGCTCGGCCCAGTGGTACTTCGATTTCTGTTATGTGGAGAACTCGGAGGGAGCGCACAATTCCCAGCTCTCCCGCGACTGCCTCGACAGATCCGAAGAACTCATCGACCAGGGCATGAACCTTTTCTGATACCCGCACACATTTAGACAGACAGCATGAAGAAAGGGGGGAGATGTAGCGTCTCCCCCTTTTTTTGAGGCTGCAGGGGCCCTGTGCCCCGCCTGGAAAGATACTGGATATGGATTTACTGAAAAAGATATGGAAATTTGTCAGCTCCATGCAGTTTGCCATCGGGCTCCTCCTGGTGCTGACTCTGGCCTGCAGCGTGGGATCGGTGATCAACCAGGGGCAGACCTATGAATACTATGCCGCCGCCTACGGAGAGCGGGCGGCCGGGGCCATTATGGCCCTGCAGCTGGACGACCTCTTTCACAGCGTCTGGTTCATCCTGCTCTCCGCCTTTTTGTGCCTGAACCTGATCCTCTGCAACCTGATCCGCCTGCCCTCCCTTCTGGATCTGATGAAAAGGGAGCAGGACCCGGCAGGGTCCCTGGGCAGCAGGGGGAGCGTTTCCCTGGAGGGCGTGGGAGACCCGGAGGGCTTTTTCCATGCCATGGGCTTTCGGAGCATCCGGACCGGTCAGGGAGAGGAAGGTCCCTGGCTTTTCTCTGTCAGGAACCTGGCCGGCCTCTGGGGCGCCTGGGTCTGCCACCTGGGGATCCTGCTCCTGATCCTTGGCTTTGGCCTGGGCCAGGCCACCATGGAGGTCTATACCATCTACGGCCTGCCGGGAGACTCCGCCGCCATCGGGGAGACCGGGGCCATCTTGTCCATCGATTCCTTTGACGTGGATCTGCGGGAGGACGACACCGTCGAGCAGTATACGGCGGGGATCACGGTCCGCAGGCCCTCGGACGGGAAGGAGGAGAGCGCCCAGATCAGCGTCAACCATCCGGCCACCCTCTTTGGCATGAAATTCTTCCAGAATTCCACCGGCTGGGCGGCGGACATCCATATCAAAAAGAGCGGAGAGCCCCTCCAGGACCAGGTCATCTATGCGGGAGACTATGTACCGGTCTCAGATATGCCGGACCTGGTGGTCTATCTCAACGCCTTCTATCCGGACTATGTCAATTCCCCGGAGGGAGGGCCCATGACTGCCTCTTCCTCTCTGAACAATCCCGCCTACCTTTATTCCGTTTACTACAGGGGCCAGATCCTGGGCATGAACGCCCTGCTGGAAAGCGAAGAGCTGACCATTGACGACTATACCGTCACCTTCGACAATCCCAGAAACTATACCCTGATCCAGATCAAGCGGGACCGCTTTACCCTTCTGGCCCTGGCCGGCGGCCTGGTGGTCATGCTGGGCCTGATCCTGGCCTTCTATCTGCAGGAAGCCAGGATGTGGGCGGTCCGAGGGAAGGACGGGACCTGGACCGTTTACGGCGCCTGCCGCAAGGGCGGCGTCCTCTTTGGAGAACGCTTCCTGGAGGAAGGAAAAAAGCACGGGGCGGCAGAGCCCCCGCAGAAACAGGAATTGTAACAAATCAGTCTAAACAGAGAGGTGGAACCCATGAGTGCCGACAAGTTCCTTCAGATCGAAAATCTGCTGTTCACAGTGGTCATGCTGCTGTATTTTGCTTCCATGATCCTCTACTTTGCCTTTATCGCCGCCAGAAGGGAGAAGCTGGCCGCCGTTGCGGAGATCCTGCAGGGCCTGGGCTTTGTCCTCCATACGGCGGCCCTGGTCATCCGGGGCATCGGAGCGGGCAGACTCCCCCTGACCAACCAGTATGAATTTGCCACCAGCTTTGCCTGGGGCCTCTGCCTGGTCAGCCTGGTCTTTGTCCTCAAATACCGCTTCCAGGTCCTGGGCGCCTTTGCGGCCCCGGTCATCTTCCTGATCATCGGCTACGCCGCCATGCAGAGCAGGGACGTCCACGAGCTGATGCCGGCCCTGCGCAGCAACTGGCTGGGCTTCCATGTGTCCACGGCCATCATCGCCTACGGGGCCTTCGGCGTATCCTTTGTCCTGGGCATCATCTTCCTCATGCGGGAGGGCATGAAGGACCAGAGCTTCCTGGACCGCCATGTCCCCTCCCGGGAGAAGCTGGACCTGATCGGCTACCGGTCGGTCTCCCTGGGCCTGCTCTTTCTGACCTTCACCATCCTGACCGGCGCCATCTGGGCCGAGCGGGCCTGGGGCAGCTACTGGTCCTGGGATCCCAAGGAGACCTGGTCTCTGATCACCTGGCTGATCTACGCCATTTATCTCCACCTGCGCCTGCGCAGGGGCTGGCGGGGAAGAGCGGCGGCCATCTTCGCCATCGTGGGCTTTATCGCCGTGCTCTTTACCTATGTCGGCGTCAATACCTTCCTGCCCGGCGTTCATTCCTACGCGTAAAGGCCCTGCGGCTGAGCACCTGGACAGAGTAAAAATCCGGACGCTTTCCCGGCGCATTTTGTGCCGGGGAGGCGTCCGTTTGTGCTCCCGGCATTCCCGGGGGCTTTTTTCATGCTAGCATAGAATGCAGACTGAGCAGCACTCAATCAGATTTAGGAGGTGGGTATGAAACATAAAGACATCATCGACAGGATGACGCTGGAGGAAAAAGCCGCCTTTATGGGAGGCAAGGGCGAATGGCAGACCTGGGACTTCCCCAGACTGGGCATTCCGGAAATGTATCTTTCCGACGGCCCCAGCGGCGTACGCAGACAGGCCGGCGCCGGCGATCATCTGGGACTGAATCCTTCTCTTCCCGCTACCTGCGTGCCCTCTGCAGCGACGGTCGCATCCAGCTGGGACATGGACCTGGCCGAGGAGATCGGCAGGACCCTGGGAGAAGAGGCCATGGTGGAGGACGTACAGGTCCTTCTGGGCCCCGGCATGAATATGAAGCGCAGTCCCCTCTGCGGCCGCAACTTTGAATACTATTCGGAAGATCCCTATCTGGCCGGCAAGATGGCCACCGGCTATATCAGGGGCGTCCAGAGCCAGGGCGTCCGGGCCTGTGCCAAGCACTTTGCCGTCAACTCCCAGGAGGAGCGCCGCATGGCGGTCAACGCCGTCGTGGACGAAAGGACCCTGCGGGAGCTTTACCTGACCCAGTTCGAGATCTCCGTCAAGGAGGGCGGGGTCAAGGCCATCATGACCTCCTACAACGAGGTCAACGGCACCTATACCAATGAAAACAGACACCTTCTGGTCGATATCCTCCGGGGCGACTGGAAGTATGACGGCATGGTGGTCACCGACTGGGGCGGATCCAACGATCACGTCCAGGGCGTCCGGGCAGGGTCTGATCTGGAAATGCCGGCTCCCGGCCTGGACAGCGCCAGGCAGCTGGTCAGGGCCATCGAGGACGGGACCATGACCATGGAGGAGCTGGACGCACGCGTCGACACCCTCCTGGATGCAGTCCTGGAGACCAGGGAAGCCGCCAAGAACAAGCCCGCCGACTTCGACAAGGAGGCCCACAACGACATCGCCAGAAGGGCAGCGGCCCAGTGCGCGGTCCTTCTTAAGAACGAAGACGGCATCCTTCCCCTGAAGAAGGGCGCAAAGGCCGCCGTGATCGGCGACTTCGCCTTCGAGCCCCGCTACCAGGGCGCCGGCTCCTCCCAGGTCAACAATACCTTCCTGGAGAATATCGTCGACAGACTGGGAGACTATGCGGAGGACATCGAGGTCATCGGCACATCCCGCGGCTACAACCGGGACGGCAGCTCCAATGACGAGCTGGCCAGAGAAGCCCTGAATCTGGCTTCCCAGGCGGAGGTGGTCCTCTACTTCTTCGGCCTCAACGAAATGTCCGAGTCCGAAGGTCTGGACCGGACCCATATCTTCATTCCCCAGAACATGGTGGACCTGCTCCGGGATATGAAGGAAGTCAACCCCAACATCGTAGGCATCCTGTCCGGCGGGTCTCCCATCGATATGACCTGGGACGGCGACCTCAAGGCCATCCTCCACGGCTATCTGACAGGCCAGGCGGGCGGCGGCGCCATACTGGATCTGCTGACAGGCAGAGTCACCCCCTCCGGCAGACTGGCGGAGACCTATCCCCTGCGGCTTGAGGATACTCCGGCCTACCATTACTATCCCGCCAGGGAGCGCAATACAGACCACCGCGAGGGCCTCTTCATGGGCTACCGCTACTACAATACCGCCGGCATCCCCGTCAAGTATCCCTTCGGCTACGGTCTCTCCTATACGACCTTCGCCTATGGGGACCTGAAGGTCACAGATCAGGGCGTTTCCTTCACCCTGACCAACACCGGGGACAGAGACGGCGCGGAGACGGCCCAGCTCTATGTGGGCCTGCCCGGCTCCAAAATCTACAGAGCAAAGAGGGAGCTCAAGGGCTTTGCCAAGGTCTTCCTGAAGGCCGGTGAGACCAAAGAAGTCACGATCCCCTTCGATGAATATACCTTCCGCTACTGGAATGTGAAGACAAACAAGTGGGAAGTCGAAGGCGGCAGCTACGCCATCGAGATCGGCAGGTCTGTGGAGGACATCGCCCTCCAGGGAAGTCTTGCAAAGGAAGGCACCACGGAAGTGGCGCCCTATGACGCCGAGAAGATCCCTTCCTACTACAAGGCGGATATCCAGAACGTTTCGGACGCAGAGTTCGAGGAGCTCCTGGGCTATCCCGTGCCCGACGGCTCCTGGGGCAGTGTTCTGACCGAGAACGACGCCATCTGCCAGCTCAAGAACGCCAGGCTTGGCCTTGCCAGAGTGGTCTACAACGTTCTGGAAGGCAGAAAGAAGAAGGCGGAAGCCGCCGGCAAGCCGGATCTGAACATCCTCTTTATCTACAACATGCCCTTCAGAGCCATCGCCAAGATGACCGGCGGCGCCGTTTCCAAGGATATGGTGGACGGCATGGTGGAAGCGGTCAACGGACGCTTCTTCAGGGGGGCAGGCAAGATCATCAAGGGATATTTTGCCAACAGCAGCGCCAACAAGAAATTTGAAAAGAAGATCAGAGGGGACCAGGAATGAAAGAATTTATGACAAACTTTGCCGAAAAGCATCCCAAGGCAGCGCAGTGGATCAGAGAGGGCGGCCTCTTTGTCCTCTTCAGCTACGTGGTTACCTTTATCAAGTACCTGCTCCTGACCTTCCTGCCCGGCGCATGGCGGGGCGTGGTGGGAGATGTGGAATGGACCTGGCCCGGCATCCAGGTCTCCCTCTTCGGGGTACCCTTTACCCTGGCAGTGATCGGCAACGCCCTGGCGGACGGCGGCCTGGCCTTTACCCTGGCCAACTACACCTCCATCATCCTGGGTGAGTGCATCAACTTCCCCCTGCAGCGGAATGTGACCTTCCGCAGCAAGGGCCCCGTGGGCAAGCAGATCGCCATGCACGCCCTGGGAACCATCGCAGTCATGCTGGTCATGAACCTCTTTACCTGCGTATGGAATCCTGTGACCGCAGCCTTCGGCGTACCGGACGCCGTCAGAAACATCGTTACTACCATCGCCACCGGCGGCGTAGCCATGGTCATCATCTTTGCCATTGACAAGACCATCTTTGCGCCTGGCTGGGGAGAGAAGAAGTAAGAGCCTGTGCCGGCTGCGGCACCATGAAGATTGCAGCCGGATCCGGGAAGGTGGCCGGATCCGGATCGCGATAAAAACACATTTTTTTCAAAGGGAGGAAAAAGTATGCTAGGAATCATTAAAAGTCTTATCGGCCCCATTGTCTATGGGATGGGCGTATCCGAAGCCGACCTGACCAGCTATCTGACACAGCTGCAGGGCTACATTTACGCCATTCTCGTTCTCATTGTGCTGCTGATCATCGGTCTGATCACAGCTTTCGGCGCCAGGAAGGGCAAACGCGCATTCATGCGCTGGCAGTCTGTCATCGCTTTCATTGCGGCGCTCTGTGTGATCGTAAACATGATCTGCTGGGGCCCCATGAAGAACAACGTATCTTCCATGATGAACGCTTCCAAGGCCGAGCTGTCCGCTGAGACAGTCCAGGCTTCCAAGGACGTCATCCAGAAGGTCGGCGAGGAAGGCGTCGTTCTCTTAAAGAATGACGGTCTGCTTCCTCTGTCCGCAGACACCAAGGCACTGAACGTATTCGGATGGGCCTCCACCAATCCCATCTTCGGCGGCACTGGCTCCGGTTCCTCGGACGCATCCACTGCTGTCGGCATTCTGGCCTCTCTCCAGAACGCAGGCTTTGAGACCAACCAGACCCTGTCTGACATGTATGTCTCCTACAGGGCGGACCGCCCCGTCGTTGCCATGGCATCCCAGGACTGGACTCTGCCTGAGCCCACCGTGGAAGCCTACACCGATGACATCATGAACGGCGCCAAGGATTTCTCCGATACGGCTGTCATCGTGATCGGCCGCTCCGGCGGTGAAGGCGCTGACCTGCCCACCGACATGTACGGCGTCATCCACGGCACCTATGACATGTCCGCACAGGTTTCCGTCAGACCGGAAAGCATGAACTACTACAAGGCTACCTACACCAACAACGGCGATTATGACGACTTCGACGAAGGCGAGCACTATCTGGAGCTCTCCCACACAGAAGAAGCCATGGTCACCAGAGTATGCGACAACTTTGAAAAGGTCATCGTCATCGTCAACGCCAACAACGCCATGGAGCTGGGCTGGGTCGATGAATATGACAGCATCAAGGCCGTTCTTCTGGCTCCCGGCGCAGGCAACACCGGCTTTACCGCCATCGGCGAGATCTTAAACGGCTCCGTCAACCCCTCCGGCAAGACGGCCGACACCTTCGTCAAGGATCTGACCGACACCCCTACCTGGAACAACTTCGGCAACTTCTCCTACACCAACGTAGACGACCTCAAGCAGACCATCGCAGACAATGACGGCGCCTATGAAGGCAACATGGCCTTCGTCAACTATGTGGAAGGCATCTATGTCGGCTACAAGTTCTATGAGACAGCTGCAGAGGAAGGCCTCTTCGAATATACTGACAAGGTCCAGTATCCCTTCGGCTACGGTCTTTCCTACACCAGCTTTGATGAAAAGATCGAAAACTTCCAGGATGCCGGCGAGACTGTGACCTTCGATGTCACAGTCACCAATGAAGGCTCTGTCGCAGGCAAGGACGTGGTCGAGCTCTACTTCACCCCTCCTTACAACAACGGCGGCATTGAGAAGGCTTCCGTCAACCTGATCGACTTTGCCAAGACCGATCTTCTTGAGCCCGGCGCTTCCGAGACCATCTCCTTTGCCATCAACAAGGAAGACATGGCAGCCTATGATTCCGAGGGCATCAAGGTTGATGGCGGCGGCTACATTCTGGAGGCCGGCGAATACACCATCTCCCTCAGAGAAGACTCCCATACCCCCATCGAGGGACAGGAAGTGTCCTTCACAGTGGATGCGGACACCCCCGGACGCGGCTCCGATCTGATCCCTGCGGTCAACGTATTCCAGGACTATGCCCGCGGCACCTTCACACAGCTCTCCAGAGCAGACGGCTTTGCCAACTATGCAGAGGCAACAGCAGCTCCCGCAGAGGACGCCTTTGTCATGAGCGACGAAGTCAGAGCAGACGTGATCGCCCACTCCGTAGCAGGCTATGATCCCGCAGCCCTTGACAATCCCGACGACGTCATGCCCACCGTCGGCGCCAGCAACAACCTCAAGCTGGCCGACTACCGCGGCGTAGACATCGACGATCCTTCCTGGGAATCCCTGCTGGATCAGCTCTCCTATGAAGACATGTCCCTGATGATCAACCTGGGCGGCTGGCAGACAGCAGCGGTTCCCTCCGTCGGCAAGATGGCAACCTCCGACTGCGACGGCCCTGCAGGCCTCTCCAACTTCATCACCGGCGCCTATGGTACCGCTTATCCCGCCGAAGTCCTGATGGCCATGACCTGGAATCCCGAGCTCATCAACGAGATGGGCATCGCCATGGGCCAGGAATACGCCGAGGTCAACAACTACGGCTGGTACGGCCCCGCCATGAACACCCACAGGAACGCCTTTGCAGGCCGTAACTTCGAGTACTTCTCCGAAGACGGCGTTCTGGCCGGCAAGATGGCAGCCTGGGAGGTCAACGGTGCCCAGACCAAGGGCGTCTACGCCTACATCAAGCACTTTGCCACCAACGATCAGGAAGGCAACCGCTGCTCCATCCTGCTGACCTATGCATCCGAGCAGGCCATCCGTGAGATCTATCTGAAGCCTTTCGAGATGGTCGTCAAGCAGTATCAGGGCACAGGCCTGGCCGCCATGTCCGCCTTCAACTGGACCGGCTCCATTCCCGCATGTGCCAACCCTGCGCTGCTGAACACCGTTCTGCGTGATGAGTGGGGCTTCAAGGGCTTCGTCGAGACCGACTACAACGGCTCCTATGGCTATCAGATCACCGACCAGTGCATCCGCAACGGCAACGACCTGATGCTGGGCTTTGCTTCCGCAGCCACCAACGTTCTTTCTGACCAGAGCGCAACCGCCACCATCGCAATGCGCAACGCCTGCAAGAACATCATGTACACCATCGTCAACTCCGGCTACTACGCAGAAGGCGCAGCCTCCGGCGGCATGGACAACATGACCAAGACCTTCCTGGGCATCGACATTGCTGTGGCAGCTGTCGTGATCCTGGCCGAGATCCTTCTGTTCAGAAGCAGGAAAAAGAAATAAATCATACAAAGTATGAATCATTT
>CAMNJZ010000034.1 GCA_946541955.1 uncultured Lachnospiraceae bacterium | reverse complement strand
ACATTTTTGTATAAAAATTCACATTTCCCCCTGCACAAACGCATAAAAAGTCGTATAATCATAAAGAAAATTTTTTTCAAGGGGGAAACCAATATGGAATCTACAGTAGCTTTGTATGGAACAGCCTGGGCGCTTCTGCCGCCCATCATCGCCATTGCCCTGGCCCTGCTGACCAAGGAAGTGTACAGCTCGCTCTTTATCGGAATCGTGGTAGGGGGCTTTCTGTATTCCGGCGGCAGCTTTGTGGGCGCTCTGAACCACATCTTCATGGAGGAAGTGGTGCAGGGAGAGGAGACGCTGAAATTCGGCATGGTCCATACGGTGGCGGATGCCTATAACATCGGCATTCTGATCTTCCTGGTCTTTCTTGGCATCATTGTCCAGCTGATGAACAGGGCGGGCGGCTCTGCAGCCTTTGGAGAATGGGCCTCCAAACGGATCAAAACGAGGGTCGGCGCCCAGCTTGCCACCATGGCCCTGGGTATTCTGATCTTCATCGACGACTACTTCAACTGCCTGACGGTGGGCTCTGTCATGCGGCCCGTCACGGACAGACACAATGTATCGAGAGCCAAGCTGGCCTATCTGATCGACGCCACAGCGGCCCCGGTCTGCATCATCGCACCCATCTCTTCCTGGGCGGCCGCCGTTTCCGGCTTCGCGCCTGAAGGGACCAACGGTCTGCTTCTGTTCATCAGGGCCATTCCCTATAACTACTACGCCCTGCTGACCTTCGTCATGATCATCAGTGTCACCCTCTTAAAGATCGACTACGGCCCCATGGCCCGGCATGAGATGAACGCCATCAAAAAGGGCGACCTCTTTACCGTTCCTTCGCCTGGCTATGAAGAGGAAAAGGAAGAAGAGAAGAACGGCAAGGTCATCGATCTGATCCTGCCCATCGTCTGCCTGGTCGTCTGCTGCGTCATCGGCATGATCTATACCGGCGGCTTCTTCGAGGGCGAGAGCTTCATCGATGCCTTCGCCAACTGCGACGCCTCCAACGGCCTGGTCCTGGGATCCTTCATGGGCCTTGCCATTACCCTTTTCTGGTATATCGTCCGCGGCACCATGAAGTTCAAGGAATGCATGGCCTGCCTGACCGAGGGCTTCAAGGCCATGGTCCCTGCCATCATGATCCTGGTCCTGGCCTGGACCTTAAAGAACATGACGGATTCTCTGGGCGCGGCTGAATATGTGGCTGACGTGGTACAGCAGAGCGCCAGCTCCTTCCAGAACCTGCTTCCCGCCATTATTTTTGTGATCGCCTGCTTCCTGTCCTTTGCCACAGGAACCTCCTGGGGAACCTTCGGAATCCTGATCCCCATTACCCTGAGCGTATTCCCGCTGGAGACGGCCGGCACCATCTCCGTGATCTGCGTATCCGCCTGCATGGCCGGCGCTGTCTGCGGCGACCACTGCTCGCCCATTTCCGATACGACCATCATGTCCTCGGCCGGCGCCCAGTGCGACCATATCGCCCATGTATCCACCCAGATGCCCTATGCCCTGACGGCAGCGGCCATCTCCTTCCTGGTCTATGTGGGAGCAGGCTTCATCCAGAATGCGGTGATCTGCCTGATCCTGGGCATTCTGTTGACCATCGTCGTCATGTTCCTGCTGCACTTTGTTACAAAGAACGGCATCGAATCGGAAGCCTGACCTTCCTCTTATGATTTCTCCAGGGCCCCTGAAGCTGCAGCTTCAGGGGCCCTGCTCCTTTTGGGCCAAAGTGCCCTGCCCCGCAGGATTCCGGTCAGGCCTTGTGTTGAAAAATGGCCTTCCGGATGATAAACTATCTACGTTTTTTATAAATTTGATGCAAAATACAATGGATGAGGTGGTTTTTATGAATGAAACCCGCAAGGACCACAGACTCTGGAAGGTCTTTTTAACAATTTTCTTCTATATTCTTGCAGCGGCAGCCGGCTTTATCTTTACGGTCTATATGCCTGCCGGGCAGGGGGAGTCTGTGCAGGCGCCCGCAAAGGAGGAGGCCGGGGAGGAAAAGGAGCCGGAGGAAGCCCAGAGCGGCCCTGACGAAGAAGGGGAAGCGCAGACGGAAGAGGAAAAGAAGGAGGCTGCAGAGCAGGAAGCCCAGAAAAAGGCGGAGGAAGCAGCGAGGGAGATCCGCAGGGAGGACTTTCTTGCCCTTGCCGAGGAGGATCCCTGGGCGGCCTTTTCGTCTCTGAACTACTGCATGCTGGGAGATTCCAGGATCAGCGGCTTTTCCATTTACGGATTTTTGGACCAGACCCGGGTCTTTGCCGAGGACGGGGCCATCATTACCATGATGCGGGATTATTACGAGAGCTTTGAGAAGCTTGCGCCCGAGCATGTCTTTATTTCCTTTGGGATCAATGACATGATCACAGGCTTTTGGAACACGCCGGAGGAATATGCCGACAAGGTCTGCAGGGAGGTCCTTGCCCTTAAGGAATATGATCCGGAAGCGGTCTACTATATCAATTCCATCCTGCCGGCCATCGGACCGGCTCTCAGGGAGAAGGAGATCTGGCAGCAGGTGCCGGCCTTTAATGAAGCCCTGCAGAAGATGTGTGAAGAAAACGGCTTTGTCTATATCGACAATACGGAGCTGGTGGAAGCCCAGGAGAGCCTCTACGCCAGGGACGGGATCCATGTGGGCCCCGATTTCTACATTCACTGGGCCAGGAACATGCTGCTTTCCCCCTCCAGGAGCGGGGACGCTTAAAGGAACAGACCCATGCTGACATACCATTTCCGGGACAAAAAGGAAGGAAGTCTCTATCTGCAGCTTTACGCCTTTATGAAGGAAGACATTCTGGCCGGCCGTCTTACAGCCGACTACAGGCTGCCTTCCCGCAGGGCCTTTGCCAAGAATCTGGGCATCAGCATCGTGACAGTGGAGACGGCCTATGAAAAACTGATGGCCGAAGGCTACATTTATTCCCTGCCCAAGCGGGGATACTATGTCTCCAGGATCGACAGGAGCGGCGTGCTCCGGCAGATCCCTCAAAAGGCCAGGGAGAAGCTTGCGGTCTCGGACCTGGCAGGGGAAGAAAAGGCAAAGATCCGCTTTGATTTTGTCAACAACGCAGTTCTGCCCGGTCTTTTTCCCTTTACTGCCTGGGCCAGGACCATGCGGGGCGTCATCAGCGAACAGAGCAGGGAGCTGGTGGAGCGTTCCCCGGGCGGAGGAATCTGGTCCCTGCGGAAGGCGCTCTCAGCCCACCTTCTGGAATTTCGCGGGATGGAGGTGGATCCCGGCCAGATCATTGTGGGGGCCGGGACAGAGTATCTTTATATTCTGCTTTTGCAGCTTCTGGGAAGGGAAAGGCTCTACGCCGTGGAGGATCCGGGCTACGACAAGATCGCCAAGATCTACAGAGCCGGCGGCGTGGCCGTCTGCCATCTGCCCCTGGATGACAAGGGCATATCCGTCAGGGCCCTGGAAGAAAGAGAGGCGGATATCGTTCATATTTCGCCCTCGCACCATTTCCCCACCGGGATCGTCATGCCGGTCAGCCGCAGGTATGAGCTCCTTTCCTGGGCCTGTGCCCGGGATGGCCGCTATATCATAGAAGACGATTACGATTCCGAACTGCGCATGGATGGAAAGCCGGTTCCCACCCTTCGCAGCATGGACCCTGCCGACAAAGTGATCTATATCAATACCTTCACCAAGACCCTGGCGCCCACCATCCGTATCGCCTACATGGTCCTGCCGGCCAGGCTGGCGGAGCGCTTTTATGAAGATCTGGGCTTTTATTCCTGTACGGTATCCAATTTCCAGCAGTATACCCTGGCCCGTTTCATTGAGACCGGGTCCTTTGGCAATCATATCAACCGGATGCGCCGCTATTATAAGAAGGTCCGGGACAGTCTGCTCAGGCAGATCCAGTCCTCGGAGGCTTTTGCAAGCTGCAGGATCATGGAAGAAGATGCAGGCCTCCATTTTCTGCTGAAAACCGGCAGCCCCCTTACGGATCAGGCCCTGAAGGCAAAGGCCCTGGCCCTGGGGATCCGGATCTCCTGTCTGTCGGATTATTATCAGGATCCTGAGACGGCGCCCGGCGGCATTCTGCTGGTCAACTACTCCGGCATTGATCCGGAGCAGATCGAAGAAGCGGTCAGAACGCTGGGCCTGGTCCTGATTTAACAGAGTTTTTTGTGTTGCGCCCGGGGCTTTTCCTGTATTATGATGATAGACAGCCGATTTATATCGGTTTATGATCTATAAAAAATAAAGGAGTGCAGTATGGCACGCAGAAAAGTAGTCAGAACCATAGGCATTATCGGCGTCTGCATTGCAGCAATCGCCATTCTTGCCATTGCCATTCATATATTCAGCGGACGGGGCTCCGGGGAAGAAGAGCAGGAGGACGCCTACGCCCAGGTCATAGATTTCGAGCATGTGGTCGTGGACGCCTACTTTGAGACCCTGACCTTCCGCGAGAACGGACAGGAGTTTTCCTATTCCTACAGGATCCCCAAGATCAACGTAACAGGCAATACGGCGGCCAGGATGAGCTACGCCATGGATGACGATCTCAAGCACTTCCTGATGGATGCCGAATCCCTCAGTGAATCCCAGGCCGAAAACACGGGCCAGCCCGAATGTACTTCCATCAATTACGAATGGTATCTTCACGATCAGACCCTGGTCTCCGTGGTAACCACCAGGATCATGCACGGCAAGACCGACGACAGAGACCACTATGCCGTCTACAATTACAGACTTGACAGCGCCAGGGAGGCCAGCCCGACCACGGTGATCACCTACAAGGGCTATTCTTACAGGCAGTACGCCGACAAGGTCAAAGACGCCCTGATGAGCGCCTATCTGGACCGGTTCGGAGAGAAGATCGGCAAGGTCATTGCCAAAAAGGACGCCGTCTCGGCCATGTCCCAGACCATCTGCGACGCCAATGTCGCAGAGGCAAAGCCCTTCTTTGACAGTGAAGGCAACTTCTGTATCGTGGGAAACCTGGTCCTTTCCAACGGCTCAAAGAGCGGAGATTACAGGATCAATCTGGAATCCTTCAAGACCAACGACATGGTCGCCTCCTTCCGGGAGGATGTGGACCGGGCGGCCGAGCCTCTGAACGAGGAATTCGCCGAGCAGCTGGCGGCCCTGGAAGCGGCCGTAGGCGTGCAGGATACAGCTTCCGCTTCCGAGGGGCAGGAGCAGACGGCCCAGGCCCAGGAGCAGACGGTCCAGGAGACCCAGCAGCAGACAGCCCAGGAGACCCAGACCCAGGAGCAGACGGCCCAGCAGACCCAGACCCAGACGCAGGAGACTGTGACCGAGGAAGAAACTGCAAAGCAGCAGGAAACGGCAGCGGAGCAGACGGCCCAGACGACCCAGGAGGAAACCTCTCAGAGCCAGAAGAAGCAGGAAAAGAAAAAGAAGGAAGAAAAGCAGGAGGAGGAAAAGGAGATCACCCTTTCCGCCAATGAGGCCCTGATCGCAGCCGAGTATGCCTGGGGACATTTCCCCGGCGACAAGGCCGAGCAGGAAGGCTTCTATTATGAGACATATATTTATGTCCAGCCTACCGAAGACAATCCCTTCTATACGGTCATGCTCTGCGTCACCAACTACAACGGAAGCACGACCATTGTTTCCCAGGCAGAGGTGGACGCCAGGACCGGTGAGGTGGAAACAAAAGACTATTGATCAACAAGGCCCGTATGGTACAAAAGGGAACCATACGGGCTTTTCCTTCCCCGGATGCCTGCGGAAAAAGGCGGTTAACAAGCAAGGAAGGACCTGGCAGGCGGAAAGCTTTTAAAATACGGGATGACAAAAGTACAAATACACAGCAAATGGAGGTATTATGTCTGCCAATAAACCAGATGAAGCCTTTTTCCTGGATGAAGACGATCTCCAGGATTATGAAGAATATAAGAGAAACCATGGCGTTCCCGCGCCGGAGATGAAGGAGGAAGCACCCTTTACCGAAAGGCCGAAGGCCCCCAGGGCAAAGACGCCCGTCAGGCAGGCGCCCCTGCAGGAGCCTGTCAGGCCGCGGCCTGTCAAAAAGGTCCGCAGAAGAAGGCGCAGGCACCCCATCAGGAATTTTGTTCTGGTCCTGGTCCTGACCCTGCTTTTGGGAATGGGGGCCTTTGCCGCCATGTTCCTGCCGGAAAGCTATCCGATCCATCCTTCCTACAACAGCGGCGCCTCTCAGTCCCTGGCCTCCAGGGCCTGGACGACCATTGCGCTGTTTGGCGTGGACTCCCGGGACCAGAACCTTGCAGAGGGAGACAACCGGTCCGACGCCATCCTGATCTGCGCCATCCACAAGCTGACCGGCGAGGTCAGACTTGTTTCCCTCTACCGGGATACCTTCCTGGATGTAGGCGGAGGCAACTATACCAAGGCGAACGCCGCCTATGCCTACGGAGGGCCCGGCCAGGCTGTGACCATGCTCAATACCAACCTGGATCTGCATATCCATGATTTTGCCGCCATCGGCTTTGAAGGCCTTGCCAACGCCATCGACGCCCTTGGGGGCGTGGATCTGGAGCTGACGGCGGAGGAAGCCGGCTACCTCAACCAGTATGTGGAGGACATGTACTGGGAGCTCGGCACCTCCGACGAATCCGTGAAGGTGGAGGATGGCATGCAGCATCTGACCGGGATCCAGGCAGTGGCCTACTGCAGGATCCGCTATACGGCCGGAGACGATTATAAGAGAACGGAAAGGCAGAGAACCGTCATGAAGGCGGTCCTGACGAGAGCCCGGCACGCAGGCCCGGGCAACCTGCTTCGGGCCGCCAGGACCTTGTCTGAGGGGACAGCCACGTCCATGAACAAGGCAGAGCTCCTCGCCCTTCTTGTCAGGGCGCCTTTGTATAAGCTGGACGAGACCTCGGGGCTCCCGGCCCAGGAGCTGCGGACAGCGGATATGATCCAGGGCCAGTCCTGCGTCATTCCTCTGACCCTGGCGGAAAACGCCAGATGGCTGCATGAGATCCTGTACGGAGAAAAAGGCTATGAGGTATCCCCGGAACTGCAGGAGAGAAGCAATTATATACAGTCGCTTTACTGATCTGTGAAACTGTCTTTTACAGATCAGGCTCCTGTGTGATATGATGGAGAAGACAAAAAGAAACCGGATCGAAAAGTCCATGAACAAAGGTCTTTTTCATGCAGAGTTTTGCCTGAAAGTCTGAAGCAGCGCCGGGAGGAGACGATGAATACAGCGGAATTCTATGAACAGACAGGTAGCAATTATCAGGAAGCCAGGGCCAGGATGCTGGACGACGCCAGGATTCTGCGATTTGTCAAAATGTTTGCACAGGATACCGCCTTTGTACGGCTGGGCGAGGCGCTTCTGGAAGGCCGCACAGAGGACGCCTTCCATGCGGCCCATGATCTGAAGGGGGTCTGTCTGACCCTGTCTATGACCACCCTGGCCCGGCATGCCTCTGATGTGACGGAAGCTTTGCGGGCGGGAGACTGTGAAAAGGCCAGAGTCCTCTATCCGGACCTGAAGGCGGCTTATGAAGGGGTCATTGCCCGGATTCCAAAGCTGGAAGGGTAACCTGCTCTTCTTAAAAACGATTAAGAAAAGACATTGACGGAAGCGTGTCAACTGATTACAATTATTATTGTACGCAGGAACGGAATAAATATACATATTTCGGGCTTGGCAATTGATTCAATATGAGAGGAGAAAAGGTTACAATGAAGAGTTTTTTTGATGAATTTAAGGCATTTATCTCACGCGGCAATGTTATGGATATGGCTGTCGGTATCATCATCGGCGGTGCTTTCACAGCAATCGTGACATCTCTGGTCGAAGATATCATCACCCCCATCATCGGCATGATTGGCGGCTTCGACTTCAGTTCCTTTGTTGTTACAGTCAACAACTCCAACCTGGCTGTCGGCAACTTCATCAACGCCGTCATCAACTTCCTTCTGATCGCACTGGTCCTGTTCAGCATCATCAAGGCTATGAACAAGGCAGCTGCTTTGGTCAAGAAGCCCGAAGAAGAAGCTCCCGCAGCACCCACAACCAAGATGTGCCCTTACTGCAAGAGCGAGATCAACATCGAAGCAACCAAGTGCCCCTGCTGCACATCCGATCTTTGATCTGATCTTACAAAAAGATTCATACGACAATGAACTGCAGGCAGCTTGCCTGCAGTTTTTTTTGGAGAATACCTATGGCAGAATCCATACTTTACCGGGAGATCCGGGCTTATCTGGACCGGGACCTGCTTCCCCTCCATATGCCGGGACATAAAAGACAGCTGAAAAACGAAACGGGCCTTCCCTATGCCTGGGACCTGACCGAGGTGGAGGGGACGGACGACCTCCATCATCCGGAAGGAATCCTGGAAAGGGCCATGGAGAGGACGGCCAGACTCTGGGGCGCCCGCAGGTCCTTTTATCTGGTGAACGGATCCACCTGCGGGATCCTGGCCGGCATCCGGGCGGCCCTTCCCCGGGGCGGGACCATCCTGACGGCGGAAAACTGTCACAGATCGGTCTTCCACGCCATAGAGCTCTGCGATCTGCAGATCCGATGGCTGAAAACGCCGGAAATCCCGGGCTTTGGGATCTGCGGCAGCATAAGACCGGAGGACGTCCGGGAAATGCTGGATACATACCCGGATATCGGGGCGGTGGTCCTGACAAGCCCCACCTATGAGGGCGTTGTTTCGGATATCCTGACCATCGGGGAAATCTGCCACGCCCATGATCTGCCCCTGATCGTGGACGAAGCCCATGGCGCCCATCTGGGCCTGGTCCCGGAGGCGGGCTTTCCGGACAGCGCCCTGCATCTGGGGGCCGATCTGGTGGTTCAGAGCCCCCATAAGACCCTGGGAAGTCTGACGCAGACAGCCCTGCTCCATCTTGGCACGGACAGGGTCCCGGAGGAGGCTGTCAGGAGGCAGCTGGCCATCTTCGAGACCTCCTCTCCCTCCTATCCCCTGATGGTCTCCCTGGACGCCTGCACCTGCAGCCTTCTGGAGGAGGGAGAAGCTCTTTTTGGCGCCTGGAAGAGGCGGCTGGATGCTTTTTGGAAGAAAGGAGAGGAACTTGGAGGGATCCGGCTTTTTTCAGGCATGGGAGAAGAGGCATTTGCCTTTGACAGGGGCAAGATCCTGATGGACTTCGGACCCCTTGGCCTGACCGGACTGGAGGCGGCCCGGATCCTCCGGGAGAGCTTTGGAATCGAAACGGAAATGAGCCAGGGCAGGACGGTCCTTGCCATGACAGGCCTCTATGACAGGGAGGACGCCCTGGAGATCCTCTTTGAAGCGCTCAGGGAAATGGACCGGGCCCCCGGGGCTGGGGCTGGCAGCAGCCCTTTGCCTGCAGGAGGCCAGGCGGAAGCAAGGCCTCCCGTAAGGATCACCGAGGCCTTGGAGAGGGAAGCGGTCCTGGTTCCTCTGGAACAGGCGGCAGGCAGGATCAGCGCCTCCTATGTCTACGCCTATCCGCCGGGCATTCCCATCCTGGTGCCGGGAGAGCGGATCAGGCAGGGGGTCCTGGATAGGATCAGGATCCTCAAAGAGAGCGGCACTGTGCTCCACGGGAGCCCCAGAGAGCTGCCGTCGGAGCATCTTCTGGTCCTTGTCTGATCCTTTTGCCCCGCGGCTTTTGCCCCGCGGCCATGTCCCTGCCCTGACTGCGGCTTGACAAAAGACCGGGTGCCTATGTATTATAATCCTTGAATGAATGGGGATTCACTATGCCCTTAAACAATGCATAAGAGAAAGAAGGATCGAACATGAAACACATTCAGACTTTAAACACACGTGATATGGCTAAGAGCGCTGTAAACGGCGGCTGCGGCGAGTGCCAGACTTCCTGCCAGAGCGCCTGCAAGACCAGCTGCGGCATTGCAAATCAGCCCTGCGAGAACAAGGACGCTGAATAAAGCATATCCAATACGATGAGTTTCAAGGCTGCCGGAGTGCCATGTACTCCGGCAGCCTTATGCGTTTGCTCAAAAAAAGACAAAGGGAGAAAATCATTCCAATGATACATCAGTACAAACTGAATGGTTATAATATGGTCCTGGATGTTTACAGCGGAAGCGTCCATGTGACGGACGATGCTTCCTATGACATGATCGCCTGGCTGGACCAGGGGGTGGATGAAGAAGAGGCTGTACAGAAACTGAAGGAGACCTATGGGGACAAAGGACTGACCGAGGAGGACGCCCGGGATATTCTTGACGATATTCACGAGCTGACGAAAAACGGCAGCCTCTTTACAGAGGACGTCTACAAGGACAAGGCCTTTGATCTTAAGAAAAGAAATCCGGTCATCAAAGCCCTCTGCCTTCTGGTGGCCCACACCTGCAATCTCAACTGCGAATACTGCTTTGCCTCCCAGGGAAAGTTTAAGGGCCAGCATGGCCTGATGAGCTTTGAAACAGGCAAAAGAGCTCTGGATTTTCTGGTGGAAAATTCGGGCTTCCGCAGGAACCTGGAGGTCGACTTCTTCGGGGGCGAGCCCCTTCTGAATTTTGAAGTCTGCAAGCAGCTGGTGGCCTATGCCCGCAGCATTGAGAAAGAAAAGAAAAAGAATTTCCGTTTTACCCTGACCACCAACGGCGTCGGGATCACGGATGAAGTGATCGAGTGGGCCAACAGAGAGTGCCATAATGTGGTCCTGAGCCTGGACGGGCGAAAAGAGGTCAACGACCGCTTCCGCGTCGACCTGGCAGGAAAGGGCAGCTATGACAGGATCGTCCCCAAGTTCAAAAAATTCGTGGAAGCCAGGCAGGGCCGGGGCTACTACATGCGGGGAACCTTTACCCACTTCAACACGGATTTCACCAGGGATATCTTCCATATGGCGGATGATCTGGGCTTTACCGAGCTGTCCATGGAGCCCGTCGTCACATCTCCCGACAGTCCCAGCGCGCTGACAGCCGAGGACCTGCCGGTCCTGATGGAACAGTATGAGATCCTGGCAAAGGACATGCTCCGCAGGGAGAAGGAGGGCAGGCCCATTACCTTCTACCACTACATGATCGATCTGGAGCATGGCCCCTGCATTTATAAACGGATCTCCGGCTGCGGCGCAGGAACGGAATATATGGCTGTAACAGCCTGGGGCGATCTTTATCCCTGCCACCAGTTCGTCAATAATCCGGAATATAAGATGGGAAATATCTGGGACGGCGTGACAAGGAAAGATCTTAGAAATGACTTTATGCTCTGCAACGTCTATGCCAGAGAGGACTGCGACGACTGCTGGGCCAAGCTTTACTGCTCCGGCGGCTGTGCGGCAAATTCCTACCACGCCACCGGCGACATCCATGGTACCTACAGCTATGGCTGCGACATTTTCCGCAAGAGGATCGAATGCGCCCTGATGATGAAGGCGGCGGAAAGCGGCGCTGCCAACTGACTGGGCCGGCCGGTCAGTACTCCGGGAAGGAAGACCGGATATTGCTGACACCGGCGATGAAGTTCAGACTGACATCATAATATTGGGCAAGGGCAATGATTCCTTCGATGGACAGGCGTCTTTGCCCCTTCTCATAATCCGAGTAGGTCCGCTGGGAGACCCCCAGGATGGAGGCGACGGCTTCCTGGCTGAGATTGTGCTCTTTTCTGAGTGTAACAAGTCGGTTGTGATAAGAAACACGCATGGCATTATGATCCTTTCTGACAATAAGCTTAGTTAATAGAAGTGACTGTAGACGGCCGGGAAGCAGAGCCACACTGCTTTCCGGCTTTTTGGTGCAATGAAACCGCCAGGCGGCGGCCGCGCCTGTTTCCCCTCTATTGTATCACATTCATGAACACGAGACCAGATTCTTTTGTTTTATTTCTGATTATGATACACTTTCTTTATCCCGAAACCGACTTTTTGACCGCCGTGCGGCGTCCCTGCAGGGACAGAAAGGAAGATATGACCTATCAGGAAGCATATGCAAAGCTCGAACAGATCGGACAGACCCATCTGCTCCGTTTTTATGACACCCTGACACAGGAAGAAAAGGACCGGCTCCTTGGCCAGATCCGGGACACGGATTTTTCCGTCCTCAAATACATAGGCAGAAAGGACCAGCTGCAGCAGTGGACAGAGATCGCCCCCCTTCCTGCCATGGAGCTTTCTGAGATCGAAAAGGGTAAGGAAGCCTTTACAAGGACCGGCCTGGAAGCGATCCGCCGGGGCGAGGTGGCGGCCGTACTTCTGGCCGGCGGCATGGGGACAAGACTTGGCTCGGACGCCCCCAAATGCATGTATGACATCGGCCTGACCCGGCCGGTCTATATCATGCAGAGACTGATGGAAAATCTCCAGGAGGTGACGGACCAGGCCGGCTGCCTGATCCCCTTCCTGATCATGACCAGCGACAGAAACCATGACCAGACCGTCTCCTTTATGAAGAAACATGACTATTTCGGCTACGATCCTTCCAGAGTGATCTTCTTCAGGCAGGATATGGCGCCGGCAGCGGACTATGAAGGAAAGGTCCTTCTGGAGGCGCCCTCTCAGATCGCCCTTTCCCCCAACGGGAACGGGGGCTGGTTCCAGTCCATGGACCGGGCCGGGATCCTTGCCTCTTTGAAAAAAGAGGGGGTCAGATGGCTCAATGTTTTCGGCGTAGACAATGTTCTGCAGCGGATCGCCGATCCCTGCTTTATTGGCGCCGTGATCAGTAAGGACTGTGAATCGGGGGCCAAGGCCGTACGGAAGGCCAACCGGGACGAGAAGGTGGGCGCCCTCTGCCTGGAGGATGGCCATCCTGCCATCATTGAATATTATGAAATGAGCGACGACCTTCTGGACGCGGTCGATGAAAAGGGCCAGCCGCTCTATAATTTCGGCGTGATTCTGAATTATCTTTTCCGGATCGACGCCCTGGAGAGGACCCTGGGAGAGGATTTCCCCACCCACGTCGTGGAAAAGAAGATCGAGCACCTGAGCGAGGCGGGCGAGCTGATAAGGCCCCAGAGCCCCAACGGCTACAAATTTGAAAAGCTTATGATCGACCAGATCCGGTCCCTGGATTCCTGTCTGCCCTACGAGGTGGACCGCCGCAGGGAGTTTGCGCCGATCAAGAACAAGACCGGAGCGGATTCTGTCGAAAGCGCCAGGGAGCTGTGCAGGGAGAACGGAATCCCGCTCTGACAAGGGCTGAAAGGAGAAGTGTATGTTCCGCATGTGGGTAAGAGAATGGAAGGAAAATCATATGATCCGGGATACTGTGATCGAGGACGATTCCAGGGATACCAGGACCCATAAGGTTTTCCGGGCCCTGGAGGAAGCCTGCAGTCAGTTCGATCTGGCGGTGCCTGTATGGCTGGATCTGACCATCCGGGACTTCAAAAGAAACGCCAGAGCCAGGTTTACCCGGGACAGTTTTGTAGAGGACATCGACTTTGATTACCTGGAGATCTGGATCATAGAGGAGGATACCTTCCAGCTTTAAAGTTCACAGAATTCCATTTTTTCATCACAATTTGAACACATTTAATATTTATACTTGAGACCGTAATAAAGGAAGAGGCCAGGCAGAAGCCAAAGACTCCCGGCCTTTGTCCATCAGATAGATTTACGTATGTTCCAGAAAGGCGGTATTCAAGTATGGATGAGAAAATGAACTTTACCGGTAATACAGAAGACAATCAGGAGAATACCTTCGAGGATTCTCCGCACATGGATCCGGAGCCTTCCTTTGAGAATACCTCTGCCGATCCCGCCGGGGAGAACCGGAAGACGGATGCGGAGGAAGGATTCCAGTATTCTGAAAGCGGAAACCGTTTCTTCCAGGATGATGCCTATTATCATACGGAAAGCTCCAGCTACACGGGAAGCGGCACAGAGACCGGACACTATTATTCCGACAGTGCAAAGACCGGCTCCTACAGCAGCGACGACAGCCGCTACTATCAGAGCGGAACCGAGAGGAATACAGCCTCCTACAGCGCAGCCCCTGCGGGCGGCTCTTCCGGGACAGGAGAGGATGAGAAAGTCCCTGTCAGGAAAAAAGGAGGCAAAAAAAGAGCGGCCCTTGCCATCGTGCTGGCCCTGGTGATCGGCGCAGGCGCCGGTGCAGGCGCTATGAGCCTGGCAGACAGCATCAATAAGAACGCTTCCGTCAGCCAGGCGGAGCCGGCAGAGGAAAGCCAGGCGGCGGAGGAAGAAACGACAGCCCAGGAGGCAGAGCCCCATTACACCCTGACGGTCAATCAGTCCGATTCGGTCGTGACCGGCGTTACAGAGGTGGCGGCCAATGTCATGCCTTCCATCGTTTCGGTCTACAACAATTACACCTCCGCTGTGGAGTTCTTCGGGCAGACCTATGCCCAGGAGGGCACCTCCACCGGCTCGGGCATTATCCTGGCCCAGACCGATACGGAGCTTCTGATCGTCACCAACAACCATGTGGTGGAAAATGCAGACAGCCTCAGCGTGCTTTTCATTGATGAGTCCAAGGCGGATGCCGCCATCAAGGGTACGGACGCTTCCAACGACCTGGCCGTCATTGCCGTCAAGCTTGACAGCCTGAGCCAGGAGACCAAGGAGGCCATCTCCGTTGCGACCCTGGGAGATTCCGAAGCCCTGCAGATCGGAGAACCGGCCATTGCCATCGGCAATGCCCTCGGCTACGGCCAGTCTGTTACAGTCGGCTATATCAGTGCCCTGAACAGGCAGATCAAGGTGGACGAAGTTGACACCAACAC
Source organism: uncultured Lachnospiraceae bacterium (assembly GCA_946541955.1). GTDB lineage: Bacteria > Bacillota > Clostridia > Lachnospirales > Lachnospiraceae > CAG-791. Next base: position 7,085 of record CAMNJZ010000034.1, on the reverse strand, counting down.
CTTTATCCAGACCGATGCGGCCATCAACCCCGGCAATTCCGGCGGCGCCCTGGTCAATATCAAGGGCGAGGTGATCGGCATCAATTCCAATAAGATCGGCGGCAATGAGATCGAAGGCATGGGATTTGCCATTCCTGTCAGCAGAGCCCTTCCCATCATCGAGGATCTGATGAATATGACCACCAAATATACCGTTGAGGAAGGCAAGCAGGGAACCCTGGGCATCAGCGGCAGGGATGTGACCTCGGATATTGCCAATGCCTACGGCATGCCCCAGGGCGTTTATATCGCCAAATTTGTGGAAGGCGGCGCGGCCGAAAAGACAGACCTCCATCAGGGCGATATCATCACAGCCATCAACGGATCTTCGGTTACCAACATGATGGAACTGAAGAAGCAGCTGACCTACTATGAAGCCGGAACCACCGTCACGGTCACGGTATTCCGCCAGAATGATGAAAACGGTGAGTACGAGACCCTGGACATTGAAGTGACGCTGGGAGAACAGTACAATACCCAGTCCGGCGGCGGAAACTCCGGATTTAAAAACTACAATCCCTTCGGCAACTGATCCAAATGACAGTTTACAAGCCCGAAAGGGGTGACTTATAATCAAACGTAAACAGCAGGATGAGATCATACAGTCTCATTCTGCTGTTTCAATGCATACAGATGTTTATAATGCGCCGTCTGCAGAGCCGGCCAATGCTAATGAAAAGGTAGAAAATACATGGCAAATACAAACGACAACAGGAATGAAGAATACTGTCTCATGTGCAGAAGATCTGAGAAGACTGCAGGGAAAATGTTCCATATGCCCGGCGGCATTACCCTCTGCCAGGACTGCCTGCAGAAGACCATGGACACGGCCAGTCAGTATGATTTCTCCAAGATCCTGAACAATCCCTTTATGTTCGATCCCTCCATGCTGGAACGGATGCATCAGACAAAGCCCGTGCAGGAGACGGAGGACAGGAAGGAAACTGTGCCGGCCATGGCCGAAGAGCCTGAAGAGGAGAATCTTCCTGAAACCGAGGTGATCGAGGCTTCGGAGGAGGATGAGGAAGAAGAAAAGAAGGAAAAGGGGAAAAAGGGCCCGCAGATCAGCTTCCTGAACCTGGGAGATCTTCTGGGCGGCGGCTTCGGTCCTTCCAGGCCCAAGGTGAAGAAAAAGAAAAAGACCGACGGTCCAAAGCCTGTCTTTTCCATCGACAACATTCCCGCCCCGCATAAGATCAAAGAGGAGCTGGACAAGTATGTGATCGGACAGGACCATGCCAAGAAGGTCATTTCCGTCGCCGCCTACAACCATTATAAAAGGGTCCGGACCGGGACCATGGATGATATCGAAATTGAGAAATCCAACATCCTGCTGATCGGCCCCACAGGCTGCGGCAAGACATATATTGTCAGAACCCTGGCCAGGCTGCTGGATGTGCCGCTGGCCATTGCGGACGCCACCTCCCTGACAGAGGCCGGCTATATCGGCGATGATATCGAGAGCGTGATCTCCAAGCTTCTGGCCGAGGCCGACAACGATATCGAAAAGTGCGAAAAGGGCATTGTCTTTATCGACGAGGTCGACAAGATCGCCAAAAAGAAAAACTTCAATTCCCGGGACGTCAGCGGCGAAGCCGTCCAGCAGGGCATGCTCAAGCTCCTGGAAGGCGCGGATGTCGAGGTGCCGGTGGGCGCCAGCTCCAAGAACGGCATGGTCCCCCTGGAGACCATCAATACCCGCAACATTCTCTTTATCTGCGGCGGTGCCTTCCCGGATCTGGAGGAAATCGTAAGAGAGAGACTGCGCAAAAGAACGTCGCTGGGCTTCGGTGCGGAGCTGCGGGACGTCTATGACAATGACAGGAACATCCTGGACAAGGTGACCAATGAAGACCTGAAGAAGTTCGGCATGATTCCCGAGTTCATCGGCAGACTTCCCATTCTGTGTACCATGCAGGGCCTCAATGAGGATATGCTGGTCAGGATCCTGAAGGAGCCCCGCAACGCTATCCTCAAACAGTACCAGAAGCTTCTGGCTCTGGATGAGGTGGACCTTTGCTTCGACGATGACGCCCTTTATGCCATCGCGGAAAAGGCCATGAAGAAGGATACGGGCGCCCGGGCCCTGCGGTCCATCATTGAGGATTTCATGCTGGATATCATGTATGAAGTGCCCAAGGATGACAATATCGGAAAGGTGACCATCACCCGGGCCTATGTGGAAGGCAAGGGCGGTCCCGGCATCGAGATCCGGTCCGAAAAGGTCAGGGCCATTCCCATGAAGGAAGAGGAGCCGGCTGAGGACTACCGTGAGGTTCCTGCCCAGTGACCCCTGCCGGTGGCTGAACAGGAAGGATTTTAAAGACGGAGGAAGGATCCATGCAAGAGATGATCCTCAGTCATGGGGCTATCGCGGCCCTGTTCTGCACAGATCAGATCCTGAAAAGAAAAGCGAGGGAACTGAACGCCGGAGAGACAAAAAGCCTGCCTCTTGGCCTTCGCTTTAAAAAGAGCTTCAACCGGGGCGCCGCCATGAATCTGGGCCAGAGGCATCCGGAGTATATCCGCCTGCTTTCAGGCCTCGTGCTGACGGGGGCGGAGGCTGCCCTGCTTATAAAGCTTGCCGGAAAGAAGCACAGCCTGACAAACGCCGGTCTTACCCTGATGATCGGCGGCGCTGCCAGCAATGTGTACGACCGCTTCAAAAGAGGGGAAGTGACCGATTATATCAGCTTTACAACGGGGATTCCCAGGCTGGATGATACGGTTTTCAATCTGGGAGATTTTGCTATTTTTGCCGGCACGCTTCTGATCGGAGCGGGAGCGTAAGCGGCCGGAGGTTGTTTATAGAAAGGAGTGCCCATGGCTAAAATTAAGAAGAGCGTAACAGAACTGATCGGATCCACTCCCATGATGGAGCCTGTCAATTACATGAACAAAAAGGGTCTGTCCGGAGCAAGGCTGCTCGTCAAGCTGGAGAATCTCAATCCGGCCGGTTCGGTCAAGGACCGGGTCGCCATGACGATGATCGAAGAGGCGGAAAAGGACGGAAGACTCAAAAGCGGCGGGACCATTATTGAACCGACCAGCGGCAATACCGGCATTGGCATTGCCAGCGTTGCGGCAGCCAAGGGCTACCGGGCGATCCTGACGCTTCCGGATACCATGAGCGTGGAAAGAAGGACGCTCCTGAAGGCCTATGGGGCAGAGCTGGTCCTGACAGACGGCACAAAGGGCATGAAGGGCGCCATCGACAGGGCGGAGGAGCTGCACAGGGAAATTCCCGGCTCCATGATCCTGGGCCAGTTCGATAACGATGACAATCCCAAGGCCCATTATGACCATACAGGTCCCGAGATCTGGGACGACACGGACGGTCAGATCGACTATTTCGTGGCAGGCGTCGGAACCGGCGGGACCCTTACCGGGGTGGGCCGTTTCCTGAAGGAGAAAAATCCGAATGTAAAGATCGTTGCCGTAGAACCGGATACATCGGCGGTGCTTTCCGGCAAAAGGCCCGGTCCCCACAGGCTCCAGGGCATCGGCGCCGGTTTTATTCCGGCCGTGATGGACATGAAGGTCTGTGACGAGGTCATCCAGGCCCCCAATGACGCGTCCTTTAAGGAGAGCAGAGAATTTGCCCGGGATGAGGGCATGATCGTGGGCATTTCCGCAGGGGCAGCCCTGTGGGCCGGCCTGGAGATCGCCGCCAGGAAGGAAGCGGCAGGCAAGACCATCGTGGTCCTTCTGCCGGATTCCGGAGACAGATATCTGTCCGCCAATCTTTTTATCTGAAATGAATCATGCCGGCCCCTTCAGGAAAGGGAGCCGGCATGATTTTTACTCTTGTCTTCCTCTTTTCTTTTGCCTTGCGGTGATCATATCCTTGTAAAAGGCGGCGCAGGCGCATTCCTGATAGGACATGACCCAGAAGCTGCCGATCCCAAAGGAAAGAAGGCCCAGCAGATGCAGGGGGATAAAGCTCAGGGTCAGGAGGATATAATCCTTTCTGCGGCCCTGCATGAGCCGCGTACTGCTGCGCAGAAACGAGGCCGGAGGGAGATTGGGGAAATCCATCAGCAGGTAAGGGGCCGGGAAAAAGAAGACCCTTACCAGAAACTGACCAAGGCTCCGGAAGAGAAAAGCCAGGAGCATGGGCAGGGAGAAAGCAGAAAAGGCGCTTCCCTCCGCACCAAGGAGCAGGACCAGAAGGGGAATGGATACCAGCGTATCCAGAAGTCCGAAAAAGCCGCTGATGACGACGGCGCTGTTCTGGCTTTCTCTGAAATAGCGGAAGAGGGCAAAGAGCTTTGGCTGGCTGCCCACCTGCATTTCCAGATAGACGGATTTCAGACCCAGATGGATGATGCCGACAATGATGGCTACCAGGAAATTGACCAGGATGCTGATGAGAAAAGCGGCAAAGAAGTTCTGGGGAAGGCTGAAGGATGTGATCTCTGTAATGACCAGTACCAGGAGCATATACAGGAGCATGGCCCCGACGGCCAGACTCATATGGTTGAGCATGGAAACTCTGGCGTCTGCCCTGAGTTCCCGGGCGCTTTTATAAGGCATTGACGTCTCCTCCCGATCATCGCAGCAGATTTCCGGCTCTCTGCAGGAAATCATCCAGGGTAAGACCATACTGTTTGTAGAGTGTTTCGTTTAAAAGCTCTCTCTGCACAGGGTCAGCGAGCATTTTTGTGAACTGAATAAAGGTAAAGCCCAGAAGGACCGTATTGACTGCCAGGGCTATGACGGAAATGAGCACCGCCGTCTTTGCCTGACGGGGAAGGACAGGATCTGCGCCCCTTGAGATCAGGGCGATGATAATGCTCAGGGGAGCTATGAAATAACAGGTGAGCCCGGTCATAAATACTGTCGAAAAGACAGCGGCGAGACTGATCAGAAAGGCCAGCCTGGCCTGCTTGGCCTGGTTAAACCGGTATAAGGACATATCCATAGAGGGACCTCTTTCCTACGTAATATATGAAACAGTATAAACGGAATATGGATGAAAGTAAAATCCGGATTTTCTTATCCGTCTTTTTGCCAAAAAAAACCGGGACGCATTTCTGAAAATGTAGCAGTTTCTTATGTTGACGCTTTAGAAAGGACTGATTAATATATATCATGTAATTGAATAGAACTGCGTTCTCTTATTCAGAGTGGTGGAGATACATAGGATCTGTGAAGCCACGGCAACCCCTCAAGGAGGAAGGTGCCAACCTGAGCGAGAGCCGAAAGGCGCTTCGAACAATAAGGGATTTGTAATCGTAACGAATCCGCTGGCATTGTTCAGACGGATTTTTTTTGCGCGATCAGGCGGCGTGAGGCCGCCCGTCCGATTCTTATGACATATATGCAGGAGGAAGACATTCATGGAAAAATATATTTTTACATCTGAATCTGTAACAGAGGGGCATCCCGACAAGGTATGCGACGCGATTTCCGACGCCGTGCTGGATGCCTGCCTGGCCCAGGATCCGAATTCCAGAGTAGCCTGTGAGACCATGGCCAGCACAGGATTTGTAGTTGTCTGCGGTGAGATCACCACCAACGCTCAGGTCGATTTTCAGAAGATCGTCCGTTCCACGATCCGTGAGATCGGCTATACCAGCTCGGAGATCGGCTTTGACGCCGACAGCTGCGCCGTCATGGTGGCGCTGGACAGACAGTCTCCCGATATTGCCATGGGAGTTGATAAGGCGCTGGAAGCCAAAGAGAAGAAGATGACCGACGAAGAGATCGAAGCCATCGGCGCAGGAGACCAGGGCATGATGTTCGGCTATGCCAGCAATGAGACCGAGGAATATATGCCTTATCCCATCGCTATGGCCCACAAGCTTTCCAAGCGTCTCACAGATATCCGCAAGGACGGAACGCTTCCTTATCTGAGACCGGACGGCAAGACCCAGATTTCTGTGGAATATGGGGAAGACGGCAGACCCCTGCGGATCGATACCGTGGTCCTTTCCACCCAGCATGATCCGGAGATCAGCCAGGAGCAGATCCATGAAGATATGAAGAAATATGTTTTCGACGCCATTCTTCCAAAGGATATGGTGGACGAGGATACCAAATATTTCGTCAATCCTACCGGACGATTCGTGATCGGCGGCCCCCAGGGCGACGCAGGCCTGACAGGCCGGAAGATCATTGTCGACACCTATGGCGGCATGGCCCGTCATGGCGGCGGCGCCTTCTCCGGCAAGGACTGCACCAAGGTGGACAGGAGCGCAGCCTATGCAGCCAGATATGTTGCCAAGAACCTGGTGGCGGCTGGCTATGCAGACCGGCTTGAAATCGAGCTTTCCTATGCCATCGGCGTTGCCCATCCCACATCCATCATGGTCGACACCTTCGGCACTGGCAAGGTCAGCGAGGAGAAGATCGTGGAGATCATCCGCAGACATTTTGACCTGCGCCCTGCCGGCATTATCAGAATGCTGGATCTGCGCAGACCGATCTACAGGAAAACAGCGGCCTATGGTCATTTCGGAAGAAATGATCTGAACCTGCCCTGGGAAGCCCTGGACAAGGTAGAGGAGCTGAAAGCGGAGCTCTGCTGAGAAAATGGCAGTTTGAGCAGGACCCATTCCCGGGGGGAAGCCCCCGGGAATTGTCTTTTTAGGCGAATTGAAAAAAGGGCGGAAAAAACGGAAAAAACGTCCGGGAATTTTGAAATTTGTTGTTGACACTGTTATACCTTTCTGGTAATATACTTCTTGCGCGTCAGAAAAACGCGTGCAAGATACGGAGAGGTATCGAAGCGGTCATAACGAGGCGGTCTTGAAAACCGTTTGTCCTAACGGGCACATGGGTTCGAATCCCATCCTCTCCGCTCCCTTACTTTTAAGTAAACTGAATAGCTGAATTTTAATTTGGCACCTATGGAGAAATACCCAAGAGGCCGAAGGGGCTCCCCTGGAAAGGGAGTAGGTCGTGAGAAGCGGCGCGAGGGTTCGACTCCCTCTTTCTCCGCTAGATGAAGCCTGTCATGCAGGCTTCATTTGCACCATAACAATCGAATATATGACAACTTAACAGAAATGCAACCCTGAAGATTTCTTTTAGATCTAATA
>CAMNJZ010000033.1 GCA_946541955.1 uncultured Lachnospiraceae bacterium | reverse complement strand
CCTGCCGGGCGCTTTAAAAAGCCTCCCCTCCGCCAGGTACCTTTTCAGGATACCGGGCGGACGGAGAGGCTCTCTTGTACATGTCTTCAAAAATCCGGCAGGTTTTTCCAGCCCCGAAGGCTCAGCGCCTTCTGCCGGCCACGTAGTTGACGATCCAGATCAGGACGCAGGCGCCCACCACCGATGTGATGATGTTTGCTAAGGTCCCGTAAGCGTGAAAACCGATCAGGCCGAACAGCATGGATCCCACTGCGCCGCCGATCATACCAACGATCACGGAAAGGGGAATGCTGAAATTCACGTTCATGATCCTGCCGGCAAGCCAGCCGGAAACACCGCTGATGACCAGAGATACAATCAGATTCATAAGAGAAAACATTTTTAACTCTCCTTTCAAAGGGGGCTGCTCCGGGCGGCCAGGCCGCCGGAAAGCTTTTTCTTCATACAGGATCCGGGCTCTCCCCCTCCTGTCATTGTCATTATATACATTTTCAGCCCGCAGGTATATTCATTTTTGTTAAACGGGGCCTATGCAGAATTCCTCTCACCCCGGGCGATCAGGCCCGCCGCCTTCTGCCATCTGCCTGCCCTGTAGACGATAAGGGAGATGACAGCGCCCAGGCTCCAGGAAATGAGCATGGAAACATACATCATGGCGCAGTTGCCCTGGGGAAGGTCCGGCGTCTTGGTCAGCTCCACCAAGCCGTAGGCCAGAGGGATGCGGATGGCAATGGAGGTGGCAATGGAGATCCACATGGGTCTGACCGTATCCCCGGCGCCCCGCATGACGCCCGAAAGGCACTGGGTAATCTCGATGATCACATAGCCGATGGCCATGATCTGCATCATCTGGTAGCTTAAGTCGATCAGGTCCTGGGTCTTGGTGAACATGCCCATGATGGGTCTTCCAAAAAGGAGGATCAGGCCTGTAACGCCTGAGGAGATGGCCATGGCCGCCAGGGTCCCGTACTTGGTCCCCTCCCGGACCCTGTCCAGATGGCCGGCGCCGATATTCTGGCCGGCAAAGGTCGTCATGGCTGCGCCGAAGGACATGGCCGGCAGGACCACGAAGCCGTCGATCCGCATGACGATGACGTTGGCTGCGATGAACTGTTCCCCGAAGCTGTTGGTCAGGGACTGGACCACGATCATGGACATGGAAAAGATGGCCTGGGTAATGCCGGAGGGAATGCCCAGACGGACCAAAGACCCGATATACTTTTTGTCCGGCAGAAGATATTCCTTCTTCATGTCGAAATATTCCGTCATTTTGGTCAGCCGCCGCAGAGACAGCAGGGCGGAGACGAACTGGGCGATGACCGTTGCCAGGGCAACGCCCGCCACGCCCATGCCCAGATGGGCCACAAAGACATAGTCCAGGACAATGTTGATGCCGGTGGCCGCCAGCAGATAGAGCAGGGCGGACATGGAATCTCCCAGACCTCTGAGCACGCCGGAAAGGATGTTGTAGTAGCCGCCGCCTGCAATGCCTACGAAGATAATGATCAGGTAGTTCCTGCACCAGTAGATAATGCTTTCCGGCGTACGGAGCAGACGCAGCAGGGGCATGGTCACCAGGGGCCCCAGGACCATGATGATCAGGGAGGCGATGCCGGTCAGGACCACGCAGGCCCCGATGGACCGGGAGAGAGACTCTCTCTGCCTGGCTCCGAAATACTGGGAAACCACGATGGAAGCGCCCACGGAAATGCCGATAAAGAGGACCAGCATCAGATTCAGGATGGGACCTGCGCTGCCTACGGCGGCCAGGGCGTTGTCTCCCACAAAGCGGCCCACAATGATGCTGTCCACCGTGTTGTAGAGCTGCTGGGCGATATTGCCCAGCAGCATGGGAATGGTGAACTTGATGATCTGTACAACAGGATTCCCCTTGGTCATATCTACAGGGGCAAAAAGATTGAATTTCATAAATAGTGCCTTTCACATCTTCCAGCGGATTTCCAGATGGAGGGGGCTTTGGCGGCTCTCCTCTGCCATGGCCTTCATCCAGGGCCCATAATTATAGTCCCACAGAGCCCGGAGCATGGTCTCGTAGGCAGAGTCGGACCGGATCCGGCGCAAAAAGGAAAGCGCCCCTTTTCACTCTTCCTATGATATCGGAATGAGGCGCCGCCTGCAACATCCGCCCACCGGGCGTAATAAGAAAAACGCCGGCAAAGGCCGGCGCTTTCCAGTCATAGCGTGCTTAAAAGCGGCACAGGCTCCAGAACGGGTGAACCTGCATCAGTGTGATTTTTCAGCTTTCAGCTCTTCGATCCTTCCCAGAATCATCTTTTCATTGTAAAGGAAGAAGAGGCAGGCTCCGATCAGGCAGGTCACCGTTGCGATCAGGGCGGTCTGTCTGTAGCTTGCAGGGGTCTTGGCGACCGTCACGGAGGTAAAAACGACCATGGCCAGGGCCTGGCCCATCTTGAAAGCAAAGGTACGGGCAGCAAAGAACATGCCGCTGCGGTCTTCGCCGGTCTCCAGGCGGCTCAGCTCAGCCACGTCCGCCACACAGGCCTGGGGCAGGATGCCCAGAATGGCCATGGGGACCGAAGCGCATACAGCTACGATAAAGCCCCAGTGCAGGCCCTTGCCGCAGAGGAAGGTGATCAGAAAGACCATGGCATAGGCAAAGAAGCCGGTAATGATCAGCTTCTTCTTGCCAAGCCTGGGGGCCAGCTTGTTGACAGCCGGATAGAGCAGGACACTGATAAAGGTCATGGTCGCTGTCAGAACGAAGGTCCATTTGTCCTCGATCTCCATGAGCTTGGTCTCATAGAAGGCCAGGCCGGTCTGGAAAAGGGTAAGGGCAAAGAAATAGATCACGTCGCTGTAAACAAAGCGGCGGAACTGGCCATTCTGGAAGGTCCGCAGAAGGGACGCAAAGGGCTTGGTCCTGCTGGGCTCTGACACGATGTAATCCCGTTCCCTGATATAGAAGGAGGGGAGCAGCATGGCGGCACAGGCAATGGATGACATAATGGCAACGGCAAAGCGGATGGAACCCTGCTGGCCCACAGCGCCCTCCAGCATGCCGGCAACGTTGGGCAGCATAAAGGAAAGGCTCTGGCCCACGATAAAGGTAAAGGAAATATAGGTGGATACATTGATCCTGTGCTCCTGGGTATCGCCCAGCTCCGCGATCAGGGCGTTGTAGGGCGTGCAGAAGATGGTCATAAAGAGGTAAAAGACCATGAGCAGCACAAAGAGCAGCATGTCATTGACCGCCACAGACCCTGTCTGCGGCAGGACAAAAAGGAAGATGGTCACAAGGGCAAAGGGAATGGCAATGGCCCGCATGAAGGGGATCCTCCGGCCTCCCTTATAGTTGCTGCCGTCAGACCAGCCTGCGATCAGGGGGTCTGTGATGGCATCGAAGATCCGGCCCACCGCCAGGACCAGGCCAAAGAGGGTAAGTTTGAAGAGGATGGGCTCCTGGGTGATTCCGGAAGCAAAGATACCGGTATTGGGATTCTGAGCGTCCGGACTGCCAGTATAGTAGTAGACCATCCAGTTGGCCACGATGCCGGAGAGCAGGCTCCAGCCGAACTGGCCGATGGCAAAGATCCACAGCAGCTTATTGGTGATTTTCTTTAAGGGTGTCATCTTACATTCCGTCCTTCCTTTCTGTTTTGGCATCGCACCTGTCTTCTGGAGCAGCCATTGTTTATTATAGCACCGATTTGGATGCTTTTGCTGTCTAATCCATACAGAAAAAGAGTCCCTTAAGAGAAGGCCAAAAAAAGGGCCCCTTCTTATGGGACTGTATAAGAAATATGCAGGTGACTTTCTCAAAGCCTTCGAACGCCGTCTTCCGTTACGATCGCCTTGACCGGCAGATCTGTTTTTTCCGTCATCAAAGTTTCGATCTTCTGTGCTTCAAAGGCCGCCAGCACAAGCCTTTCCGGATCCATGCCCTCCAAAAAGCGGTCATAATATCCGGCGCCGTGTCCGCAGCGGTTCCCCTGGGGGTCAAAGGCTACGCAGGGCAGGATGACCAGATCGATCTCCTCCCGGGCCAAGACCTGGGCCGTCTCCAGAACGGGCTCCCAGATACCAAGGGGGCCCAGACGAAAGCCCTCTTTTTCTGCCGGTACGGCGGCCTTCATCCGGCCGCCCGGAAGCGTGACCGGGTAGGCCAGGCGGTATCCCTCTTTCTTTGCCCAGCTGTGAAAGGCGCGGGGATCCGCTTCCTCCCAGGTGGCCCTGTAGGTAAAGATCGTCTTTACATCCTGGCAGCCGGGCTCTTTCAAAAGCGAAATCAGATGCTCTGAGATAGCCTTGCTTTTTTCCTCTCTCTCCTTTTGGGTCAGGGCCCTTCGCCTGGCCGCTGCGATCCTGCGCTGGGCCTTCTTGCAAAGAAGGGGAAAGGCGGACCGGACCGCTCCCGCCATATAGAGGGAGCCAAAGGCGATCACAGGAGGCATCCCGGGGGCATCTGCCGCCCTGGCAAGGCTCTTTGCAATGCCTTCTTCTATGCTGTCACAGGCCGAGGCAGCACTGCCTTTTCCCTGCAGGAAGGCGGCCAGGTCCCAGGCCGGAAGAGCTCTTTCCGAGTCCGGCGTAACGCAGATAAATTCGGCGGCATAGGGGGAAAGGATCTCCGCGATCCTGGCATAGTCCTTATCCGCCAGGATGCCTGCCAGAAAGATGGCCCTGCCCCGGCAGGCAGGCAGGTAGGCTTCCAGGGTCCCTGCCAGGGCCTCTGCGCACTGGGGATTGTGGCCGCCGTCCAGAATAAAGAGGGGTTCCCTGCAAAGGACCTCAAAGCGTGCCGGCCACTCTACCTTCCTGAGTCCGGCGGCCACCGCTTCCTCCGGAATGGCAAAGCCCCTTTTGCGGAGCACCTCGACGGTGGTCAGGGCTGTCACCGCGTTGCAGAGCTGATGGGCGCCCAGCAGGGAGAGCTGCAGTCTAAGGTCCGGCTTTCCCTCCTCTTCTGCATGCAGGGCAAAGGACTGGCCCGAAAGAGAGGCCTCCAGGGGCTGGATCCTGGAAAAGCGCGCGATATGGAGGGGGCAGCCCTTCTCCCGGCATACCGCTTCGACCACTTCCATCACTTCCGGATCATTTTCATAAAGAACGACGTCAGATCCTGCTTTAATGATTCCTGCCTTGGTGCGGGCGATTTTGGCCAGGGTATCCCCCAGATATTCCGTATGCTCCAGGCCGATATGAGTGATCACACAGGCCTCGGGGGCCCGGATCACGTTGGTGGCGTCAAATTCGCCGCCAAGACCCACCTCCAGGACCACCAGGTCGCACCGGCGGCGGACAAAGCAGATCATGCCGATCGCTGTGATCAGTTCGAACTGGCTGGGATGGTCCTCCATGGCGTCGGCCTCCGCCCGGACAAGGGCCGTGATCTCACAGAGCTCCTCCTCCGAGATATTTTTGCCGCACACCTGGATCCTCTCGCAGAAATCTTCGATATAGGGCGACGGAAAAAGGCCCGTTCTGTACCCCGCTTCCCGCAGGATCCGCTCCAGCATGGCGCAGGTCGACCCCTTGCCGTTGGAGCCCGCCACATGCACGAAGCGCAGCCGGTCCTGGGGATTGCCCAGCCTTGCCAGAAGCTCTGTGATCCGCTCCAGGCCCAGCCTCCATTTGCTCCATTTATGTGCGTTGATATAATCCATCGCTTCCTGCTTTGTCATAGCCGCTTCCTCTCTTTCCATGAATCCGGAAAGGTCTTTTTTCTTTTGCCCGGCATTACTCCAGCTCGATGGTTCCCGGAGGCTTGGAGGTGATGTCATACAGGACTCTATTGACGCCGGGCACTTCATTGATGATCCGGGTCATGCATCTTTGCAGCACCTCCCAGGGGATCGGGGCGGCCTCCGCCGTCATGAAGTCGCTGGTCAGAACGGCCCTGAGAACAACGGCCAGGCCGTAGGTCCTGTGGTCTCCCTGCACGCCCACGCTGCGCATGTTGGTGAGGGCGGCAAAATACTGGCCCAGATCCCGGTCAGCGCCGGATTTTGCCAGCTCGTCCCGGAAGATATAGTCTGCCTCCTGGACGATTTTTACCTTGGCAGGGGTGATCTCGCCCACGATCCGTACCCCCAGACCGGGGCCGGGGAAGGGCTGCCTGTATACCAGGTCCGCCGGGATTCCCAGCTCCAGACCGACTCTGCGGACTTCGTCCTTAAAGAGCATGCGGAGGGGCTCGATGGGCTTCTCGTCAAAGCCCAGATCTCTGACCAGGTCAATGGGGAGCCCGCCCACGTTGTGGTGGGACTTGATCACGTCGCTGGTCTTGCCGTCCCCGCTTTCCACGACGTCGGGATAAATAGTGCCCTGGGCAATGTATTTTACCTTCCCCTTCAGCTTCTTCGCCTCATCGCCGAAGACCTGGGGGAACACGGCCCCAATGACCTTGCGCTTGCTCTCGGGATCGGATTCGCCCATCAGCTGCATAAAGAAGGTCTCTCTGGCGTTGACTCTGGTGAAGTCCAGATCAAAGGAGCCTGCCGGCCCGAAGATGGCTTCGACCTCGTCGCCTTCATCCTTGCGCATCAGGCCGTGGTCCACAAAGACGCAGTGGAGCTGCTTTCCGATGGCTCTGGAAAGCAGGGCTGCCGCAACGGAGGAATCCACGCCGCCGGACAGGCCCAGGATCACATGGTCCTCCCCGATCTTCTCCCGGAGCTCTTTGATCGTGGTCTCGGCAAAGGAGTCCATCTTCCAGTCGCCGCTGCAGCCGCACACGTCCATGACAAAATGCCGGAGCATCTCCCCGCCTTCCAGGGAGTGGGTGACCTCGGGATGGAACTGGAGGGCATAAAGCTTCCTTTCGGTATGCTCCATGGCCGCCACGGGACAAACAGGGGTATGGGCCGTAATGCGAAAGCCCTCCGGCAGAGAGGCGATATAATCCGTATGGCTCATCCAGGTCTGGGTCTTACTGCTCACATTCTGGAACAGAAGGCTGTCCCGGCCGTCAATCTCCACCACTGTATGGCCATACTCGCTGACGGGCGCTGTCTTCACACTGCCTCCCAGCTTATAGGCCATGAGCTGGGAACCGTAGCAGATGCCCAGGACCGGAATCCCCATCTCGAACAGGCCTCTGTCACAGGTGGGAGAGGCCGGATCATAGACGCTGTTTGGGCCGCCTGTCAGGATGATGCCTTTGGGATCCATCTCCCGGATCCTCTCCAGAGAGGTCGTATAGGGATGGATCTCACAGTATACATTGCATTCCCGGACTCTTCTGGCGATCAGCTGCTTATACTGGCCGCCGAAATCCAGTACGATTATCATTTCTCTTGCCATGCTTACCTCCGTCTTGCTGATAAGTGCCTAAAAAAGATCGGAAAGAAGCCCCGACGCCTTTGTCCGTGCTCTTTCCGATCAGTCTCTGAGAGACCTTCTTCTGATGCCGAAATGCTCTCAGGTTCTTATGATGCTGTATTAATTGATGATCCTGCGGATTCCCAGGATCGTTCTGTAGGTGGCGCTGCCGTAGATGATGCCGCTGGTGGTAGACGCCGCATGGACGATCTGTCCATTGCCGATATAGAAGGCCACATGGCCCGCATAGCAGATCAGATCGCCGGGTCTGGCCTCCTCCAGGGAATTGACCTGGGTCCCGTAGAGCAGCTGCATCTCCGCCGTTCTGGGAATGGTGTAGCCAAAGAGACTGTAGACCGTCTGGGTAAAGCCGGAGCAGTCGCAGCCTCTGGTCAGACTGGTGCCGCCCCAGACATAGGAATTGCCCACGAACTGGCAGGCAAAGTTGACCACGTCCTGGCCGGTGGTGCCGCTCGGGCCCCGGTAGCCGTCCAGATCGGAGGGAATGTGCACGGGGATGCCGTTCACGTAGCCGGCCGAGGAGGTCTCGGAGGCGGCGGACCAGGCGTTGGACGATGCCTCCTGGGCGGCCTGTCTGGCCGCTTCCGCTGCCGCGGCTGCTTCCTCTCTGCGCTTTTCCTCCTCCAGCTGGTTCAGATAGGCCTTCTGCTCCTCCAGTCTTGCCTGGAGCTCCGAGGCTTTTGCCTTGGCCGAAGCTAGCCTGGCGTCATAGTCGTCATAGGAGTCCTTCAGATCCGACAGGGCTTCCTCCAGTCTCTCCTGCTCCTTTTCCAGCTCGTCCTCCGCCTCCTTCTCCAGGATCTTCTGGGCGGAGAGCTCCGACTTGGCCTGGGCCGCCGCCTCGCTCCTGGATCTGTATTTTTCCAGAAGCTTACGGTCATAGTCATAGAGCTGGCTGACATATTCAGACCGGGTGAGCATGTCGCTGTAGGACTTTGCCTCCAGCAGGACCTCCAGATAGGAGATCTCTCCCTGCTCATAGATGGTCCTGATGCGGTCTTCCATCTGACTGCTCTGCGTGCGCAGGCGTTTCTCAGCCTTGCTCAGCTTCTTTTTCTGGACCTTGATATCCTTTTTCAGCTGGCTGATCTCCTGCTCCTGCAGGGCGATGGTGGCCATCATGGCGGCGATCTCGTCTGTCGTATCGTCGATCCTGGTTCCCACCTGGGCCTGTTCGCCCTCCATGGAGTCGATCCGTTCGTTGTTATCACGGATCTCCTCCTGGGTCCTTTCCACCTGCTCTCTGGCATCTTCGATCTCATCGGCCCGGGCAGGAAGTCCCCATGTCCCCAGGAGGGACAGGGAAAGAGCCAGGGCCAGGAGTCTATTCAGTTTTCCGGTTTTGGAAGTATGTTTGCCTTTTTTCAAATTGACCTCGTATTCCGGAGGATCAGCGGCATCTTAAAGCTCGCAGTTGCCTACGGTTCTGGGGAAGGGAAGGACGTCCCTGATGTTGCCGATGCCTGTCAGATACATGACACAGCGTTCAAAGCCCAGACCGAAGCCTGCATGCCTGACAGAGCCGTATCTGCGCAGGTCAAGGTAGAACTGGTAGCCTTCCTTGTCCATTCCAAGCTCATCCATGCGTCTTTCCAGCTTCTCCAGATCTTCCTCACGCTGGCTGCCGCCGATGATCTCGCCGATGCCGGGGACCAGGCAGTCCATGGCTGCGACTGTCTTTCCGTCCTCGTTGAGCTTCATATAGAATGCCTTGATCTCCTTGGGATAATCTGTGACGAAGACAGGGCGCTTGAAGACCTCCTCGGTCAGATAGCGCTCGTGCTCGGTCTGCAGATCACTGCCCCAGTGGACCTTGTAATCAAATGCGTCGTTGTGCTTTTCCAGGATCTCGATGGCCTCGGTATAGGTCACATGACCGAAATCGGAGCTGACCACATGGTTGAGTCTCTCCAGCAGGCCCTTGTCGATGAACTGGTTGAAGAAAGCCATCTCTTCGGGTGCGTTGTCCAGGACATAGCGGATGACATACTTGAGCATGTCTTCTGCCAGCTTCATGTCATCCTTCAGGTCGGCAAAGCACATCTCGGGCTCGATCATCCAGAACTCAGCCGCATGGCGGGTGGTGTTGGACATTTCGGCACGGAAGGTGGGGCCGAAGGTATAGACATTGCGGAAGGCAAAGGCGTAGGTCTCCACGTCCAGCTGGCCGCTGACGGTCAGATTGGTGGGCTTGCCGAAGAAATCCTTGGAATAATCCACCTTGCCGTCCTCGGTCATGGGAAGAGAATCCATGGGCAGGGTCGTGACCTGGAACATTTCGCCCGCACCCTCCGCATCGGAGCTGGTGATAATGGGAGAATGCACATAGACAAAGCCCTTCTCCATGAAGAACCTGTGGATCGCAAAAGCGATCAGGGAGCGGACGCGGAAAACAGCCGTAAAGGTGTTGGCGCGGACTCTCAGATGGGGAATGGTCCTCAGATATTCAAAGCTGTGGCGCTTCTTCTGCAGGGGATAGTCTCCGGAGGAGCTGCCCTCGACCTCTACCGATTCGACCTGCATTTCAAAGGGCTGCTTGGCCTGGGGCGTTTCCACGATGGTGCCTGTGGCGATCACGGCGGAGCCGACATTGAGCTTTGCCACCTCGGCAAAGTTGGCCAGGTCCTTACTGTAAACAAGCTGCAGGGTCTTAAAGGTGGAACCGTCATTCAGAACGATAAAGCCGATGGCTTTGGAATCGCGGTTGCTGCGGATCCAGCCGCCTACGGTGACTCTGGTCCCCGCATACTTTCCGATGTTTTCGAACAGCTCTCTGATCTCGATCAGCTGATACTCCTCTCTCATTGCAAAAATCTCCTTCTCTTATCTAGTGTCTTTATAAAGCAGTTTTGTTGCTGTTACTGCTTCTTTTTCAGTTTCAGATATTTGACGGCACAGTATCCTTCCATTTCATCGAAGGAAATCCTGGCCCACTTGCCGCTTTCATCGATTTCCAGCACAGTGACCACCTTGCCCTTGGGGACCCTGGTCAGCTCACTGTAATCCTTACCGGGGCCGGTCCGGATGATCAGCTCGTCATGTTTGATTTTGATCCTGCACTTTTTGCCGACCAGATCCGCAGGATCGGTCTTTTTGGCTGCCTCTGCCGTCTCTTTGGCCTTTACATGGCCCTTGAGATAGGCCAGTACCCTGTCGCAGATGAGATTGTCATAGACCAGTTCAATGTCAAAGTCCTTTTCATAGGCTTCCACGGAGGCATAGCCGAAGGAAGCAGCCTTCTGGGCCGCATAGTCCTCCATTTCCGCATCGGTGGGAAGGAGATTTTCCTTTTCTCCGATGGCCCGCAGGATCATGACCTGCCTGGAGTACTGCTCCGCGATCTTATGGATGTCGTCCTGATAGGATTCCTCGGTGGACCCGATCCGGGTCATGAAGGCGGACAGGTCCTCTCCATAGAGTTTGGCGTATTCCTGATACATCTTGGTATAGGCCGTCTCGATCCTGCTGACATAGTCGGCGGGAATGTCCTGCTTGAAGGTGCTGTTGTCCATCAGATAGCTGAGGATCGCGGTGTTCACGGCTTCCTCATGCTCGCTGTCGGCCTGGGCCTGGAGCTGGTCTTTGAAATAGGCATAGAGCTTGTCGACGGTGTCGATGGGCTCATTGTTGTTGTCCACCTTGCCGATGGAGGCCAGGAATTCATCATTGAGTTCCGGGATCTGGTAGGCGTAGATTCCCTGGATCTCGACCTCATAGACCACCTCTTTGCCGGCCAGGTCGGAATCCTGATAATCTTCGGGAAGGGTCAGGGTGATTTCCTTGCTGCTGCCCACCTGGGCGCCCACAAGGCCCTCCTCAAAGCCTTCCGGCATGGTGCCCTGGCCGACCTCCACATTCAGGTCCTCCATGGCCGCGTCTTCCACTTCCTCCCCGTCGGCCTTCAGGACATAGCTGACCCTGACGGTGTCTCCCGTTTCGACCTCGGTCCTGTCCTTGATCTCCACCAGCTGCTCGTTGTCCGCCAGGAATCTGTCGATCTCGGTCTGGATATCCGCCTTGTCCACCTGCTTTACGGGGGCCGTTTCTATTTCAATGGTATCATAGGGCGCAGGGTCGACATAATCCGAAGCGGCGAAGACAGGCTCCTGCTCTTCCTCTGTGGCCTGTGTAACATCGCCCTCTTCCGGTGTCTCCTGCTCCGCTGCGCCGCCGCAGGCTGCAAGTGCCGCCGACATGACAAGCGCAAGAAGGATCGCTGCTTTTTTTCTCATAAATCGGTTTCCTTTTCTATTGCTGATTCGTTCTTTTTCTGGATCCCTGCAATGTCTTCCTGCAAAAGCCTGCAGGATAACTACATTATATTATCACAGGAAAAAAATCTTTCAAAGACTTTTCCTGTTAAGTTGGCCCGGTTTGGCTCTGTTTTGGTTATTGCCTAGCTTTTCAAACAATGTTAGAATGATTGCGAACTGTTTTTGAAGACAGAAAGAATAACTCTTAAGTGAGGGGGAACCATTGTGAGCACAGTACAAATCGTATTACTAGTCATTCTGGCAGTCCTGATCGCTGCCGCAGTCGCCCTGTATTTCTTCGGCACAAAGCTGCAAAAGCGTCAGGAAGAGCAGCAGGCCCAGATTCAGGCCAACAAGCAGCAGGTCAATCTTCTGGTCATCGACAAGAAGCGCCTGAAGCTCAAGGAGGCCGGACTTCCGGAGGAGGTCGTAAAGAGCACTCCCTGGTACGCACGCCGCGGCAAGCTTCCCATTGTCAGAGTCAAGGCCGGCAATCAGTACATCAACATGGTCTGTGATGAAGCCATCTTTGATACGATCCCCGTGAAGAAAAACATCCGGGCCGAAGTCAGCGGTATGTACATCGTCAGTGCCAGAGGCTCCAAGGGCCAGAAGCTGGTCTCCGATCAGCCGCCCAAGAAAAAAGGCTGGTGGGGCAGGACCATGGACAAGCTCCAGGAAAAGGCCGGCGCCAAGCCCGTCAAATAACTGCATATTTAAAAATTTAAAAAAAGAAAAGACTCCCTCAGCCAGGCCGCTGAGGGAGTTTTTTTCAGATCTTATAGGCCGCCCGGATCTGTTCCAGGATCGATTCTCTCTGGTTCTCCACATGAATGATGGCGGACTTGGCGGCCGTCTCCTCATCTCCTGCCAGAATGGCCTGGACCAGGCTGTCATGCTCCCGGATCAGTCTGTCATAGCGGTGCTCGTCCCGGATATATTCGAACCGGTAGCGGTAGAGATTGTCGGCCAGCCGCTCCAGGATGCTGGACAGCTTCAGGTTCTTGGCTGCAGACAGGATCACATCGTGGAAGTCCACGTCCGCCTCGGTGATGGCGATCTGGTCTCCCTTGGCCACCGCCTCCTTAAAGGTCACATTGGCAGCCATGAGCCTTTCCCTTTCTTCATCCGTGATCCGCCTGCTGGCCAGTCTGGCGCAGAGGGCGTCCAGGGCCAGGCGGATCTCCATGACCTCCTGCAGTTCCTCCTCTGTGATCTGGGCCACTCTGGCCCCGCTTCCGGGGATGATCGTCACCAGCCCCTCCAGCTCCAGCTTGCGGATGGCCTCCCGGATCGGGGTCCGGCTGGTCCCCAGAAGATTTCCCAGCCGGATCTCGGTGAGTCTTTCTCCCGGCGAGAGCTTGCCCGTCAGGATTGCTTTTCTAAGTGTCTGAAATACTGTCTCTCTCAGCGGCAGAGACTGGTCGTCAACATCCAGATTAATGCCAGGATCTTTATACTCCATTGTTACCTCTCATTCCAAAGCAGTCTCACTCTGAATGTCCCCATACAAGGGCCGGGTCAGGCCCGGTCTCTGGTATAGAGTTCCGTTAATGTTCCAAAACAGCCCTCTGACACCGGAGAGAGGAAAAATTCCTCCAGTGCGGCTGCCGCCCTTTCTTTTTTCTCATAGAGTGCAAATACCGAAGGCCCGCTGCCCGACATTCTGGCGGTCAGGGCGCCTTCCTTCATAAAGAAGGCCTCCACCTCCCCAATCCTGGGCACCATAGGACCGGTGACAAGCTCCAGGACATTGCCGCAGAGAGCCGCCGTTCCCATAAGGTCCTTTTGCCCGATGGCCCGGATCATGCCGTCCACATCGGGATGGTCATAGTGGTCCAGGGCGTCCAGGGCCCTGTAGACCTGGCCGGTATTGACGCCCACCGAAGGCTTGATCAGGATCAGGGGCCAGGCCGGCAGAGAAGGCAGGGCCGTCAGCTTTTCCCCGATTCCCTCCGAGAGCCTGGTTCCGCCTGCGATGCAGTAGGGGATGTCCGCCCCCAGGGACAGGGCCAGGGCCTGCAGGGCCTCGTCTGTCATGTCCGGCGCATAGAGATCCCGCAGAGCCAGAAAGGCTGCCGCTGCATCCGTGCTGCCGCCCGCAAGACCGGCGGCGATGGGAATGCGCTTTACAAGGTCAATGTCGAAGCTGTCCTTTACGGCCAGCTTCTCCTGCATGACCCTGACTGCCCGGCAGATCAGATTGTCCTCCCCCTGGGAAAGGTCTGCTCCGCCTACCTGCAGACGGATCTCGCCCCTTCCATCCGGAATGGCCCGGAAGGTCAGGGTATCAAAAAGACCGATCTCCTGCATGATCATACGCACAAGGTGGTAGCCGTCCTCCCTGCGTCCTGTGACGTCCAGTGCCAGATTGATCTTGGCATAGGCGTTTCTGGTAATTTGCCTCATCATTCTTTGTCCTTTATCGTTTTGTATGCCGCAGCGCCCTTTGGGATCTTCCTCAGGCGTGCACGGCTCCTGTCAGCTCACGGACCGCCCCGATCCCGTGTCTGATCAGATAGTTTTCCATGCCTGTTACCAGGTCCCTGGTCAGGTATGGATTGTGGAAGTTCATGGCGCCCGCCGCGACGGCGCTGGCGCCGGCCAGCATAAATTCGACAGCATCCTCCCAGGAAGCGATTCCGCCCATGCCGATGATGGGAATGGAGACTGCCTGAGCCGCCTGGTAGACCATGCGGACCGCCACCGGTTTGATGGCAGGGCCCGACATGCCCCCTGTCCTGTTGGCCAGGACAAAGGCCTGCTTCTCAATGTCGATCTTCATGCCGGTAATGGTATTGATCAGGCTGATGGCGTCGGCACCGCCGTCCTGGGCCGCCCTGGCCGTCACGGCAATGTCCGTGACGTTGGGGGTCAGCTTCATAATAACGGGCTGGGCCGCCACGGCCTTGATCTTCTTTGTAATGCGGTAAAGGGCGTCCGGATTCTGCCCGAAGGCAATGGCTCCTTCCTTTACATTGGGGCAGGATACATTGATCTCCAGCATATCCACAGGCTGGTCCTGCAGGCGTCTGACCACCTCCAGATATTCCTCCTCTGTCCTGCCGCATACATTGACAATGACTCTGGTATCATAGTTTTTCAAAAAGGCAAGGTCTCTCTCAATAAACACATCGATCCCGGGATTCTGCAGGCCGATGGCGTTGAGCATGCCGCCGTAGACCTCCGCTACGCGGGGGGTGGGGTTACCGGCCCAGGGGACCGAAGAGACGCCCTTGGTCACGACGGCGCCCAGGCCGCTCAGGTCCACGAACTGCCCGTACTCCATGCCGGAACCAAAGGTCCCGGAAGCGGTCATGACCGGATTTTTAAAGGTGACGCCTGCGATCGTCACAGACATGTCTGGTCTGGTATTCATTCCTCTTTCCCTTCTTCTTTCGGTGCTGCTTTTACAGAGCCACGTCCCTGGCGTCAAAAACAGGGCCCTCGGTACAGACTCTGGCGTTGTCCACATGGGAATGGGCGTCTGTTTTTGTCGTCCTGGTCACACAGCCCAGACAGGCCCCGACCCCGCAGGCCATTCTCTCTTCCAGAGAAAGGAAGCATCTGGCCCCGGTCTTTTCGGCATAGGCCTTGACGGCCCGCAGCATGGGCATGGGCCCGCAGGCGCAGATCACGTCCGCCGAAATCTCCCCTTCGGCAGCGGCCGTCAGGACGTTGCCCTTTGTTCCAACGCTCCCATCCTCGGTGGCGACAAGCACCCTGGCGAAGGCTTCAAATTCCTCCTTCAAAAAGAGATTCTGATCCCTGTAGCCCAGGATCGCCGTGACACTGGTCCCTTCCTGCCTGGAGAGGCAGGCCGCCAGCTCCAGCATGGGGGGAATCCCGATCCCGCCGCCCAGAAGAAGGACCCTCTTTCCGGCCATCTCTTCAACGTCATAGCCCCTGCCCAGGGGGCCAAGAAAGTCCAGTCTGTCTCCGGGCTTTAAGTCTGTAAAGCTCCTTGTGCCCTCTCCGGCTGCCCGGTAAACAAAGCGGAGGCTCTGCGCCCCTCTGTCATAGCGGCAGATACTGATGGGCCGCATGAGCAGATGGGCCCCGTCCCTGGGAAAAAGACCGGCAAACTGTCCCGGTCCGGCTTTCTCCAGGGTCTCTCCTTCCCCTGCACAAAGGGTCAGAGAATAGATCTCCCCGGAAAGTCTTTTGGACTCTGTCACCAGCATGGTCATCTTTTTCATGAATCTTACCCTGCTTTCTTAAGTACGATTTCGTCATGGGCCGCATAGGTCTCCATGATCCTGCTGCGGACCAGGTCCGGCAGGTCCTTCTGGGCCTTTTTGTCCATGTCCGCAGTCTCAATGGGTTCTCCGAATTCCACCAGGACACTGACCCATTTGACCCTGGGGAAATGATCCTCCAGAAGGTCGCCGCAGTTGACAATGGTCACCGGGACAATGGGGGCGCCGGGCTTGGTGGCGATCTTAAAGCTGCCGGCATGGAAGGGAAGGAACTGGCCTTCCGTCCTGGACCGGGTCCCTTCAGGGAAGACGAACATGTTCAGGCCTCCCCTGACCTGGTCAATGGCTGTCAGGATGGTCTTCAGGCCCTGCCTGGGATCCTCTCTGTCCAGAAAGAGACAGTGGATGTCTTCCATCAGCATGGAAAGAATGGGGACCTTCTTCAGCTCCTGCTTGGCGATAAAGCCCACAGGCTTTTTCATATAGGCCAGGACCACCACGATATCCAGGATGCTGCGGTGGTTGCCGATGAAAACGCAGGCCCTGTCGGCCGGGATGTTTTCCAGACCAATGACCTTCGTAGGACCCTGGATGCAGAACCAGATGACCCTGCAGGCCCCGTGTATGTAGGCGTAGCGAATGCTTTCCCGGGCTTCTTCGTTGAAGTGGCCGATCAGGAAAGTGACAAAGTGCAGGAGGGCACCCAGAAGCAGGGCGATCAGAAAAACGATCGACGCAATGAGGGCCCTCAGATATCCGATGATATAACCCATATCTTGCTCTCCATTTTAAGAATGATTCTTATATTACTATTGCTGCCTATTATTGTATACAATTTTTTGAGGCTTGTATACAGTAAATTCTTGACAAATCCTCCGGCCTTCTATGGCGGCAAAAGGGAGAAAGCGCTAAGATAAAAGAAGTAGATTGTCTTTGCCAAGAAAGGGAACAGAATGCTTTTAATTCAAAATACCCGCCTGATCAACCCGGGGCTCAGCCAGGATATGGTCTGCGATATCCTCATGGAAAACGGAATCTTTACCGCCATCGGCCCCCATCTGCCGGTACCGGAGGGAGCGCAGGTCCTGGACGGCAGCGGCCTTGTGGCCTCCCCCGGCCTGATCGATACCCACTCCCACTTCCGGGATCCCGGTTTTACCTATAAGGAGGACCTGCAGACAGGGGCTGCGGCCGCTGCAAAGGGCGGCTATACCTCAGTCATCCTCATGGCCAACGTGGTACCCCCTGTGGACTCTCCCCAGGTCCTGCAGGATATCCTGCAGCGGGGCAGGGAGACCCCTGTCCATATCTATTCCTGCGCCAATGTGACAAAGGGCATGGCCGGAAAAGAACTGGCCGACCTGAAGGCCCTGGCAGAAGCCGGAGCCGCCGGCTTTACCGACGACGGCAAGCCCATCCTGGACCCGGAGATTCTCCGCAGGGCCCTGCAGCTGGCCGGTCCCCTGGACCTGCCCGTGTCTCTGCATGAGGAGGATCCTGCCTATATCCGGGAAAACGGCATCCATGGCCACGGCGAAGCCGCCGCTGCCCTGGGCCTGACCGGGTCTGACCGGGAGGCGGAATACACCATGGTGGCAAGAGACCTGCAGATCGCCATCGAGGAGGACGCCCCCCTGTGCATCCAGCATATCAGCAGCAAAGAAGCCGTGGACCTGGTCAGAAAGGCCAGGCAGATCAGCAAAAAGATCCATGCGGAGGCGACCCCCCATCACTTCTCCCTGACGGAAAGGGCCGTCATCGAAAAGGGGACCCTGGCCAGGGTCAATCCCCCGCTTCGGACCGAGGAGGACCGCATGGCCATCATCCGGGGCCTCCAGGACGGGACCATCGATATCATCGCCACGGACCACGCCCCCCATGCGGATTATGAAAAGGCCAGAGAATTCACCAAGGCCCCCAGCGGCATGATCGGGCTGGAGACCGCCCTGTCCCTGGGCATCCGGGAGCTGGTAGGGCCCGGCTATCTGTCCATGATGGACCTGCTCCGCCTCCTGACCTCCAATCCGGCCGCCTTCTACCGCCTGAATGCAGGCGTGGTCAAGGAAGGCGCTCCGGCAGACCTGGTCCTCTTTGATCCGGATGGGACCTGGGTCGTAACGGAAAGCTTTGCTTCCAAATCCAAAAACTCTCCCTTTATCGGAGAGACCCTGCCCGGGGTCGTAAAATATACCATTGCGGCAGGAAGGATCGTATACAGGCTTTAATAAAGCCCGGCTTAATAAAGCCCAGCTTAATAAAGCCCGGCATAGTAAATCATAAAGTACAAAAGCCCCCCTGACGGCCGGCGCATACGCGCACCGCCCGTCAGGGGGTCTTGGTTTTTCAGCTGTTTTTTTCTTCCTCCGCCTTTTTGCCAAGAGCCAGGCAGAAGTCATAGAGCTTTTCAAGGTGCATACTGTGGGATGCTTTGAAAAGAAGGGCCGTGTCCTCCCGGGCCAGATCCCGCAGGACCGTTTTGGCTTCCTCCAGGTCCCTGCAGACTCTGACGTCTCCAAGTCCCGCCTTTGCCGCCTCATCCGCCAGGTAGGCGCCCGCTGCCTTCCCCACCGTCACCAGGGTATCCACGGGGAGTTCCGCCGCGGCTCTTCCCACCTTGCGGTGCAATGCCTCCTCAAAGGCCCCCTGCTCCAGCATGTCGCCCAGAACGGCCACCTTTCTGGCCGTCCTGGCCCCCCGCATGGTCTGCAGGGCCGAGATCATGGAATCGGAGTTGGCGTTATAGGCCCCGTTATAAAGGACAATGTTTCCTTCCAGCTTTGTGATGTCCAGCCGCATGGCTGTGGGCACATAGGAGGCTGCGCCGGCGGCGATTTCATCGGCCGTCATCCCAAAGTAAGCGCCGACGGCCGCTGCCGTCATGGCCGCATAGAGCATGTGGCGGCCGGGCTGGGGGACCTCCAGAGGGTAGCTCCCCTCCGGCGTCCTGGCTGTCAGGACCAGACGGTCCGGCAGGGTATCATCGATGTCCACGGCCCGGTAGGCACAGTCTTCTCCCTGGCCGATAAAGCGGATGGGGAAGGGAATCTTCCCTTCCAGGGTCCGCAGCAGGGGATCGTCCCCGTTGAGGATGGCGATGCCCTTTTCGGACAGGCCCCCGAAGATCTCGGCCTTGGCCTTCAGGATGTTCTCCTTGGATCCCAGGTTGCCGATATGGGCGTCGCCGATGTTGGTGATCACGGCCACGTCCGGCCTGGCGATCCGGGTCAGATAGTCGATCTCGCCCGGATGGTTCATCCCCATCTCAATGACAGCGATCTCATGGTCCCTGTCCAGCTGCAGGAGCATGCGGGGAAGACCGAAGTTGTTGTTGAGATTTCCCGCGGTCTTGAGGACCCTGAAGCGGGCGGAAAGGACCGCCGCGATCATGTCCTTGGTGGTGGTCTTGCCAACGCTGCCCGTTACGCCCACCACGGGGATCCGGAAAAGACCCCTGTAATACCTGGCCAGGTCTCCCAGGGCCAGGGTGGTGTCCTTCACCAGCACATAAAATCTGCCTTCCTCATAGGTCTCCAGCTCTCTGGAGATCAGGCAGCCTGCCGCTCCCTTTGCAAGAGCCCCGGGAATAAAGCGGTGGGCGTCGTTGTTTTCGCCCACGATGGCGATAAAGAGGTCTCCTTCTTCGCAGACCCGGTTGTCTGTCTTCACGCCTGTAAAGACGGCTTCCTGATCCCGGAAGGGTCCCAGGAGGCGTCCGCCTGTGGCCTCCAGCAGGTCTTTTACTGTCATGGCAATCATCTGGTGAAAGCTCCCTCCACAATTATTTCGCACAGTTCTTCAAAGGAAATGCCCACGGCCGCCGCCTCCTGGGGCACCAGGCTGGTGGGCGTCATGCCGGGCAGGGTATTGACCTCCAGGAAATAGACCCTGTCGTCATCCGTCACCATAAAGTCGCTCCGGGAGTAGGTATGGAGACCCAGGACCTTATGGACCTGCAGGGCCATCCGGCCGATGGTCTCCTCCACCTCCCTGCTGCAGCGTCCGGGACAGATCTCCCTGGTGGCGCCGGCCACATATTTGTTGGAGTAATCATAGCCGCCCTGAATGGGAGCGATCTCCACAGAGGGAAGGGCCCGGCCGTTGAGGACCGCGCAGGTAAATTCCCTGCCGCTGATCAGCTCCTCCATCAGGAGCTTCCTGCTGTAGCGCAGGCAGGCCCGGATGGCCGGCTCCAGTTCGGAGGCTTCCCTGACAATGTAAACGCCAATGGAGGATCCGCCTCCCGGCGTCTTGACCACGCAGGGCAGCTTGCTCTCAGCCATGACCTCTTCCACGCTGACCGTCCGCATATCATAGGACTTCCAGGCAGGGGTATTGACTCCCTGGACGGAAACCACCTCCTTGGTCCGGATCTTGTCCATGGCAATGGCGGCTCCCACATAGCCGGAGCCGGTGTAGGGAACGCCCAGAAGGTCAAAGGCTGCCTGGACCCTTCCGTCCTCGCCGCCTTCTCCATGCAGGGCCATAAAGACCACATCCGCCGCCATACAGATCTCCAGTACGCCGGGGCCGAAGAGAGAAGGGCTGTCTCCCCCGCGGGAAGCCCTGACCTGGTCCAGGTCCGGAGCGGTTCCGTCAAAGGAGATGGGCTTTACAAAGGGCAGATCGTCAAAGAGGGACGCCGGATCCTCCTGGTCCAGGCCCATGAACATATCCACCAGGACCGCCTTATGGCCTCTGGCCCGCAGGGCCATGCAGACCTTGCTTCCGGAAATAAGAGAAATATTGCGCTCCGTGCTCAGACCGCCGCATAATACAACAATTTTCATAAAAAGCCTCGCTTTTTGTTATTTTTGGTTTTTCAGTCTATAAAGCATTATAGATGATTTGGCCCTGACTATCCACACTCTCTCAGCGTTTCTCACAGAAAGTCCGGGCATTCGAAAGGACAGGACATCCCCCGGGGAAAATCCTGTCCTTTCTGAAGTCACTCTGAAGTCCGAAGTGAATCCTGAAGTCCGAAGTGAATTCTGTTTACGCCTGTGTCTTGGGTCTTCTGCCCCTTCTGGACTTGATCTGAACCTTCTCCAGGTGCCAGATTTCTCTGGCGTACTCTTCGATGGTTCTGTCAGAAGAGAACTTGCCGCAGCAGGCTGTCTGGAGCATGGCCAGCTTTGCCCAGCCCTTGGTGTTGGAATAAGCCTTGTCGACTCTTTCCTGGGCCTCTGCATAGGAGCGGAAGTCCTTCAGGATAAAGTAACGGTCTGCGGGATCGAAGCCGTTCCTCTGCAGCAGGGAATTGTAGAGAGGACGGAAGAGCTCGGTATCGCCGTCTGCATAGGTTCCGTTGACCAGCTGGACCAGGACCTGACGCAGCTCGGTGTCGGAATTGAAGATGTCCATGGGGTTGTAGCCGCCGTTCTTTTCGTAGTTAATGACTTCTTCGGAGGAAAGACCGAAGATGAACATGTTCTCGGCGCCCACTTCCTCAGCCATTTCCACGTTGGCGCCGTCCATGGTGCCGATGGTGGGAGCGCCGTTGGCCATGAACTTCATGTTGCCGGTGCCGGAGGCTTCCTTGGAGGCTGTGGAGATCTGCTCGGAGACGTCAGCCGCAGCGATGATGATCTCGTTGTTGGATACGCGGTAATCCTCGATGAAGACCACCTTGATCTTGTCGTGGATGGACTCGTCGTTGTTGATGACGTCCGCCACGGAGTTGATCAGCTTGATGGTCAGCTTGGCGTTGACATAGCCGGCGGCCGCCTTGGCGCCGAAGATGAAGGTCCTCTTGTTCATTTCCATGTCGGGGTTGGCCTTCAGCTTGTTGTAAAGGTACATGACATGGAGGATGTTGAGGAGCTGCCTCTTGTACTCATGCAGTCTCTTGACCTGTACGTCGAAGATGGAGCGGGGATCGACTTCGATGCCGTTGTGCTCTTCGATGTATTTGGCCAGACGGACCTTGTTCTTGTACTTGATGTTCATGAACTCCTTCTGGGCCTTGGTGTCGTCCACCCAGTTCTTGAGTTCCTGCAGCTGGGACAGATCCGTGATCCACTCTTCGCCGATCTTGTCGCTGATCCATTCGGTCAGCAGAGGGTTGGCGTGGACCATGAAACGTCTCTGGGTAATGCCGTTGGTCTTGTTGTTGAACTTCTCGGGGAACATCTCGTAGAAGTCCTTCA
>CAMNJZ010000032.1 GCA_946541955.1 uncultured Lachnospiraceae bacterium | reverse complement strand
ACCGCCTGGACCAGATCGTGACCGGCGAGGGCGCAGGCGGCAAGAAGGACCTGGGTCCTCTGCCCGCCGCCTCCAAGGCCCTGATCGGAGCGTTGGCCCTGGCCTGGATTCTGATCGGTCTCTACAGCCTGAAGGAATTCAAGATCCTCAAGAAAGAAAAGTGAATCATCCTGCTGATGCAGGCTTATTCACTGCTCTGGCGAGCAGCATCAATTGGAGAAATAAAGGCCTCGGCATCAGAAGTGAGCGCGAAAACGGGATAAATACGGGAATCTTGTTGACGGAACGGCCCAAAATATTTATAACTGAAGGTGTGCGGATGCCTGTCCGGAGGGACAGGCCCGCGATCCAAAGGAGTGGCCGCTTAAGCGGCAGAAAGGAAAAGATATGAAAAAGAAACTGATTGTACTGCTTACAGCATCCATGGTCCTTGGCCTGACTGCCTGCGGCGGCAAAAAGCCCGCTGAGCAGCCTGCTGAGGCACCCGCAGAAGAAGCCCCTGCAGAAG
Source organism: uncultured Lachnospiraceae bacterium (assembly GCA_946541955.1). Lineage (GTDB taxonomy): Bacteria > Bacillota > Clostridia > Lachnospirales > Lachnospiraceae > CAG-791. The sequence goes on along the minus strand of CAMNJZ010000032.1, from coordinate 21,907 downwards.
CAGAAGCCCCCGCTGAAGAGGCTCCCGCTGAGGAAGAAGCTCCCGCCGAAGAGGAAGCGCCCGCTGCAGAGGTCATGTCCTATGCCGATTTCCTGGCAGCAGAGGTAGACGATCCCGTGACCGTTGAGACCTATGTCCAGGCCAAGCAGGGCTGGTGGGACGGCGCCGTTACCATGTATACCCAGAATGAAGAAGGCGCTTACTTCATTTACAGCATGCCCATCTCCGAGGAAGAGAACGAGGCTCTGGTTCCCGGAACCAAGATCCGCGTCTCCGGCTACAAGACAGTCTTCTCCGGCGAAGTCGAGATCGGCGACGTACAGTCCTATGAAATCATCGAAGCAGATCCCTACATCGCAGAGCCCACAGATGTGACCGCTGCCCTGGGCACCGATGATCTGGAGACCTACATGAACTACTTCGCAGCCTTCAAGGGCCTGACCGTAGCTCCCTCCACCGATCCCGACGGCAAGGAAGTCGCTTATCTTTACAGCTATGACGGCTCCGGCTCCGACGGCGACGACCTGTACTTCAACGTAACAGATGGAACCAACACCTATACCTTTACCGTTGAGTCCTATCTGACAGGCGCCGGCACCGAGGTCTATGAAGCAGTCAAGGCGCTCCAGGTCGGCCAGAAGATCGACATGGAAGGCTTCCTCTACTGGTATGAAGGTCCCAACCCTCACATCACAAAGGTGACCGTAGTCGAATAAGAAATCGAATAAGAAATCCTGAATCAAAAAGATCCCATGTGCATGCTCGTCACGCACATGGGATCTTTTTGATGGCGGGCGGCGGTGCCCTCTCATTCAGCGCTCCAGCTGAAAGGCGTATTCCTTTCCTTCCAGGCTCCCTGCGGCCTCCTCCATGCCATCGCCCAGCCGGACCCGCCTCAGATTCTCCATGTCCAGAAGGGGGGAGAGGTCGGTCAGATCCTGGTTCCAGGAAAGCGCCAGCTCCTCCAGCTCCGGATGGGCCTCGGCAAAGTCCGCAAGGAGGGCGTTGGCCTCCGGGCCTCTAAAGCAGTTGTCCGCATGGAAAATGAGGACCTGGCAGCCTTCCAGGCAGGGGAGGAAGGCGGAAGCGTCAGCATCCGCCAGATGGAGCCTCTGGTAGGCAGGGACTGCGGACAGGGGAGAAAAATCCTCGAACCTGTCCCCGATCAGGGTCAGCTCAAGGCCCCCCTCCTCCATGGCCGCTTCAAAATCACAGTCTGCCAGGGGCGAAAGATCCGTGACCCCGGTGCCGATCAGCGAAAGGCGGCAGAGACCGTCCAGGTTTGGCAGGCCCTGGATACTGGTGCAGGGGATATCCATCAGACTGAGAGAGCGCAGGGACTGGAGGGCAAAGAGGGAGGAGATATCCTCCACAGGGCAAAAGCCCAGGCTGAGCTCCTGCAGATTTCCAAACTGGCCCAGACCCTCCAGGCTCTCCAGAGGCTGCCCGTAGAGACTGAGGGTCTCAAGACCTGTCAGCTTTTCGAAAGGAGTCAGGTCCTTCAGGAAGCCCTGGCCCTGGGCGGGCCTTTCAGTGTCTGTTTCAAAGTCGTGGATCAAAAGCGCGTCGTCTTCATCCCGGATATCGCTTTGCAGGGGACTGAAGAACTCGCCGTCTGCAAGGCCCAGGGCATGGATCCTTCGAAGCATGGCGTCCGGCAGCGTCTCCAGATCCTCCATGGAGGTGAGGAAGAGATCCGAATTGTCAAGCTCCCAGCCTCCCTGGGGATATTCCACCCGGAGCTCTCTGAAATTCCCGGCGTTTACCAGATCACGTCCCTGGTCCGCCAGGTAGGGCTCTACGGAGAGATAGGTCCCGTGGAAGCGCTCCAGGGGCCGCAGGTCCTCCAGACCCTCCAGGCCCAGGAGCTTGAAGCTGCAGGGAGAGGAAGCGTCATATTCATCCAGGAAGGACAGGTCCGATACCCCCTCCACCGTATCCAGGATCAGTTCCTCCGTGTGGAAGGAGGCAAAGGAAGGCAGGGAAAAGCTTCCCGTAATTTGGAGGGACTCCAGGTCCATGCCGGAAAGGGCTTCCCAGTCTCTAAGATAGTAGCAGGCTTCGATTTCCAGGGCTCCCCTTCCCCTGCCGATGGCGGTCTGCTTTTCCAGGCCCTTCAGGGAGGTCAGGGACCGGCAGTCCCGCAGGATCAGTCTGGGCGTGAAGTAATCCGGACAGTCCCATGTTTCAGGCAGGGAGGAAAGATCCGGCAGGGAGCAGTTTTCCAGCACCAGCTCTGTGGGAAGGGGCTGGACCTTGGAGAGATCCGGCTGATCGAAATTCTGCAGGACCAGGTGCTGGATCTCCTTCTCTGCCAGATAGGGGGCGATCAGGGGGAAGGCGCCTGGATCAGCGGTGCCAAGGCGCAGAAAATCGATCCGGTGAAAGGCCTCCAGGCCCGACCAGTCGCCGACCCTTCCGCCCAGCTGCAGCTCCAGCAGGTAGGACTGGTCCTGGCCAAGCGCCCTTAAAAAGGCAAGATCGGGGACGTCCAGCTGGGGAAGGTCGATCCGGTTCAGATGCTGCAGGCCCTCCAGAAAGGAAATATCTTCGATAAGCTCATCGAAGTCCGGCAGAAGGGAAATCTCCTCCAGGGCGGTGCAGGCCCCAATGGGCGTCAGATCCTCCAGGGAGGGACAGTTATGGACAGACAGGCTCTTTAAAGAGCCTGCCCCTTCCAGGACGGAAATGTCCGACAGGGCCGGGAGATCCCAAAGCTCCAGGCGGCCAAGCTCCGAAAGGGGCGCCGCAAAGGACAGATCTGCCAGGGCGGCCCCGTAGAGGCTGAGGCTTTTCAGCTTTCTGCAGGCCGAGAGGCAGGAGAGGTCCCCGCCCGTGCCGGGGCCCTCGCAGTGAAGGACCAGGTCTTCGAGAGTGGCGGGGGAAAAGGCCGTCAGGTCATTTTCAGGGCCTGTCAGGGTCAGCTCGGCCCTGCGGAGGAAGGGACTCTTTGTGAGGGCGTCGTAGGAGGTATCCAGGCGGAGTCTGACTTCCTCTGCGGGGGAGGCTGCAAGCCATGTCAGGTCAAAGGCCGGGCAGTCCAGAAGGGAGATATATTGAAGTTCTGTGAGGGCGGAGAGATCCGGCGCCTCCTCGATGCCGGCCCTGACCATGCAGAGGGCTTCCAGGTTGGGAAGCAGGGATAAAAAGCGGAGGTCATAGGCCGCCTCTGTCAGCTCACTGCCGTCTTCGTTCCAGTACCAGCGGCGGGGGCCCTGGTCTTCGTCCTCCTCGCTGGCCGTCCGGAAGAGGATCTCCTGCCAGCCGCTTTCCGTGTCCTTGTCTTTTGCTTCGTAGGAGACAAAGTGGCCGCCTTCGATCACCACGCAGCGGATTTTGGCCAGGTCTTCCTCCGTGATGCCGCCGGGCAGGGGATAGACGACCTCCTGCGGGGCTTCTGCCGTCTCTTCCTCCGGGACCGGGGCCTTTCGGAAGAAGAGGAAAAAGGCCAGGAGGAGAAGGAGGGCCCCGCCGGCCAAAAGGAACAGGGGAAGGGGCTTCTTTTTCCGGGGCAGGGCAGAAAGGACCCTTTCGGCGATCAGGTCAGGATCCCTGCCTGGTACGGAGATGACGTTGCGGGCAAAAATGGCGGTTTTGATCTCCTCCGGCACAGGGGCCTGGTCCAGCTGCAGGAGGAGGACGTTTTGCGAGCCCTGCCCCACTGCCTCAAGGAGCGTATCGCAGAGGGCCCTGTCTGCATAGAGGCTTTCCGAAAGGACGGCCAGCAGAAAATCGCCCTTCCCTGCCTTTTCCTCCGACAAAGAGGCGCCCTTCCTTTGCAGGGCTTCCAGAACGGGGGCAAGCTGGTCTGTATCGGCTTTGGAACGCAGGAGCTTTATGGATCTTTTGGACATGGTCTTTCTCCTTTTTTGCTTTTGTGACATTTCCTGCAGGCTCTCCCGGTCAGGGGACCAGGATCAGATCGAAGCCTGCGTTTTCATTCCAGGAAAGGGGCAGCATATCCCGGCTCACACAGACCCTCTGCAGGCGGGGAAGGTCCTCCAGAGAAGACAGGTCCTTCAGACCTGTGTGTCTGATGTCGAGGACCCGGAGGGAGGGAAGACCGGACAGGGTCAGGGGATCTGTCAGGGACGAGCCGGAAAGATAGAGCTCTTCCAGCAGGGCGTGGCCGCCAAGGGGCGTCAGATCCTCCAGGGGCTGGCAGATCAGGGCCAGAGACTGCAGACGGACGGCATAGGTAAGAAGGGACAGATCGGTGACCGGGCCGGTGCCCGCTTCCGTGCCGTAGACCCGGCAGACCCCTTCCTGGTCAAAGGAGACGCCCGCCAGGTCATCGGCCGTCAGAGTGCCGCACAGGTAAAGACGGTCCAGGTCCGAGAGCATGCCCCTGGTAATGACGTCCTTCTTTTTGGAAAGGGCTTTGCGGACGGCCCGCTCCTGGAGGGAATCGGGAAATTCCACGGGAAAGAACTTTTCCGCTTCGCCAAGATCCACCACCTGGGGAGGCGCCTCTTGTGTTTCTTCCTCCTCTGCCGTCTCCGCCTGGGAGGAAGGGGGCTTGGCCCTGCTTTTCCAGGGATCCCAGATGCCTGCCCGGAGCGTGAAAAAGAAGGCCGCTGAAGCCAGGAAAAAGAAAAGAGAGAGGATAAGGGGCAGGATCCCAGACGGCAGGGCCTCCAGGGGGCCTTTTTTGTATCTGGCGGAAAGAAAGCGGGACTGGACAATGGCCTCCGCCCTTTTTTCCGGGCCCTCTGTGAGAGGAAGGGCCGCGGCGCCCTCCAGGAGCTTATTCCAGGCCGGCTTCCCGCCTGTCTCCTCCAGAGGGACGATCAGGACCGGCTTTCTGAGCCGGAGGGCCTGCCGGATCTCACTGAGGCAGTTGGGAGAGGCCAGGGAAGCCTCTGAAAGGAAAAAGATGACCCTGCTGCAGGCGTCCATGTGGCGGGCAATGTTGGAGGGCCAGTCGCTGCCGGCGGGGATCCCCTCGTCGTACCAGAGGCGGTAGCCTTTTTCATGCAGGATCCGGATGGTGGAGACCACCGCTTCGGACTGGGCGTGGGCGTAGCTGATAAAGAAATAGGGACGGGTGCCTTCATAGGGCTTAAAGAACTGTGTCATGGCGCCCCTCCTTTGAGTCTGATGGTATAGGGACCCTCCGGAAGGGGGTCGTCTCCCAGAAGGGCCTCCTGGGGAAGAGAAATCTCTGTCAGAGCAGGGAGAAGGGAAAGATCCTCCCAGGTCCCCGGCATGGCGTCCAGATCCAGGGCGGAGAGGCCTTTGACCAGGTCCTCTGTGACCGGTCCGCCGCCCGCCGCCTTCTGGAGGGCGGAGAGGATGACCGGGTCCTGGATGACCACCTGGTCCCGGAGTGCTTCCCGGTCCCTTTGCCCTCCGGCAAAGAGAAAGAGGGAAAGGCCCAGGATCAGAAGAGAAAGCAGGACCAGGACCAGGGAGAGGGCAGAAGAAACAGAAGTCTCCCGGATCTCCCGGGGACTTCCCAAAAGGGCCTGGGAAAAGCCTTCCGCGCGCAGAAGGACCCCTTCCAGGTCTTTTTCAGTTTTGTGGTCTTTGATGGAAATGACAGGAATGTCAGGCCCAAGTCCCATGGAAAGACGTCTGTCTTTTCCGTCGGGAGAAAGGCAAAGAAGGGGAAGCCCCGCGTTCTGGCAGGCCAGAACAGAGCTTTTGACATTGGGATCAGCAGCCGCAGCGCTGGAAGAAAAAACAAGGACCAGGGCAGCGCCCCTCTGCCTGGCCTGGCGGAAGAGGGTCTGGGCAGCATCGCGGGCTGGCCCCGGAGCGTACCAGATCCTGCATCCCCTGGAAAGAAGGATGCGGACCAGGGGCCAGAGGCTTTTTTCGTCGCTGTCTGAAAAGGCGAGATACAGATAAGGCTCTTCCCCTTCGTAGGGGGGATAAGAAGTACACCAGTTTTTCATGACGATGACCTTCCCTCCGCCGGGGCGGCGGCCTGTGAATCGTGCCTGATGGTGCCTGCACGAGTCCATTATAGCATGTCAGAATATGGGGGACAAGCGGCCGGGATTTCGGGAAAAGTACAGAAATCAGGGAGAAAAAGGACAGAAAATCAAACAGTCCCGGTCTTGCGGCCGGGACTGTTCTTCAGATTCATATGAGGGGGAGATAATTTCGTCTTCTTCTGTTCACAATCAATACACTACCATACAATTCTTAAATCCGGATAAACAGAGAAATAAGTTTTTCGAAAATTCGATGAATAATTGGGGAAGAAGACGGGAGAGGTCAGACTGCCTCTGCTTCCTTGGCAGTTTCTGCCGGTTCGGCTGCTTTTTCCGCTGCCTGGTCCTGTGCTGCCTGGTCCTCCGCTGCCTGGACAGGAGGCCTGCGCCTTGCAAAGGAAGAGGTAATGGGCCGCTGGACCTTGCGGTTGGCCGGTCTGGGCTTGGGCGGGGCTACATAGGCGGTATTGGGCAGAGAAGATACTTTGATTTTTGCATATGCCATGCTTGCACACTCCATTTCTTGCGGGTCGTTTTTCTTTTCTCTTCCTTATTATTATATCACAGGCGGGGCAGGCACCTGCATACCGGAAATTTCACTGAATTTTCTGGCTTTTCAGAATATTATTGGTAAAAATGCCCAGTAGGAGGACAGGATTTTTCGGCGGAGGGAAAAAATCTTGTGAGAGCGCCCCCGAAGTGCAATAATAATAGGACAGGGGAAGGGGGCGGCCCCGGGGCTCCCCCTTCCGGATCAGAAATGACAGCAGGATTTGACGGCGAAGAGGATTATGGAAGACAAAATTTTTGAGATCAGAGAACAGGAAAAACAGAAGGAGCAGAGCTGCGTCATCATCGGCATCGCCGGCGGAACGGGCAGCGGCAAGTCCACCTTTACCAGGCGGATCAAGCAGGCCTTCGGAGATCATGTGACAGTGATCTATCATGACAACTATTACAGACGCAACGACAAGATCCCCTTCGAGGAGCGCAAGAAGATCAACTACGATCATCCCGACGCCCTGGAGACGGACCTTCTGATCGAGCATCTGGAGGAGCTGCGCCACGGCCGCCCCATCCAGTGTCCGGTCTATGACTATACGGTCCACAACCGGTCGGACGAGACCATCCCCATCCTGCCCTCCAGGGTCATCCTGGTGGAGGGCATCCTGGTCCTCCAGGACGAAAGGCTCCGGGACCTTCTGGACATCAAGATCTATGTGGAAGCGGACGCCGACGAGCGGATCCTGCGCCGGGCCCTCCGGGACATGGAGGAGCGGGGCCGGGACCTGCGGGGCATCATCGACCAGTATCTGACCACGGTCAAGCCCATGCACTATCTGTATGTGGAGCCCACCAAGGCCAAGGCGGACATCGTGATCAATTCCGGCATGAACGACGTGGCCTTCGACATCGTCAGGGCCAAGATCAGCGAGCTCTTATAAAGGCGGGCAGCAGCTATGGCAAAATTATATTTCCGTTACGGGGCGATGGGATCTTCCAAAACGGCCAACGCCCTGATGGTTCGTTACAACTATGAGGAGAAGGGCCAGCATGCGGTCCTCTTAAAGCCCCGGTTCGAGAAGCGGGACGGGGAATCCCTGATCCGCTCCAGGATCGGCCTGGAGGCCAAAGCTCTCTTTGCCGAGGACTTTCTGGAGGAGAACCGGGACAGGAAGGACTGGAGGGGCATCGCCGCCATCATCGTGGACGAGTGCCATTTCCTGGACCCCGCCTACATCGACCTTCTGGCCTCCATCGTAGACAACTATGACATCCCGGTCCTCTGCTACGGGCTCCGGACCGACTTCACCGGCGTCCTCTTTGCGGCCTCCAAGCGCCTCATGGAGCTGGCGGACCGGATCGAGGAGGTCCCCACCGTCTGCTGGTGCGGGAGACGGGCCCATTTCAACGCCAGGTTCGTGGACGGAAAGATCGTCCGCTCCGGCGAGCAGTTCATGCTGGGCGCCAACGACAGCTATACCTCTTTATGCAGAAAACACTTCATGGAAGGCAGACTCAGACCGGACCAGTAAAGGAGACCTATGGGAATTGTTGTAATCGGTGCAACTATGGTGGATCTGAAGGGCTATCCCCTTCAGCAGTATATACCGGGCGGCCGGAACGCCGGCACAGTCCTCCAGGTCCACGGAGGGGTCAGCCGCAATATCGTGGAAGACATCGCCAATCTGGAGCTGCGGCCCGCCTTTGTGACTTTGCTGGACCGCTCGGGCATCTCGGCCGACGTTCTGGCCAAGCTGGAGAGGCATAAGATCGACACCTCCTACATCCGTCATACGGACAACGGCCTGGGCATCTGGCTGGCCGTCTTCGACAACGACGGCGAGGTCATCGCCTCCGTATCCCAGAGGCCGGACCTCATGCCCATCTGCGATCTGCTGGAGGAAAAGGGGGACGAGATCTTTGCAAAGGCGGATTCCGTGACGATGGAGGTGGACATGGATCCCCGCCTCATCAAGAAGATCCTGTCTCTTGCGGAGAAGCACCAGGTGCCTGTCTTTGCGGTGGTCTGCAACATGACCATCGCCGTGGAGAGAAGAGAGCTCTTCCAGCGGACGGCCTGCTTTGTCTGCAACCAGCAGGAGGCGGGGATCTACTTCGCCGACGATTATTCGCAGACCACCCCCGAGGAGATGCTGGAGATCCTCCGGGATAAGGTAAAGACCGCCAGGATCCCCCGGATCATCGTGACCATGGGAGGCCAGGGCTGCGTCTACGCCCAGGAAAACGGAGACTGCGGGATCGTGCCCGCCTTCAAGGTGGACGTGGTGGATACCACAGGGGCCGGCGACGCCTTCTTTGCCGGGGTGACCAGCGGCCTGACCTACGGCAGGAACCTGCGGGAGTCCTGCGAGATCGGGACCCGGGTGGCGGCTTCGGTCCTGATGACCAGGGAAAATGTCTGTCCCAGATTCAGGCCCGAGGAATTCGGCATCGAGTATCCGCCGGGGGGCTGAGAACTGGCGCCGATATTTCTGGATTCCATGGCTTGGTCCTGTTTTTTTGGGGTCGGATATGTTACAATAGCCGCAGAATTTTACAGTTTAGGGGCACAGCCCCGGAAAAGGAGAAGAGTATGAAAAAGAAAATTCTTGCAGTAGTCCTGGCAGCAGCCATGGTACTGGGCCTTGCAGCATGCGGCGGCGGCAGCACAAGCGGCGGCAGCTCTGAAGGCGCAGCAGAAGGCGGCTCCGAAGCAGCAGCCACAGCGGATGCCTCCGACGTATATGTCGGCCTGGTTACCGACGTAGGCGGCGTTAACGACGGTTCCTTCAACCAGTCCGCATGGGAAGGCCTGCAGAAGGCCCAGAGCGATTTCGGCATCAAGGTCAACTATCTGGAATCCAAGACCGACGCTGACTATGCTCCCAACATCGAAGCCTTCATGGACGAAGATGCAGACCTCATCATCTGCGTAGGCTACATGCTGGCAGACGCCACCAGAGCAGCCGCTGAAGCCAACCCCGATCAGAAATTCGCCATCATCGACGACGCTTCCATCGAAATGGACAACGTTACCTGCCTGATGTTCAGACAGGAGCAGGCTTCCTACCTGGTAGGCTATGTTGCCGGTATGATGACCGAGTCCAACGTTGTCGGCTTTGAGCTGGGCATGGCCAACGATACCATGAACCAGTTCGGCTACGGCTACTGCGCAGGCGTTCTGGATGCCAACCCCGACGCCAAGATCCTGCAGAAGAACGCCAACAGCTTCGGTTCCTCCGAGACCGGTTCCTCCGACGCTACCGCTATGATCACCAACGGCGCTGACATCATCTATCATGCTGCAGGCGCAACCGGTATCGGCGTTATCAACAAGTGCCAGGAAGCCGGCATCTACGCCATCGGCGTTGACTCCGACCAGTCCTCCATCGCACCCGGCACCGTTCTGACCTCCGCTATGAAGAGAGTCGACATTGCTGTTTACAACTGCGCAGAAGGCGTCATCAACGGCAACCTCGAGAGCGGCGTCAAGGTCTATGACCTGTCCGCAGGCGGCGTGGACATTGCTCCCACCCAGGATCTGCTGACCGACGAAGTCAAGGCTGCAGTGGAAGACGTCAAGGCCAAGATCATCTCCGGCGAGATCACTGTTCCCGCTTCCAAGGATGAGTTCGAAGCCAAGTACGGCGATGTTTACGAGCTTGACTGATTTTCGGCAAACGAAAAAAAGTATTCGTCATTCATAGTCTGATAAGAGTATAATGATTATAAGGCCGGCCGACGTGGCAGAGCGTTGGCCGGCCTTTTTCAGAGATATGCGGTTCTTTCTGCAGAGGGCCGCCGCAGAGGCGGCGGATCTGTGCAGAAAATACCGAAAAAAGGGCGCCTGCGGGGCGCCCTGAAGGAGAAAAAATATGAGAGATATATCCATGGAAAGAGTCAACGGGACAAGGCAGGAAATCCTGGACATTATCAAATCTTCCACCCTGACCCATGAACAGAAGATGGTCTGCCTGGCCGGCAAGGCGGATTCCCTGCTGGAGGTTCTGGACCTGCCGGAGGGCCTGGACGAGCTGTTAAACGCCCCCATCGAGACCCAGTGCATCTGCGACCTGAACGAGGGCCACGCGCCCATGCGGCCCAGATACATTGCGCCGGATTATGAGAAGTTCCTGAAGGAGGGCAGCGCCTTTTTGCAGCTGGAGCCGCCAAAGGACCTTTTTGAAGCCTTAAACGCCCTCCTGATCATTTACAAGCATGTGCCCAGCATCACCAACTATCCGGTCTATCTGGGCCAGCTGGACGAACTTCTGGAGCCCTATATCGATACAGTGGATGAACAGACCGCCAGGAAGCTGATCCGTCTCTTCCTCCTGCAGATCGACAGGACCATCCTGGACTCCTTCTCCCACGCCGATATCGGCCCCAGGCCCACAAGGACCGGTCTCTATATTCTGGAGGCCGAAAAAGAGCTGGAGGACGCCGTGCCAAACCTTTCCCTCAAGTATGAGGAGGGCGTCACGGACGACGCCTTCATGCTGTCCGCCATCGACTGCGCCCTTCACTCTGCAAAGCCCAGCTTTGCCAACCACCTTATGTTCCAGAAGGAGCTGACAGACCGCTACGTCATCGCCTCCTGCTACAACGGCCTGCCCCTGGGCGGGGGCTCCTATACCCTGTGCCGCCTGATCCTGGGCAACATCGCCAAAAGGGCCTCCGGCATAGAGGATTTCAAGACCAGAGAGCTCCCCAGAGTCATGGAGATCATGGCCGCCTACATGGACGAGCGGATCCGCTTTGAGGTGGAGGAGAGCGGCTTCTTTGAACACAACTTCCTGATCAAGGAGGGCCTTGTCAGCAGGGACCGCTTCACCGCCATGTTCGGCCTGGTGGGCCTTGCAGAGGCCGTCAACCTTCTTCTGGAGAAGGAGGGCAGGAAGGGACGCTTTGGCCATGACCAGGCCGCCAACGACCTGGGCGTGGAGATCATGGACATCATCGACGCCTTCAACCAGAGCCACGTCAATCCCTACTGCGAGGTCACGGGAGGACATTTCCTCCTGCACGCCCAGGTGGGCATCGCCAGCGATATCGGCGTGACCCCGGGTACCAGGATCCCCATCGGAGAGGAGCCTGAGGAACTGATCGACCAGCTTCTGGTCCTTTCCAGGTTCCACCACTATTTCCCCTCCGGGACCGGCGATATTTTCCCCATCGACGTCACCGTCCACAGAAATCCCGAGTATGTCCTGGATATCATCAAGGGCTCCTTCCGCAAGAATCTCCGCTATCTGTCCTTCTATTCCAAGGATTCGGATGTGATTCGGGTGACCGGCTACCTGGTCAAGCGGTCCGAGATGGAAAAGCTGGACGCCGGCACGGCGGTCCTGCAGGATACCACGGCCCTGGGCCTTGGCGCCTCCAAGAACGGAAAGATCCTGGAGCGGAAGGTGCGCTGAGAACCCTATGACGAAGAACAATGAGACCACCGCAGTCGTCAATAAGATCATCCCCTTTTCCAGCGTGGATGGTCCCGGCTGCCGTACAGCCGTTTTTCTGCAGGGCTGCAACATCAACTGCAGATACTGCCACAATCCCGAGACCAGGAAGAAATGCATCGCCTGCGGCGAATGCGTTCTGGCCTGTCCGGCAGGGGCCCTGAAGCGGGTCCGGGACGGGGGAGGGTCCTTCCGGATCCTCTGGGACCGGGAAAAATGCGTGGGGTGCGATACCTGCATTAAGGTCTGCCCCCACGACGCATCCCCCAGGGTCCGGGTCATGACCCCTTCCCAGGTCATGGAAAGGATAAGGCGGCAGATCCCCTTTATCCGGGGCATCAGCGTCTCCGGCGGAGAATGCATGCTCTATCCAAAGTTTCTGACAGAGCTCTTCACCCTGGCGCGCAGGGAGGGCCTGGGGACCCTCATCGATTCCAACGGGACCATTTCCTTCCGGGACTTCCCGGAGCTTCTTTCCGTCTCCGACGGGGTCATGCTGGACATCAAGGCCTTTGACCGGGCGGACCACCTGCGGATCACGGACGCACCCAATGACACGGTTTTGGACAACGCCCTCTTTCTGGGGGAGCAGGGCAAGCTTTATGAAGTCCGCTTTGTCATCGCCCCCCATCTTTATGACGGGAGAAAGAGCGTGGAAGGGGCAGGACGCTTCCTTTTGGACGTCTACAGACAACATCCCTTCCGGATCAAGCTGATCGCCTGCAGGCCCATGGGCGTCCGCAGGCTCTACAGGGACTTCCGGTCCCCGTCCGGGACGGAGCTTTCCATGCTCCGGGACCTTCTGACGGACCTGGGCTACCGGGAGATCCTGCTCATTTAAATAGGCAGGGCCAGGGGGCCTGCCTGCAGTGTCAAAAGAGCCGCCGGGCCCCAGAGGGGACGGCAGGGCTTTATGTAAGAAAAACAGAGGGAGGTAGATGCAGCAGTGAGCGTAAGTCACATGGATGAAAAGACCGTTGTCATCGAAATGAAAAACATTGTAAAAAAGTTCGGTGATTTTACGGCCAACGACGGAATCAATCTTACCGTCCACAAGGGAGAGGTGCATGCGATCCTGGGAGAAAACGGCGCCGGCAAGAGTACACTGATGAATGTCCTGTACGGCCTTTATCAGCCCACCAGCGGCCAGATCTTCGTAAAGGGGCAGGAGATGCATTTTTCCGGTCCCAAGAACGCCATCGAAGCCGGAATCGGCATGGTCCATCAGCATTTCATGCTGATCCAGCCCTTCACGGTCACTGACAACATCATTCTGGGCGTAGAGCCCACCAGGGGCCTGGTGGTGGACAAGAAGCTGGCCAGGCAGAAGGTCGTGGAGCTCTCCGAGCGCTACGGCATGGCCGTGGATCCGGACGCCAGGATCCAGGATATTTCCGTCGGCATGCAGCAGAGAGTCGAGATCCTCAAGGTCCTTTACAGGGGCGCGGACGTCCTGATCCTGGACGAACCCACCGCTTCCCTGACCCCCCAGGAGATCGAGGAGCTCATGGCCATCATCGAGAACCTGACGGCAGACGGCAAGTCCATCATCCTGATCACCCACAAGCTCAAGGAGATCAAGGCCTGCTCGGATTCCTGCACCATTATCCGCCAGGGCAAATATATCCAGACCGTCAAGGTGGCCGAATGCTCCGAGAACGATCTGGCAGCCATGATGGTGGGCCGCGCGGTCTCCTTCAGCGTCAACAAGCAGGAGCAGACCCCCGGCGACGTGGTCCTGGAGGTCAAAGACCTCCACGCCAAGGACTACCGCGGCGTTGAGATCCTGCGGGGCCTCAACCTCAATGTCCGAAGCGGCGAGATCGTGGGCCTGGCAGGCGTAGACGGCAACGGCCAGACCGAGCTGGTGGAGATCCTGACCGGTCTCAAGAAGGCCGAGTCCGGCTCTGTCACCATGCTGGGAACCGATATTTTCAACAAGACCCCCAGGGAGGTCTTCCAGTACGGCGTATCCTCCATTCCTGCCGACAGACAGAAGCACGGTCTGGTCCTGGATTTCTCCGTGGAAGACAACCTGATCCTCCAGCACTTTGAGGAGGAGCCCTTCTCCTCCAGAGGCATTCTCAACCGCGCTCCCATCCGCAGCCAGGCCACCGAGCTGATCGAGAAATTCGACGTCCGGCCCAGGCAGTCGGAGCTGCGTCCGGCAGGGACCCTGTCGGGCGGCAACCAGCAGAAGGTCATCATTGCCCGTGAGGTCACCAATGACAAGGCCCTTCTGATCGCGGTCAACCCCACCAGAGGCCTGGACGTAGGCGCGATCGAATTCGTGCACAAATACATCGTAGAGCAGAGAAACAAAGGCAGAGCGGTCCTTCTGGTCTCCTTCGAACTGGATGAGATCATGGATCTGTCCGACAGGATCGACGTCATCTTCGACGGCCAGATCACCGGCGAGGTGCCCGGTAAGGAGGCCAACGAGAAGGAGCTCGGATTCATGATGGCAGGAGGTAAAAAAGCATGAAGAAAAAGTTCAATATCCTCGAGCTGGATGTTTTTTACACCATCCTGGCGATCGTCATCGGCTTCATCATCGGCGCCATTTTCCTGGTCATTGCGGGCATCAGCCCCGCCGTTGCCTACGGCAAGCTCTTCAGCAGCGTTTTCTCCAAGCCCAAGTACCTGATCTGGACCCTGATCTACGCCAGCCCGGTCATCTTCACCGGTCTGTCCGTAGCCTTCTCCTTCCGGACCGGTGTCTTCAACATCGGCGCGGAGGGCCAGTACATCGTGGGATCCCTTACAGCCTGCGTCCTGGGCATCATGCTCCAGCTCCCTCCTGTCGTCCACGCCATCGTCTGTATTCTGGGCGCGGCCCTGGCCGGAGCCCTCTGGTCCTTTATCGTAGGCCTCATGAAGGTCAAACGGGGCATCCATGAAGTCCTGTCCTTCATCATGTTCAACTGGATCGCCTTCTATCTTTCCAACTACGTGGTCAACATCCCCATCATCCACAAGGAGGGCGGCGGCGAGGCCACCAAGGACGTGGCAGCCACTGCCAGGATCCTCTTCCCCCAGTCCATCATCAAGCTGACAGACTGCTCGGCAGCCAACGCGGGCTTCTTCCTGGCCGTCATCGCAGCCATCCTGATCTGGATCATCATTGAAAAGACGACCCTGGGCTTCAAGCTCAAGGCGGTAGGCTTCAACCGCAGCGCTGCCGAATACGCCGGCATCAACGCGGACGCCTCCATCCTGACGGCCCTGTCCATCTCCGGCGCCCTGGCCGGCATCGGCGGCGCAGTCCAGATCCTGGGCATGGGCGGCAGACTTTCCCAGCTGGCAGCCCAGGAGGGCTTCGGCTTCGAGGGCATTACCGTAGCCCTGATCGGATCCTCCAGCCCCATCGGCTGCATCTTCTCGGGCCTTTTCTACGGCGCCATGAAGTACGGCGGATCCAAGCTGACCATGGTCAAGGCCCCTTCGGAAGTCATCAACATCATCATGGGCTGTGTCATCATCTTTATCGCCATTTCCCATGTTTTCAAAACCCTGTTCAAAAGGTTTTCCAGGAAGGAGGGCAAATAAATGAATCTCATTACAAATCTCGGCCTTCTGCTCAATGCGACCCTGATCGCCACGCCGCCCCTTCTCTTTGCGGCCCTGGGATCCTGCTTTTCCGAACGCAGCGGCGTCGTCAACATCGGTATTGAAGGCATGATGACCGTCGGCGCCTTCACCGGCACCGTGGTGGCCTACTTCACCGGCAGCTGGTGGATCGGCTTTCTGTGCGGCGGCCTGGCCGGCGCCATCCTGGCCACGGTCCACGCCATCGTCTGCATCCAGTTCCATGCAGACCAGACCATTGCCGGCACAGCCATGAACTTCCTGGGAACCGGCCTGGCCCTCTTCCTGTGCAAGTCCATCTTTGAGAACTCCTCCGATACCCCGGCTCTGCCCTCCACCTCGACCATGCCCAAGCTCTTTGCCGGCATCCTTAAGGTCGGCACCTTCTCCGGCAACGTCTTCGGCGGCTATATCATGTCCTACCTGGTCTTTGTCCTGGCCATCGCCTGCTGGTTCATCTTCTACAAGACCCGGTTCGGCACCCACCTGCGGGCCTGCGGCGAGCATCCCGAAGCCTGCGAGTCCCTGGGTATCGACGTTTACAAGGTCCGTTACATCTGCGTCATCCTGTCCGGTTTCCTGGCAGGTCTGGGCGGATCCTTCGTGACCCTGGCCACCGTTAACCAGTTCCGTCCCAACGTTATCGTAGGACAGGGCTTTATCGCCATCGCGGCGGTCATCTTCGGCAAGTTCTCCCCCGGCGGCGCCACAGGAGCCTGCCTCCTGTTCGGTCTCTGCACGGGCATCAAGACCCTGGCCGGCATGACCAATGCGGTCTCCCCCAACCTGATCTCCATGATCCCCTACATCGTGACCATCCTGGCTCTGGTCCTGGTGGTGGGCCATGCGGCAGCCCCTGCTGCCAACGGCAAGCCCTTCGTCAGATCCAGATAAGAAGAGTAAAAAGACAAATAGACAGCATGTCCCAAGGCGCTGCAGTGCGGCGCCTTGCGGCGTTTACAGATGAAAAATTCAGTGAAAGAAAGGTAAGAGCTTATGGATATCAGAGAAATACTGGGCGTATGCGACCATACCCTGCTGCTGCAGACAGCCACCTGGGAGGAGATCAAAGCCCTCCTGGACGACGCCATCACCTACAAGACCGCTTCCGTCTGCATTCCCCCCTGCTATGTGAAGCAGGCCGCAGACTACGCGGCAGGCCGCATGGCCATCTGCACCGTGATCGGCTTCCCCAACGGCAACTGCACCACCGCCTGCAAGGTCTTTGAGACCCGGGACGCCATCGAAAACGGAGCGGATGAGATCGACATGGTCATCAACGTGGGCCAGCTGCGGGCCGGGAACGAGGCCTATGTCCTCAATGAGATCAAAGAGATCAAGGCGGCCTGCGGAGACAGGATCCTCAAGGTCATCATTGAGACCTGCCTGCTGACCAGGGAAGAGAAGATCACCATGTGCCGCCTGGTCACAGAGGCCGGGGCTGACTTTATCAAGACCTCCACCGGCTTTTCCACGGCAGGCGCCACCTTCGAGGACGTGGCCCTCTTTGCAGAGCATGTGGGCAAGGGCGTGAAGATCAAGGCCGCCGGCGGGATCTCCTCCATCGAAGACGCAGAGAAATTCATTAGCCTGGGCGCGTCCCGACTGGGCACCAGCCGGATCGTAAAGATCGTCAAGGCGGAAAAACTTCTTTAACTACTAATACGCACTATAGAAAGGGCAATATGACAACAAGGAATTTTATCAAAAGAATGCCCAAAATAGACCTCCACTGCCACCTGGACGGGTCCCTGCCTCCGGAAACGGCCAAGAGGATCCTGGCGGATATGGGCGAGACCTGGACCAGGGAGGACGTGGAAAAAGCAATGGGAGTCCCGGAGGACTGCAGGTCCCTGGCGGCCTATCTGGCCTGCTTTGATCTGCCCATCCGCTGCCTGCAGACGGCGGGGACCCTGGAGGCCTGCGCCCATGACATGGCAGTCCGGGCAGCCGCGGAAAATACAGTCTATCTGGAGGCAAGGTTCGCGCCCTCCACCCAGGGGGTCCTGGGTCTTGGCGTCAGGGAGGCCATCGAAGCCGTGGACAGAGGGCTGAAGAAGGCCGGGGAGGAGACCGGGATCGAGACAGGGATCATTGTCTGCGCCATGCGCCATCTCCCCGAAGAGGTCAATCTGGCCATGTTCCGGACGGCAAGGGAAATGCTGGGATGCGGCGTCTGTGCCTGCGACATAGCAGGAGACGAGGCCTCCTATCCCATGTCCCTTTACCGGAATCTGTTTGAGGAAGCAAGGCGCCTGGGCCTGCCCTTTACCGTCCATGCGGGCGAATGCGGGAGCCGGGAGAATATCTATGAAGCCATCGATCTGGGGGCTGCCCGGATCGGCCATGGAACGGCCGCCGCGGGAGACAGGGCCCTCCAGGCCCTGGCGGCGGAGCGGCACATCTGCTTCGAGGACTGTCCCACCAGCAACGTACAGACCTCCATCCTGCCGGACTACGGGGCCAACCCGGTCCGGGAATTCAGGCAGGCCGGGATCCCGGTGGCGGTCAGTACGGACAACCGGACCGTCAGCGGCACGGACCTGACCCAGGAATTTGAAAAGCTCCAGGCCTATGGCCTTCTGACTGAAGATGACATGGCAGGGATCTATTTTGACAGCGCAGACGCCGCCTTTGGAGGGGATGACCTCAAGGAGAGACTGTATCAGAAGGGCAGGGCCTTCTTTGGAGGGCGGCCGGGAGGAAGGAAATGATTTCCAGATATGCTCTCTTTTGCAGAGTGATCGAGAACGGAAGCTTTACCAGAACGGCCAGGGACCTGGGCTATTCCCAGAGCGCGGTCAGCCAGGCGGTCCGGGCCCTGGAAAAGGAGCTGAACCTGACCCTGATCGACAGGCGCAAAAAGGACCTGGTCCGGCTGACGGACGACGGCAGGCAGATCTATCCCTATATCAAGGCCATAGACGCCGCCTGGACGGCCCTGGAGAGAAAGAAGCAGGAGATGGATTCCCTGGAGAATTCCACGATCCGGATCGGCACCTTCACCAGCGTCAGCCGCAACTTCCTGCCCGTCCTTCTCAAGAACTTTAAAGAAGAACACCCCGGCGTGGAATTCTTCCTGCGCCAGGGTGAATATACCAGTATTGAAAAGTGGATCAGGGAGGGCAGCATCGACCTGGGCTTTCTCAGCGCCGATCTGTCCGAGGGCCTGACCATGGAGATCCTCTATACGGACCCCCTCAAGGCGGTCCTGCCGCCGGGCCATCCCCTGGCGGACAAGGAGGAGGTCTCCCTGGAGGAGCTGGCCAGAGAACCCTTTATCCTTCTGGACGAGGGAGACGTATCCCTCCCCCTGTCCCGGTTCGTTTCCCAGGGCCTGACGCCCCGGATCGAATACCGGGTCTATGACGACTACTCCATCCTGGCCATGGTGGAGCAGGGCCTGGGAGTATCCATGATGTACGACCTGGTCCTGCGGGGCTTTGACACCAGCGTCCGGGTGGTCCCGGTGAAGGGACATCCGGAGCGGACCATCGCCCTGGCCTGGGCCAACGATGAGACCATTCCCAGAGCGGCCAGAGAGTTTGCCCTCTACGCCGTTTCCAACATCCGGCGGATGGCCGGCACCCTTACAGAAGGCCCTGAGACCTGAGCCGCCCGAAGAGGGCGGAGAAGGGCCGAAAGAGGACCAGGCAGATGACCAGGTTCCCGATGCAGTGGGTGATGTCGTAGGGGATCCCTGCCACCCACCAGGCGAACTGGACCTTTGGCCCGGACAGGACCAGGGTATAGAGGGAGCAGAGATAACCGAAAAAGAGACCGTAGAAGCCGGACAGGAGGGCGTAGTACCAGACCCCTGTCCGGCCTCTTTTTTTGGAGACCAGGACCAGGAGGATCAGGACGGGCCACACATAGTAGTAGGTGACGGTCCAGGGGCCGAAGCCGAAATAGACGCACTCGAAGGTGGCGAAGGCCAGAGCGGCGGCCAGGGTCTTCTTCCCGTAATAGAGGGTGAACATGATAAAAAGAAAGGTGATCAGTTCAATGTTGGGGAGCATGTCCAGGGCTCTTTTGGAGATTTCCAGAAGGGCCACCATGGCGCCTGTGATGGCCAGGTCCCTGGCCTGCCATCCCCTGGAAGGTTCGGCGGTCATGGGAGATCAGTTGGCCGCTTCTTCGCCGGCCTGGTAGACCTCGTAGACCAGGGAGTAGGCGTCTCCGTCGGCAACGGGCTGGGCGTCCGCGCCGTACTGGCCGTATTCGCCGTTCACGTAGATGGACCAGTAGGCGCCGTCGGCGTCATAGTCTGCGCGAAGGCCGTTGACCGCTTCGATATAGAGACCGTAGTCGGACTTGGAGCCTTCATAGCTGAAGTCGCCGGCAGCGGCCAGCTCGTCCATGAGGTCGGAGAGGAATTCGGCGTCGGTCTTGCCGCTGTAGGCCTTCTCGGTCCCCTGGTCGTCGACCACGGTCAGGGTATAGGCCTTGGTCCCTTCGGAGGCGGCGGGCCTGTTCTTCTGGAAGACCAGGACCAGAGCGCCGATGGCGATGGCCAGGACCAGGATAGCAGATACGATTTTCAGGGTATTTGATTTCTTTTCCATAGGGTTTCCTTTCCTCTGCAGAGCAGAAAAATGCCGGGCGTCCGCCCGGCATTCAAAGCTGCATGTCAAAAAAGAGGACCTGCCACCGGCAGCTTCTCCCTTTCTTCGTGCCGGCCCAGGATCTCGTGGTGAACGCACAGCCTGCAGGCAGGTCTCCTGGCTTGCGGATCTGTGCCTGTCTGCGCCTTCCCGGTCTCCCAGTGGCCCTTTGCAGCAGACTCCCCGCTTACAGTGACGAGTTCGTACAGGATTTGCACCTGTTTCCCTTTTCATCGGACCAGGACCGGTCTCATGGCCCCTCCGACACCTGCAGCTTGATATTTGGTTTCATGGCTTATAGTAGCATTTCGGCCGGCGGGGCGCAAGCATGGATCCTGCGCCCTGCCGGCCGGCAGGGTGTCTCTATGGTTTCCTTTTTGTGCTTCAGGCCTTGTCCGCTTCGGGCTCTGCCTCGTTCTTTTCCTCAGCAGGGGCGGGCGCCTCTGCAGTTGGTTTCTCCTCTGAAGAGGTTTCTTCTGCAGGTGCCTCTTTTGCAGAGGTCTCTTCTGCGGGCGCATCAAAGCTGAGGGCAGGCGCGTCCTTTGCACCTTCTGCGTCCCCGGGGACTTCCGGCATGGCTTCCTGGGCCTTGGCCGCCTCCTCTGCTTCCATCAGATCGTCCAGGGTGATCAGCATCATGTCCTCGGCGGAAGGGTTCTCCATCAGGGAGACCCTGCGGGCCTGGTTGGTGATGATCTCCTCGAACATGTTCCTGACTTCCCGGGCGTTGGCGAAGTTCTCCAGCTCCCTGAACTTGCGGGCAACGATCTGGGCCCGGATCTGGGGCTTTGCCATTTCCTCCACCTTGTAGTCATAGCGGCTGCAGTTCATGTTGAAGATGGCTTCCAGCTCGTCGATGGTATAGTCCGGGAATTCAATGTATTTGTTGAAGCGGGACTTGAGGCCGGGGTTGGAGTTGATGAATTTCTCCATGGGGGCCGTATAGCCGGCCACGATGACGACCAGGTCGTCCCGGTGGTCCTCCATGGCCTTCAGGATGGTATCCACCGCCTCCTGGCCGAAGGTGTCGCGCTCATCCCCGATCAGGGCGTAGGCTTCGTCAATGAAAAGGACGCCGCCCATGGCCTCCTTGATTTTGTCCTGGCACTTGAGGGCCGTCTGGCCCACAAAGCCGGCCACCAGACCGGAACGGTCCACCTCCACCAGCTGGCCCTTGGACAGGACCCCGATCTGCTTGTAGAGCCTGGAAATGATCCGGGCCACCGTGGTCTTGCCGGTACCGGGATTGCCTGTGAAGACCAGATGAAGGGAAACGGGCACGGACTTGAGGCCCTGGTCCTTGCGCATCTTCTGGATCTTGACGAAGTCCATGAGTTCCTTGACATCATGCTTGATGGTGGCCAGGCCGATCAGCTCGTCCAGCTCCTCCATGGGATCCCGTTCGGGCTCCCTGGGGGTCTCGGGCACCTCTTCCTTTGCGGCAACGGCTTCCGGCAGGGGCGGCTCGGGCCTTGTCTTGTCATCCTTCTTCTTTTCCTCCGTCAGGCCCAGAGCGGCCTTCTCTTCGGGGGTCAGGAAATCCTTTACATCCTGGCCAAAAAGCTTTCTGGCTTCGGCCAGGGCGTCCTCGGCCTGCTTGAGGGAGGCCTGGGGATCCGCCTTCTGGCGGGTTTTTTTGGTCTCCTTGATTCCTTCCCTGACGCCGTCCAGGACGGGGCTGAAGAAATCTTCGTATACATTTTTCAGGTGGTTTTTATCAGCCATGGCGCTTTGAGCCCTCCTTATCTTCCTTACTAGTATATGCAATCCCTGTCAAAAAAGCAAAGAAAGTCCGCATCAAACTTGGAAG
>CAMNJZ010000031.1 GCA_946541955.1 uncultured Lachnospiraceae bacterium | reverse complement strand
GTTCGGCAGGGTCGTTTTTTAAATCTTATAGAGCCTTTAACCCCGAAGGTCATATCTGAAATGTTTCTTCAGAATAATGGCAACAGGATAAAGTGGTATCACTCGTACTCCACGGTTGCCGGAGGCTTGGGAGTGAAATCATAGAGGACACGGTTGATGCCGGGGACCTCAGTGATGATACGCTGCACAAGGTGATCGATCAGGGCATCGGGCAGGTGCTCGACTGTAACTTCCATAACATCGGTTGTGTTGATGGCACGGATGATGCAGGGCCAGTCAAAGGTACGCTTGCCGTCCTTGACACCGGTGGACTTGAAGTCCGGAACAACGGTGAAGTACTGCCATACCTTGCCTTCAAGGCCGTTCTTTGCAAACTCTTCACGAAGGATGGCGTCGGATTCGCGGACTGCTTCCAGTCTGTCGCGGGTAATGGCACCGGGGCAGCGAACGCCGAGACCCGGGCCGGGGAAAGGCTGACGGAAGACCATGTTGTCGGGAAGGCCAAGTTCCTTGCCTACCAGACGGACTTCATCCTTGAAGAGGATCTTGACAGGCTCGACCAGTTCAAAACGGGAAGCGATATCTTCCGGAAGGCCGCCTGCGTTGTGGTGGGCCTTGATACCGGCTTCGCTCTCGAGAATGTCAGGCCAGATGGTGCCCTGGGCCAGGAACTTCACGCCGTCAAGCTTTCTGGCTTCGTCGGCAAATACGTCGATGAACTCCTCGCCGATGATGTGTCTCTTCTCTTCAGGATCGGAAACGCCTGCCAGCTTGTCAAGGAAACGGTCGACAGCGTCGACATAGATGAGATTGGCATTCATCTCATCGCGGAATACTTTGATGACCTGCTCGGGCTCTCCCTTTCTGAGGAGGCCGTGGTTTACGTGTACGGAAATCAGCTGCTTGCCGACTGCCTTGATCAGCAGTGCAGCGACTACAGAGGAATCAACGCCTCCGGACAGCGCCAGCAGTACCTTGTTGTCTCCGATCTGCTCGCGAAGCTCTTTGATCTGCTCGTCAATAAAAGCCTGCGCCAGAGCGGGTGTCGTGATTCTTTCCATGTTATCGGGTCTTCTCTCTGTCATTGATTCCTCCTGATATAAAAATTCTGAATCAGTGTTCCTTCACTTTACGAAAAACATTGTAACCGCTCCCACTTATTCACACAACTCTTATTTTTTCACAATCTTCCGCCCATACATCCTCCCCTTACTCTCAAAAAATGCACAAGAATACACACTTCCTGATCGGCACTGTCCACGGCCCCTCTTCTGCAGGAGATTTCCTTCATCCCGTCTTACCTGCAAAATGACAGCGACAGGGCGGGAAGAACATGTGAAAAGGCCCCCACCAGACCTGAAAATGGTCCCCTAAAAAAATGCTCCCCTTCGGCATTGTCTGTCCGAAGAGGAGCATCTGATTACAGAATCCTTATTTCTTTTCAGCGAGGCTGATACGAAGCTCCGCTCTCTTGAGCTTGAGGGCCGCTGCCTCTCTGGTCTTTTCTTTCAGATTCGGATCTTCCAGTCTGGCCAGCGCCCTTTCCTTTGCCTTTCTGGCACGTTCCAGATCGATCTCCTCTGTCCATTCCCAGGTATTGGCAATGAGTCTGCATTCGCCGTCTATCATTGTCAGCATGCCGCCTACGCAGGCTGCCTCACGCCTGGAGCCATCCTCCAGAACAACGGCTGCCTTACCTACCGCAATGGCGGTGCAGTAATTGATGTGGTGGGCCAGAATGGCCAGATCGCCATGGATCGTGCGGCAGGAGACCTGCTGGGCCTGCCCGTCAAAAACGAGTCCGTCAAGGTCAACAATCTGCAGATGGAAGGTTGCCATAGCTACACCTCCTTCTTATTTGCCGGCCTTTTTGAATACATCATCGATCGTGCCGGCGAAGAGGAAGGCACTCTCGGGGATGTCGTCGCATTCGCCGTTCAGCAGCATACGGAAACCGCGGATGGTCTCCTTCAGCGGCACGTACTGGCCTGCCATGCCCGTGAACTGCTCCGCAACGGAGAAGGACTGGGACAGGAAACGCTGGGCCTTACGGGCTCTTGCAACGGTCAGCTTGTCATCTTCTGACAGTTCGTCCATACCCATGATGGCGATGATATCCTGCAGCTCTTTGTATCTCTGCAGAATACGCTGTACGGCACGGGCAACGTCATAGTGCTCCTGACCGACTACATCAGGGGAAAGGATACGGCTGGTGGAATCCAGCGGATCCACTGCGGGATAAATACCCTGGTTGGCGATATCACGGCTCAGAACGGTGGTAGCGTCCAGGTGAGAGAAGGTCGTTGCGGGAGCAGGGTCAGTCAGGTCGTCCGCAGGGACGTAGACTGCCTGTACGGAGGTGATGGAACCCTTCTTGGTGGAAGTGATTCTCTCCTGCAGCGCACCCATCTCGGTAGCCAGGGTAGGCTGATAACCGACGGCCGAAGGCATACGGCCAAGGAGCGCGGAAACCTCGGAACCAGCCTGGGTGAAACGGAAGATGTTGTCGATGAAAAGCAGCACGTCCTGGTTCTTGACATCACGGAAATATTCCGCCATGGTCAGGCCGGACAGGCCGACTCTCATACGGGCTCCCGGAGGCTCGTTCATCTGACCATAGACCAGAGCGGTCTTGTCGATAACGCCGGATTCCTTCATTTCACCGTAAAGGTCGTTTCCTTCACGGGTACGCTCGCCAACGCCTGTGAAAACGGACAGACCGCCGTGGGCTGTTGCGATGTTGTGGATCAGTTCCATGATCAGGACTGTCTTGCCGACGCCTGCGCCGCCGAACAGACCGATCTTACCGCCCTTGGCGTAAGGGCAGATCAGGTCAACGACCTTGATGCCTGTTTCCAGGATTTCTGTTGCCGGTGTCTGATCTTCATAGGACGGAGCGGGACGATGGATGGACCAGCGTTCCTTTGTCTGAGGAGCGGGAAGCTCGTCGACGGGCTCGCCCAGCAGATTGAAGACACGGCCAAGGCATTCCTCACCGACGGGAACGGTAATGGGGCTGCCGGTGTCGACCGCGTCAGATCCTCTTACAACACCATCGGTGGAACTCATAGCGATGCAGCGGACAACATCATCACCGATCTGCTGCGCTGCCTCTGCGACCAGACGACGTCCCTGGACGTCGATCTCGATTGCATTGAGCAGAGCCGGAAGCTCGCCTTCCTGGAATCGGATGTCCAGTACAGGTCCGGTTACCTGCACCACCTTACCAATATGTTTATCACTCATGTTTCTCTCCAAAATAGTATGCCGGGATGACATATCTTAAACTTCGGTATGAAAGAAACCCGTTTCTCATCGGCCAAGGCCTGATCAGGTTCCTTCCGCACCGGCAACAATTTCCGTAATTTCCTGCGTAATGCTTGCCTGACGTGCACGGTTGTAGTACAGGCTTAAGTTGTCAAGCATCTCGCCGGCGTTCTTGGTCGCGGCATCCATAGCCGTTCTTCTGGCGGCCAGCTCACTGGCAACGGATTCGTTCTTGGCCGTATAGACCAGGGCTGCCAGATACTGAGGCACGATCGCGTCAAAGACCTCTTCCGAGGTGGGCTCATACAGGATCAGGTTCCTGACGGGCTCTGCCTCCACCACCTGCTCGACCTTATTCCAGAAATCGGAAAGGGGAAGAAGGGCGGAGGAAGAAGGTCTCTGGGTCAGCATGGAAATAAAGCCCGTGTAGCAGACGGCGATATGGCCGTACTCGCCCTTTTTGTAGGCATCGCAGATAATGTCTGCGATGGAAAGGCAGTCTCCCATGTTGATATTTGCCACCTCTGCAAAGGCTTCGGTAACAATGTTCGCTTCTCTGTGTCTGTAGTATTCAACCGCTTTTTTGCCCAGCGGCAGTACATCGAATTTCTTGCCTTCGGTCAGCTCCGCCATCTTTCGAAAGATGTTGGCGTTGTAGCCGCCGGCCATGCCTCTGTCGCCGGCAATGACGACATAGAGCCATTTCTCGTTGGCATTGGCATCCGTATAGGGAGATTCAAAATCCGTGTTGCCTACCGCGATATCCACCAGTGTATCATGAAGGACTTTAAACGTCGGACGGGTAGCATCGGCACGTTCTTTGGCCTTACGCAGCTTGGAAGCAGCAACCAGCTGCATGGCTCTGGTGATCTGCATCGTGGATTCGATGCTTCGCATCCGGAGCTTGACAGCTTTCATATTTGAAGCAGCCATGCGTATTCCTCCTAAACTGCCTTTACTTTGTCTTCAGGAAAATCCCCTTATAGTCCTCCAGAGCGGCCCTGAGGTTCGCCTCAGTCTCATCGCTTAAAGCGCCTGTGGTACGGATGGCTTCCATGGCTGACGCGCCCTTGGGATCGGTATCCAGGAACTTAAAGAGGCCCTTTTCAAATTCGGCGATATCCGTTACCGCGATCTCGGCAAGGATGTCATTGATGACCGAATAGATGATGGCGACCTGCTTTTCGACAGGAATGGGGGTGGACCGGTTCTGCTTGAGAACTTCCACGATTCGTTCGCCCTGTGCCAGACGGGTCTTGGTATCCTGATCCAGATCGGAGCCGAACTGGGCAAAGCTGGCCAGCTCTCTGTACTGGGAATAGACCAGCTTCAGACGGCCGGCGACCTTCTTCATAGCCTTGATCTGGGCGTTGCCGCCGACACGGGATACGGAGATACCGGGGTTGATGGCCGGCATGATGCCGGAGTGGAACAGTTCGGTCTCCAGGAAGATCTGACCATCGGTAATGGAAATGACGTTGGTCGGGATATAGGCGGATACGTCGCCTGCCTGGGTCTCGATGATGGGCAGAGCTGTCAGGGAACCGCCGCCGTTGGCGTCGGAAAGCTTGGCAGCACGCTCCAGAAGACGGCTGTGCAGGTAGAAAACGTCGCCGGGGAAGGCTTCACGTCCCGGAGGTCTGCGAATCAGCAGAGACAGGGCACGGTAAGCGACCGCATGCTTGGAAAGATCATCATAAATGATCAGGACATGCTGTCCCTTATTCATGAAATACTCGCCCATGGCGCATCCGGAATAGGGTGCGATGAACTGCAGGGGGCTGGGCTCGGAAGCCGTTGCTGCGACCACGATGGAGTAATCCATGGCGCCGCCCTCCTGGAGCTGGGCTGTGATATTGGCAACAGTGGAACGCTTCTGACCGATCGCCACATAAATACAGATAACATCCTTGCCCTTCTGGTTGAGGATGGTATCGATGGCGATGGTGGTCTTGCCGGTCTGACGGTCGCCGATGATCAGCTCACGCTGGCCTCTTCCGATCGGGATCATGGAGTCGATCGCCTTGATACCGGTCTGCAGGGGCTCCTTAACGGGCTGACGGGCGATGATGCCGGGTGCGATGTTCTCAACGGGGCGGAACTCGGTCGTTTCGATCGGGCCTGCGCCGTCGATGGGCTGGCCGATTGCGTTGACAACGCGGCCAATCATAGCCTCTCCGACAGGAACAGAAACAACGCGGCCGGTACGCTTGATGGTCTGGCCCTCACTGATGTTCTGGTCTGTGCCGAAAAGGACGATAGAAACACTGTTTTCTTCCAGGTTCTGAGCCATGCCGAAGGTGCCGTCCTCAAACTCCAGAAGCTCACCGGACATGCAGCCGGTCAGGCCGCTGGCCCTGGCAATACCGTCACCGACAGTCAGGACTGTACCGGTCTCGGTCTGCTCAATGGCGTTCTGATAGTATTTGATCTGGCTCCGGATGACCTTGGATATTTCTTCAGGTTTTAATTGCATAATTGCATCCGTCCTCTTTTATAAGATTATTTCAGTGACTTTTCTGCGTACGGTGGAGATCCGGTTCTCAACGGTGCCGTCGAGCTGCTTGCCGTCCACCTCCACGCGAAGACCGCCGATGACGCCTGCATCGACCTTCTGCTGCAGAAGAATTGTCTTTCCGCTCAGTTTCTCAAGCTTTGCCTGGAGAGCGGAGATCTGTTTTTCACTCAGCGGAACAGCGCTGGTCACAGTCGCCTCCGCAATATTCTGATCCTTGTAAAAACGATTTCTGAACTGTGCAATGCAGCCGTAAAGCTCACGGATCAGTCCTTCTTTGCACAGGACTTTCATGAAGTTGTTTACATACGGATGGACCTGTCCGTCAAATGCCTGATCGATCAGAGAAAGTCTTTCGGCCTTGGCGATGGAGGGCTCGGATAAGAGCCGCATATA
This sequence comes from uncultured Lachnospiraceae bacterium, assembly GCA_946541955.1. Lineage (GTDB taxonomy): Bacteria > Bacillota > Clostridia > Lachnospirales > Lachnospiraceae > CAG-791. The sequence goes on along the minus strand of CAMNJZ010000031.1, from coordinate 16,670 downwards.
ATCCGGGTTCTCCTTAAAGATCTCCTGGATGCCGTTCAGCTCATCCATCATGGCCGCAGCATTGTTCTCTTCGACAGCCAGATCGTACAGGCTGCCTCCGTAGAGTTCGGCGGTTTTCGTCATGATGCCTCACCTACATTCTCGATAAACTCATCGATCAGCTTTCTGTGATCCGCTTCGCTGATCTCACGCTCAATGACCTTGCCGGCCAGATCGACTGCAATGCCGCCGATCTCATTTTTGAGCTCATTGACTGCTTTCTTACGTTCCTGGGCGATCTCCGATTCGGCCTTGACCTTGGCGGCTGCCGCTTTCCTGGCGGCATCCTGCAGGATCTCATCACTCTTCTGCTCAGCCGTTCTGGTGGCGGTGGTGATGATCTCATTGGCCTGGGCCTTTGCCTCTGCCATGCTGTTTTCATACTGCTCTTTCAGCGCGTCAGCCTCGGCACGGGATGCTCTTGCGTTTTCAAGCTGCTCATCGGAAAGAGCCTGGCGCTTGGCAAGGATCTCCTTGATGGGCTTGAACAGGAAACGTTTTACCAGGTACATCTGGATAAACAGGTTCAGAATCTGAGCAATAAAAGTCCACGGAATTATGGTTACTAATGCTTGATTCTCCATTAATACTCCTCCTGTATGGGATTGTCTGTTCTGCTATGTCCTCAGAAGATCAGCCAAGATAACCCATGAACATGCCGGGAGCAACGAAGATCAGAAGAAGACCGGTAACGAAACCGTAGATACCGGTTGTCTCGGCGATAGCGCAGCCAAGAAGCATGGTGGACTGTACGTCACCCTTGCACTCGGGCTGACGGCCGATTGCTTCCAGAGCCTTTGCAACGGCGTTGCCTTCACCGATACCAGGGCCTACGCCTGCGATCAGAGCGCAGCCGGCGCCAATACCACAACCTGCAAGTGCAATACCACGGGCGAGTAACTGAAAATCTGTCATTTTTATTTCCTCCTGAAATAGATTTTACAAATTGATTTCCCTATGAAATTTTAAATACTTCCGCTGCCTCAGCCTTCCGCCGCATTGGCGATGTACATGACGGTCAGCATGGAAAAGATGAACGCCTGCATAACGCCGGAGAACCAGTCAAAGTAGACCGAAAGGATGGCGGGAATACCCACATCCAGGATCGGAATATTTGACAGGAAGTCACCGACTGCACCGGGCAGAAGCCCCAGCAGGGCGCCGGATGCAGCTGCAAGGGCTGCATAGATCAGGCCATTGATAACAACACCGGACAGAATGTTGCCGAAATGACGGCAGGCCATAGAAACCGGGGTAGCCAGCTCGGACAGGATGTTGAAGGGGGTCATCACCGGGATCGGTTCCGTGAATCCCTTCATATAGCCCAGAAGACCGCCGGCCTTGATTTTTTCGGATGTGATCATGATAAAGACCACGACCGCCCAGGCTGCTTCTGTGGACAGATCCGCCGTCGGGCTTCGAAGGCCGATCAGGCTGATCAGGTTGGAAATCACGCTGGTGGCGAACAGGGCCGCTACGAAAGGAATCAGTCTGTCAAATCTGGTTCCGCCCGTATTGTTGCGCACAAAGTTCTCGGCCAGCTCGACCAGCCACTCTGCAACCGCCTGTTTTTTCGAGACCTTCTCGACCTTCAGATCTCTGGTCAGCCAGATGCACAGTCCTGTGATCAGGGCCATAACGATCCAGGTAACGACCAGGGTCTCGGAGATCAGGATATCTCCCAGGATGGGAATGCCTGTCGGAATGCGGAAAAATATCCTCGCACCCGAAATGTCAAAATCCATACTCTGTTTCTCTCCTTTCCCTCTTATTCCAACAGTTGCCTATATGTTGATTATGTTTTAACAAAACCAAATATACTCAGTAATTTGATGAAGGCGCTGGGGATCAGCAGGGGAATGATGCCTGCCGCTCCGTTGAAGCAGGGCGCCACCAGGGCCGCTATGATCCAGAGGATCTGCAGCAGCATCCGGGTCCGGAAGCTGGCCTGGACGGTGGAGTAGGCCAGCTTCTGGCCGATCTCGCTCTCCCTGTCCTCGATGGAGGTGACCTTCTGGACCATCATACTCATCATGAAGAAATTCAAAACGGCCACGAGGCCTCCGCCGATGCCTCCCAGAATGACCTTATAGTCAAAAGGGACCGTCTCAGGCATAAAAAAATGCAGTCCAAAAAAAACCGCGAACATCAAAATGACTCCAACGGCTGTTCCGGCTGCAATTCGCATGGTCTCTTTTTTTACTGCTTCCTGAATCTGCATCTGACTCTTACCTTTCATCATAACGCACTTACTTAATAATAATTTAACAAGCCCAAGATTGCAACCATTTGGAAAGACCCCTAAACAATTTACACAATATAGACTGTTTTTGCGATGAAAAAACAGCCATGAAAGCTGCCCGTCTCCTCCCTCTTCCGGCAATTTTACAAAATAGCGCCCTTTGGAAAGCTGCAGGGAGTAAAAAACCTGTGCAAAGCGTCCATCTGCCGCAGAATTCCCGCCAAAAAAAAGACCGGCAGCCTTTCAACGGCTTCCGGTCTCTGCATTATGCGTCTTTCCTGGTCAGCAGGGCTATGCCAAAGGGGGGCAGAATCAGCTGCCCGTCCTCCAGGCGGACCTCCTCTTCGGATACGGTAAGGACGCCGGAGAGGTTTTCAAAGCCCGCTCCCTCCCCTGAGAGGGAAAGGGTCTGCGCCTCCTCCGTGCTGTTGATCACAATGAGAACGCTCTCCAGGCCCTCTGCGGTCCTTAAAAAGGCGCAGGTGCCGTCTCCCGTCATCTCGTCTACCACGCCGGTCCTTCCCCGGGCGATGACCGGGAAGGCGTTCCGCAGGAGAATAGCGTTCCTGTAATAGTGAAAGATGGAATAAGGATCCTCCTTCTGCCTGTCAAAGCCCTCGAACTTCATCTCGACCTGATCCATGTCCGGCGGGCCCGCCGTCATGCGCTCAGAAAAGATGCCTTCCTCCTTCGATCCGGCAGCTTCCTCCCCTTTTGTCACCCAGTACATGGGGGCCCTCTTGTTCTCGTCCTTTCCGGATCCCTTCATGCCCAGCTCCTCCCCGTAGTAGATGAAGGCATTGCCGGTCATCAGAAGGTTGAGGGCGCCGGAGAGCTTGGTCCTTGCTCCGTCGTCGTAGGCGTAGTAGCCTGCGGACCTTGCCATGTCATGGTTGGTATAGAAGGGCGCGTTCACAAAGGCGGGATTATGGGAGGCATAGAGGGCTTCCTCTTCCTCCAGGGCCCTGCCGAAGGCAGAGGCCTTCCGGCTCCCCTTGACAACGCCTGCGATCAGTCCGTCCGCGCCGGAAAAGGCAAAATCAAAAAGGGAATCGATTCCGCTGTCATAGTAGCGGGCATAGAGATCCTGGGCGGCCCAGCACTCTCCCACCAGGGTGGCTTCGGCCTTTATGCCCTTTACCGTATCCACCAGCCAGGTCAGGAAATCTATGCTGCCGTCGATGTTGTCGGTATAGTAGCTGGTCAGGGCATCCAGGCGGAAGCCGTCCACGCCCCTTTCCAGCCAGAAGCGCATGACACTGGCGAGCTCCTCTTTTACGGCAGGGGTGGACAGATTGAGATCCGGCATGCCCTCCCAGAAGCGGGCCTCATAATACCAGTCTGTTCCCGCAAGGGCAGCGCAGCCCTCATAGGGCTCCCTGGTAAAGTTGTAATACCAGACGTAGGGACATGCCTCATAGACCGGGTCCTGCCCGGCAGGAAGGGCCTTGAGATAAGCCGCCGCCTCCCTGAACCAGGGATGATCCACGGAGGTGTGGTTTATGGCCAGATCCATGATCAGCCGGATTCCCCTCTCATGACAGGCGCTGATCAGACTGTCAAAGTCCGAAAGGCTCCCGAAGGCAGGATCAATGTCCATATAGTCCGCCGCGTCATACTTGTGATAGGTGGGAGAGGGAAAGACCGGGGTGATCCAGATCTGGGAGCAGTCCAGATCATCCGACGTCTTCGGATCCCCGTCCCCGATATAGTCCAGGGCATCGGTCAGTCCCTTCAGGTCTCCGATCCCGTCTCCGTCCGAATCTGCAAAGGAATATACAAAGACCTCATAGGAGGTCCTGTAATCGTCTTTTGGATAGGCGGGGGAAAGGGCCCCGTTCACCTTTTCCATCTGGGACAGGGGCGCGGAAGACGCCGGCCCTGTCCCGGTCTTCCCGCAGCCTGCAGTAAGAAGCAGGGCAAGGCAGAGAGCGCCTGCCCTGGCCAGGGCCCCTCGCCTTTGGCCCTGCCTGTCTGTAAAGGGAAGCTTCAAGGGTCCACCTCCTGATTCTTTGTCTTAGCTAAGCCCGACGGGCAGTTCGAAGACCGCCTCCGTATGGCAGCCGTTTACGCGGCAGGCGCATCCATTCTGCATGGAAGGCCATTTTTCCAGGAAGACGCTATCGCCCTCCAGAAGGGGATGGACGGTCAGGGTAAAATCCGCCTCCCCGTCCCTGGCAAAGCCGGAAAGACCGATCTCCCAGTCCTGGCCTGTGTAGAAGGAATCCGCTGCTCTGCCGTCCCCGCGGATTTTCTTCTCCTCCTGGGTCAGCTCGGCAGACTCTCCTTCATAGGAAAGGACCAGCAGGGCTTCGCTGCAGCCCTCCAGACCCTCTGCATGGATGTGTCCTGTCAGGTCCCTGGCCAGATCCGGTTCCGTCATTTCGGACAGGAAGGCCCGGACGGGATTTACACACGCCTGCAGGGCCCTGTAGTCGGCATAGGAGCAATCCTCTGCTTCGAAGACCCTTTCAAATCCCTGAGGAACGCTCTTCAGGGAAGGATTGGCCCGCAGACAGGGCTTTCTTTCTTCCCGGATCCTGCAGACCATGGCCAGAGATCCGTCCGCCTTTTCCACAATGTCATCCTCGGAAACAAGCAGGTGGTCCCTGCCCTCCAGAGTGACCTTGACTGCGTGAAGGGCCTGATCCGCCGTCAGCGTCAGAGCCGACGCCCGCCGTCTCCTGGGGATCCCGGCTTCGATCTGATACAGGACCCTGTCAGGATCTATGCCTTCCCTGGCATAGAACACATACAGGTCCTCTCCGGCGCTTCTCAGGATGCAGAGGGGCACGGCGTTGGCGGTCTTCAGAAGATTTCCGTCGGACAGGGGCATGTCGAAGGGATAGAAGAAAATATCCCCGTCTTTGACATCCTCCCTGCCAAAGTCCGCCAAAAGCCTTCCCTCTTTGTCAAAGGCTCTCAGAGGGGTATCCGGGTGGTCCGCCATCTGGCGGCGTCTCTGGTAATCGGAAACAAAGAGATATCCTCCCCTGTCAGAGGCGCGGACAGCGCAGCGCAGACTGGTCAGATCCTCAGGCTTCGCGGGATTTCCCTCCTGGGGAATATAGTCCATGCCGCACAGATCCTCCCCGAAATCCTTCAGAAACAGAGACAGACGGCGAATCCTCCGATAGGTGTCCGTCAGCTGGCCGTATTCCCGGATGGGCGCGTTGAAATCATAGGACAGGACCGGCAGGTCATTGGGATAGCCTGTTTCTCTGCTCTCCTGCAGGGTGGTCTTTTTGCCTTCCGGATTGGTGCCTCCGTGATACATGTAATAGCCCAGAAGGTTGCAGCCGCTGCCCAGCTTGGTCAGGCTCATGGCCTCCGTATCCCTGCCGGTGGCCACAGGCCGTCTGTGTCTGGTGACCTGAAGGCCGCCTCCCAGCTCGGCTGTCAGATAGGGGAACTGGTCCATGTCAAAGGTGATCCCTTCCCCGATTCCATGGTCCGAACCGATGGCGTGGTCGTTGCGCTCTCTGGTAAAGATATAGTTGCCGCTGGGTTCAATTTCGCCAAGGCGCTGGTCCCAGGGGGCTTCACAGTAGCCGCCCATGACCGGCAGCATGCCGCCGGTGACTGCGCCGCCCCAGCCGGTGGCCGTATAGAGGGGAACGTCAAAGCCGATCTCCTTCGCCATGGCCAGGAGGGCCCGCATATGCTTCTCGCCCTCTTCTCCGCCAAGGCCGCCGCAGTGTCCGTATTCATTTTCGATCTGGACGCCGATGATGGGGCCGCCGTCTTTGACAAAGAGGCCCTCCACCTCCCGGAAGATCCTCTCGTAGAAGGTCCTGACGAGCTCCATATAGGCAGGGTCGTTGGTCCTGGTCCTGAGCTTTCCTTCCCCTTCCAGATCCATGAGCCAGTCAGGAAAGCCTCCGTTCCTGACTTCGCCATGGGCCCAGGGGCCGATCCGCAGGAACATATGCAGGCCGCATTCTCCCACGGTCTTTACAAAGCGGCGCAGGTCTCTTACGCCCGTAAAGTCCCAGGTCCCCCGCTCCTCCTCGTGGTGGATCCAGATGGTATAGGCGGATACGATGTCGATTCCGCCCGCCTTCATCCGGCAAAGCTCCCTCTCCCAGCAGGAAGCGGGCACTCTGCTGTAGTGGATCTCGCCCATGAGGGGAAACCAGGGCCGGCCGTCCACAGTAAGATATCTGTTGTTAAAGTTCAGTTTTGTATCTGCTGTTATTCTCATATTTCTCCCAGAGCCATCCATTAACTGCTGCGGCAATCTTCCGCCAGCTGTGTGCTCTGCCTGATATAAATCCTGTAATTGCTGAGGATCCGGCTCTCCACCGGCTCTCCTTCGACCCTTCGAAGCAGGAGCCTGGCTGCTTCCGCCCCCAGCTGTCTCTCATTAAAGCCCACCGAGCTGACCCGGGGGACTGCGTTCTCCAGAAGGGAACTGTCATAGTAGGAAGCGATGCGGATGTCCTCCGGAATCCTGATCTCCAGAGAACTGCAGCGCATCAGAATGTTGCCTGCCAGTCTGTCGCTCATGCAGACGATGCAGTCTGCCTGCTGGTCCATGATCCGCCTGACGGCCCAGTCCACCCGGGCAGGGTCCAGCACGTTCATGTAGATCAGATCGGGATCCGGCTGAAGGCCCAGCTTTTCATGGGCCTTTTCAAAGGCCCTGCGCCGGGTCCTTGTAATGACATGGGATTCATTCCCTCCGATCAGGGCAAGGCGGTGCAGGCCTGCGCCAAGGAGCTTCTCCGTCAGCTCCAGGCAGCCGCCCAGGTTGTCCTGGTCTATGCAGATCCTGTCCGGGTCATCGCTGGTTCCGATGGAAACAAAGGGAAAACCGGTCTCCTGCAGATAGGCTGCCGCCCTGTCCTCGATCATGGTCCGGGTCAGGATGATCCCGTCCACCTTGTGATGCTCGACGATCCGCTGAAGATTAGTGATATCCCCATCCTCCATGATGGTCACCATGACATCGATGCCGGCCGGGGCCGTCACCCGGGTCATGCCGGCAAGGCACTCCTGGAAGAAGGGCAGGTCCACCACCCCGTATTCTCCCGGCAGGACCACGCCGATGTTGTAGGTCCGGCTCTGGGCCAGGCCCCTGGCATAGATGTTGGGTCTGTAGTTGTGTTCTTCGATATAGGCCCTGACCTTCTCTCTGGTAGCCTCCGAGATCCTCCCCTTGCCGGAAATGGCCCGGGATACTGTGGTCTTGGAAACGCCCAGCGCATCCGCTATATCATCGATCGTAATATTGGAGGCCATAGCATTCCTCTCTTTCCCCTGCAAGGAGGTTTCCGCCGGTCCGATCAGCCCTTGACAGCGCCGCCGGTAACGCCTTCCACATAGTATTTCTGCAGGAACATAAAGAGCAGCGTTACGGGTACAGCGACCAGGATGCCGCCTGCGCAGAACCTGGTAAAGTAGCCCTGGTAGTCATTGGTCCATACCCATCTCTGCAGGGCAACGGCCACGTTGTAGGAATCGCTCTTGCCGAAGGCCACATAGGATGCGAATACGAAGTCGCACCAGGGAGCCATGAAGGATACCAGCATGGTATAGATGATGATGGGCTTGGAAAGGGGAATGATCATCTGATAAAGGATCTGGAAGCGGCTGGCGCCGTCGATCCTGGCCGCCTCGTCCAGGGCCTTGGGCATGGTGTCAAAATAGCCCTTGCAGACATAGTAGCCCATACCGGAGGAAGCCACATAGATCAGGATCAGACCGGGAACTGCGCCGTCCTGGGTAAGGCCCATCTGCTTGAGCAGGAAATACAGGCAGATCATAGTCAGAAAGCCCGGGAACATGCCCAGGACCAGCCAGATGTTCATCAGCAGTTTTCTGCCCGCAAAACGCATTCTGGACAGGGCGTAGGATACGCAGATGACCACCACGGTCTGGAGGACCGAAACCACGCAGGCGATCACAAAGGTGTTGGCATACCATCTGGTGAACTGGGAGCCCTCTGTAAAGAGGAACTTATAGGAATCCAGGGAAAACTGCTTCGGCACAAGGTAATTGACCATACCGCCGAACTCTGTCTGATAGGAGCGGAAGCTCTGCAGGACCAGGCAGAAGAAGGGGAAAAGCCAGATGATGCTGATCAGGATCAGCACGATATAGGAAATGGTAAGTCCGATTCTTTTCTTTTTTGTCATTACTGGAAGCCCTCCTCATCCTTGACGGACGGCAGCACGTTGTAGACGATCAGGGAGATCACCGCTGTGACCACGAAGACCATGATACCGATAACGGCAGCCGTCTTATAATCCGTGTCATTGACTGTCATCTTATAGAGCCATGTGACCAGAAGGTCCGTATAGCCGGCGCCGCCCTTGAGACTCATGGACTGGGGCTTGCCCTGGGTCAGCAGGTAGATGACGTTGAAGTTGTTCAGGTTTCCTATGAACTGGGTCAGCAGGAAGGGACCTGTAACAAAGAGCATGTAGGGCAGGGTGATGGAGAAGAACATCTGGAAGGGATTGGCGCCGTCGATCTTGGCGCTCTCGTAGAGGTCTTCGGGGATGTTCATCAAAAGGCCCGTGGCGATCAGCATGATATAGGGAATGCCTACCCAGAGGTTGATCACAATGATCAGGATCCTGGCGTAAAGGGGATTGGTCCAGAAGGGAATGGCCCTGGTGATAAAGCCCCACTTGATCAGGTAGGAATTGACCAGGCCGTCCGCTGCGAACATCTTGCCCACATACAGAAGGGATACGAACTGGGGAACCGCGATGGTCATGACCAGGATGGTCCTCCAGAGCTTTTTGAACTTAATGCCCTTCTGGTTGATCAGGATCGCCACCGCCATGCCCAGGAAATAGTTGAGGAAGGTGGCAAAGAAGGACCAGATCAGGGTCCAGCCCAGGACGGTGAAGAAGGTGGAACCATAGCCGTCTCCGCCCATGGAGAAGAGGTTCTTAAAGTTTTCCAGGCCCACCCAGGTAAAGAGCTGTGAGGGGGGCTGATGGTTGTAGTCATAGTTGGTAAAGGCCACACAGATCATGAAGATGATCGGCAGGACTGTGAAGACGAAGATGCCCAGGCAGGGAAGCGCCAGCAGGGTCTTGTCGAAGTTGTGGTCCAGAAGGGAATGAAGATCCTGCCTGTTGGAAGGAAGCTTCTTGCCGGCGGCCAGAAGGCGCTGGGCATCCCTGTTGTGGTAAAGGTTGATCCTCCAGAGCAGGATCAGGGCCGCAATGGCGAAGATCGTCAGAAGGCTGTAAAGGAGGATAAAGAAGGAGTTGTCCCCGTAGGAGACCGTACCGTCCGGGTTGAAGCCCCTGCCGGAGGTTCCCAGCGTAGTGATGTCCTTCAGATACTGCATGCCGAAGCCGAAAATAAAGTAAAGAAGAAGGCCCTGAGAGGCCAGCATGGCGATACCGCGTACGAACTGCCCCCGCAGGATCTGACCAAAGCCCATGATAAGATAGGATATCCTTGTCCTGAAATCCCCCTGTGCAAAGGTGGTTCCGATATCCTTTAGATCCGCGCCAAGCCATCCGAAGGCTTCCGCGATCTGTCTGCCTATAGTCTTTTTTTCACCCATGAAATTATTACTCCCACTAATTCTTTGAATCCCTTGTTTTATATGTGTTTCTGACCGTCAAATTTCCTCCGTGCAGGCACGGCGGCCACCTGGCGGCTTTATCGCGCAGACAATACGGGCAGGACATCCCGCGAGACGCCCTGCCCGTAGAGAATTCTAAGAATTCATATTATTTTGCATAGCCTTCGCAGGTTGCCTGGAAGTCCTGAAGGGCTGCCATCAGAGCTGCGTCGTCTGCATTGTCATAGTCACCGGAAATGATGGAGTCACCCAGAGAGGTTGCCAGTGTCCAGTAGTCGCCGGGATACTGTCCCTGAGGGATGGTGTACTGCAGCTGTTCGCTCAGAGCTGTCAGAGCTTCGTCTGCCTTAACAGCCTCATCCTGCTGTGCGTTCAGGTTGGAAGGGCCCCAGCCTACTGCATTGTAGCGGGCGATCTGGACTGCTTCGCTGGAGAGGTACTGGGCCAGAGCCTTGCAGACCTGGAGCTTGCCGGCATCTGTCTGAGGCTTTACGCCCATGAGCTTGAATCCGCCGAAGCCGCTCATCTGGTAGGTTGTGCCGTCTACTGTGAATTCAGGAAGCTTTGCGCATGCATAGTTTTCGCCGAACAGATCCTTGGCTGCGCCGGAATCCCATGTGCCGTCTACGATGGCTGCACAGTTTGCGGCGTTGGAAATGGAGGAACCGTTGTTGAAGGCTTTGGACTTGTGCAGATTGATCATGGCCTTCATGGCTGCTACGCCCTCTTCGGTGGCATAACCGGCGTTGCAGGCTGTGAAGTTGCCGGCATCATCGGTCTCATAGGTCAGGTCAGCACCGGCTCCGAAGAAGAAAGCGGTCTGATACCAGCCGGAGTTGATCTCCATGTAGAAGCCCTTGCCTGCTGCTTCGCAGTCAGCAATGATGGCCTCCAGGGAAGTGGGATCTGTCACAACGGACTTGTCATAGTAAAGGAAATAGCCGTTGTCAGAGGTAAGAGGATATGCATAGAGGGTGCCGCCCACGGTGGCAGAATTGATGGAAGCCGCATCATTCCAGCCGGAAATCAGGGTCTGCTCATCTCCTGCAATGGGGGTCAGGGCGCCGGCTGCAACCAGTCTGGCCAGCTGGTCCTGGGCAAAGCCGTAAATATCGGCGCCGCCTTCGACGTCTGTGATCACGTTGCCGGCTGCATCGCCTTCACCGACGGGCTCGACGGTAACGGTATAGCCTGCCATATCGGCATGCTCTGCAAAGAAAGCATCACACTGCTCCTTGGTAAAGTCCACGACGTTCTCTGCGACCCAGATCTTGATCTCGCCCGAGCCGTAGTCGACTGCCTCTGCTTCCCCAGCGGCTTCTCCCTCTGCTGCGGGTTCAGCGGCGGGCTGGGCAGAAGAATCTGCGGGCTTGGAGCCGCCGCAGCCTGCCAGCATTCCTGCTGCCAGAATACCGGTCATCATAATAGAAACGATTTTCTTTTTCATAAATTCCTCCTTGTTTTTTTGTGGTGGCTGCCCCTTCCTTTCAGAGTGTGCAACCGGTTGCTCACATGCTAACTTTACACTTTTCCGGGCGGACCGTCAATCTGCATAATTACCGAAAAGATACCTGTCCTTTTGGTCATTTTGCGCAATCGGTTGACCTCCCTGCTTTCGAAAGTTTTCTTTCGTAAACTTTCGCTCTCCTTTAGACAAGAGCATACAATAAAAGCTATTACCTGTCAACATCCGATTTTTTATTCTTTTTCCAAAGAAAATCCCTGTTCAAATTTCGTATACTTTCGTAATCATATCTCTCCTTCCTTGCTTTTTTCGAAACTTTGGGCTACTATGAAGCTGTAAGCGCATGATGACAGCTTTCAGGAAAGGATTCTTATATGGCTACCATGAAAGACATCGCCGACCGGCTGGGCATTTCCCTTTCCACCGTTTCAAAGGGACTCAACGGCGGCCAGGATATCAGCGATTCTCTCCGTCAGACCATCCTGGACACGGCCGTGGAGATGGGATATCAGAACAGAAAAGCAAAAAGACAGGACCGGAGACGGATCGCTGTCTTTATCGAAAATATGGACTATGAAGATGCGGACGATTTCGGCTATGAGATCGTCCTGGGCTTTCGGAAGGCCTCCTTCCGGGAAAACTGGGGCGTCAGTGTGATTCCTCTGACCAGGGATCTCCAGAGAAGGCAGAGCTACGACGCCTACATGCTCCAGGAGCAGTACAGCGGGGCCTTTTTTATGGGCATCTCCCCGGAAGACCCCTGGTCTGCCCAGATGGAGGAGACCCGGATCCCCACCGTCCTTCTGGACAATTCCGCAGCGCCCAATCCCCAGGTATGCACCCTGGCCACCGACTCCGACGCCGGCATAGAAATGGCCGTCAGCCATCTGGCGGCCCTGGGCCATGAAAAGATCGCCTTTCTGGACGGATCCGCCGGCTCCATGGTCTCCGACAAACGGATGCTGGCCTACCTGAACGCCATGGCGGCCCACAAGCTGGCCATCGATCCCCAGCTGGCCGTCTACGGCTATTTCGTGGCGGAGGCGGCCCCCTATCACGTACCGGGCTTTCTTTCCGCCGGCGTCACCGCCATCCTCTGCGGCAATGATCTGATTGCCTCCGGCGTCATCGAATGCTGTAAAAAGGAGGGCTTTGCCGTGCCGGAGGATATCAGCGTGATTGGCTTTGACGATGTGCCCATGGCAGAGCGCCTGGACCCCCCTCTGACCACCGTCCGTCAGCACCGGAACGCCCTGGGCCAGATGGCCTATTATGCCCTCTACGCCCTGATCAACCAGGTCCCTGTCAGCAGCACCTGCCTCCGGCCGGACCTGGTCCTGCGGGCCACCACCGCCATCGCAAAGCCCCGGGTCGCCCTGCGGCGCAATGACGACAAGGATTCCGTCGCCTATGTCAATCCGGATCTGTATCTGAAGACCCTGCGGCAGAGAAACCTCTGGTAGGCCGCGTCCTTACTTTGCAGGGGGCAGGCCCTTTTCCAGAAGGACCTCGCCCATTTCCTGGATCTTGTCCACGGAAAGAAGCGGGGACTGATAGATCCTGTCGTAGGCAGGAACGATCAGGGCCAGGTCTCTGGTCTTTAAGCAGGCTGCAAAGCCGTTGTAGAGCCCGTTGATCTCAAAGGAATTCGTATCCAGGGAAATAGCGACCGATTCGGAATAGGACCAGTTGTCATACAGGATCAGAAGGCGGTTCTGTTCCGGCACCAGGCAGACACTGTATCGGGAGTCGGAATCGAAGCGGAGATTTTCCTCCAGGGTCTTCCTCTGATACAGAAGGTGCCCGTCCTCTGTGTCAAAAACAGCCAGGCCGCCGCTGTTGGTGAAGGCCAAAAGCCACTGGTCCTCCCTGGCAAAAAGGAGCTTCACGACCCCGGACGCCGGCAGGGGACTGTCCAGTCTGCAGATCTCAGATCTGCTTTCCAGATCGATCAGGGACAGGTCCCCCTCTTCCTTCTGCAGGGCCATCCAGGGATGCAGGTCCGCCATGGCCAGTGTCTCTTCCTTTTCCGGATCCAGACAGGGCATCTCGGTGATGGTCCCATCCTCCAGGGAGGCAAGCAGGTACTGCCCCGGGCCTTCCAGGGAGGCTTTGATCCATAAGAGGGCATAGGCGTCCCGGTACAGAGCGCAGAGCCTGCCCTCGTCGAGGCGGCCGGCACTTTCCGGAAGGAGGGAGAGGGTCTTCTCCTCCCTGCCGTCCTTCCACAGGAGCAGGTCCGCGCCCCCCTCATCCTTTACTGTGAGCGCCCCTGTCAGAACACTTCCTTCCTCCTGGAGAATGCAGGATAGGTCTGTCGTGCCATAATAATACTGCGGCGCTTTCCCATCCGCCGTCAGCGCTCTCTCCTCCTTTTTTTCCACATCTATGATCCAGCCTCCCAGGATCACCTTCCCGTCATCTGTCACAAAATTTCTGCTGCCCGAGATCTGGATGAATCTTATATTCCCGGGCGTATAAGATGCAGGCTCCTTTTCCCCTGTCAGATCCAGGAGGGTAATGGTGTAGCCGCTTTCTGCCTCCTGAATCCCGGCCAGATACCTTTCGGAGGGAGAGACCAGGAGCCTGACGCCCTTTCCATTCTCCCCGGGGAAGGGGAATTCCTCCAGATCGGCCCCCTGGGCATAGGTCCTGCCTTCGCAGAAGCCGATGGCGGAGACCCTGTAGGGATTCTTCCTGGAGACCACGGCAAAGCAGGTCCTCCTGTAGCTTGTGCCGCCGGCCGCCGCCTGGGACAGCTCATAGCCGCACCCGAATACGCCGACGTTCACATCCAGGCTCAGCGTGCCCTCACCCGTACAGACCGTCACGTCCCCGGTGGAAAGGACCAGACCCATGGAATCATTGGCATAAAGAGCGGCCGCCTCGACAAATCCCGGAAGCTCCCGCATCCATAAAGTCTCCCCCTGGTCAAGGCCGATGGCGGAAAGGTGATTGCCCAGGGCCAGGAAGATCCTGTCACTGCCAAATCCAATAAAATCCGGCGCCTGCACGCCGATGGGGATCCCATAGTTGCTGTGCATGGCCGTCCCGGGATCCAGGCTTATATGAAAGCGGGGAAGAAAATCCTTCTCCGGATCCAGCAGCTCCATAAAGCAGCCGTCCCAGTCTGCCTGGTCCTCCAGAAAATCATCCTCTCCGCAGGCTGTGAGGACCAGCGCATTGGAAGGGCTAAAATCCAGGGTATAAGTGATCTCTACGCCGGAGCGCAGGTATTCCCCGGCCTTCCGGGCGCTCTGGTCCTGAAAATCATAGAGCCTCAGCTCTGCCCGGTCTCCCTCCTCGGAGGCATAAAGGGCCGCTGCATAGCGTCCGTCGGGAGAAAGCTCTGCAGAGATCAGCTTTATATAATTTCCGGCTGGGTCTGTGATTTCCGCCAGGGTCTCTCCCGTCCTCAGGTCCGCCTTCCGGATCCGGATTCCCTGGTCCAGGCTGTCCAGGAAAAGGCACGCTTCTCTGCCTTCCAGGGACCCATAGGCCAGGCCCTCCGCCTTCCACAGGAGACTTCCGCCTTCCGCTTCATAGACTCTGGCCCCGTACGTATTCACAAGGAGCCTGCTTTCGTCCACAAAGGCAAGGCCGCTCACGTATGCGCCGGTCTGTACCTCCCAGAGGAGACTCCCTGTTCCGGCGTCGCTGACCCGGACCTGCCCGTAGCGGTCCAGCGTCGCCAGAAGCTTTCCGTCCGCCGAAAGGGTCATCTTCAGGATTTCCGTATCCTGCTCAAAGGACTGGGTATAGCGCATCTGGTTGCCCCTGTGGTAGAGATAGAGCTCTTTTGCCAGGGCGTATTCCGCAGCCGGAGAATAGGGCCTGCCCGGGTCCCTTCCCGGCAGGGCGTTCAGGGCCTTTTCCAGGGCGGGCCGGTAGTCTCCTTCCCGGAAGTCGCTCTCAGACAGGGCGGCCAGGGCCGCGGATTCATTAATCTTGGTATTTCGAAGCTGTTCCGCTATTTTGGCGTTGCGGTCCAGAAGGACGCCGATAAAGGCCGAAAGGATCAGGGCCGCTGCGGCAGAGGCGGCGGCCAGGCGCTGCATCTTGTAGCGCTGCTCCCGCCTGTAGAGGGCGTCGTAGGGACAGCCGATCAGGGAAGCCAGGATCCGCAGGCTCTCCGTTTTGAAAAGCTTTTCTCTGCCTCCCGGGGTCTTTGCCGTAATGTTTGCGGCCAGGGGCTCGATCCGCTCTGTCAGATCCCCCTTTTCATCCCGGATCTCCGTCAGAAGAGAAGGAAAGGATTCCTCCGGCGTTCCGTCGATCAGAAGGGCCAGGACGTGGTCTCTGTCATGGGTCTGTATAAAGTAATCGATCTCCCTTCTCACCCATTCAGACCCGGGCGTATCCGGGGAACAGACCACGATCAGATATTCCGAATGGTCCAGGGCCTTAACGATGTTCTGGGTCAGATTGTTGGAAATCGGCAGCTCGTCCTGGTCCCGGAAGACCAGTCCCAGCTTCTTTTCCCCCTCCTTTCGAAGATCCGAGGGAATCGTATAGCGCTCGATCCGTCTGTGCAGTTTTATGGCATACTCCATGTCCAGGGGCTTGTGCCGGTAGCTGATAAAGGCCTTATAGTGCCTGTCCATCGTCCTGTCTGTATCCTGCATGATTCTTTTCCCTTCCCGTAAATATAGTAAATGGCCCTGCAACCATTATAATGGAATATAAGGATGAAGGGAAAGAATCTGGAGAAAGATGCAGAGAATGCAGGAAATGAAAGGGAAACGCGAAGAACTGCATGAAAGGGAAGTATGAAGACATATAAAAAAGAAATGGTATTTCGAAAGGAAAACGGGGATCTTCTGCGGGGCATTCTCTTTCTGCCCGGGGCCGGGCACAGGGAGGCCCCCTTTCCCCTTGTCATCATAGCCCACGGCCTTGGCGCCTCCTGGAAGGATCTGGAGCACCACGGCGGTCCCATTGCAGAGGAGGGCATCGCCTGCCTCCTTTTTGATTTCCGGGGCGGCTCCTCCCAGTCTGAGAGCGGGGGCTCCATGGCTGACATGTCCGTCCTGACGGAAGTCGAAGATCTGGACTTTATCCTGGACAAGGTCCTGGGAGAGGCAGCAGAAGCTGTCCTTCCCGAAATCGACAGGCAGAAGGTCTTTTTGCTGGGTGAGAGCCAGGGAGGCCTTGTCAGCGCCCTCTGCGCCGCTAAAAGGCCCTCTCAGATCCGGGGCCTCCTCCTCTGGTATCCTGCCTTTTCCATCCCGGAGACCTGCCGGGCCCTCCTTCGGGAAAACAGGGCCCCCAAGGAGCTCTTTGGCTTTCCCCTGGGAGAAAGATATTTCAGGGACGCCGCTGCCCTGGACGCAGACCAGATCTGCCTGGCCTGTCAGGGGCCCGTCTTT
>CAMNJZ010000030.1 GCA_946541955.1 uncultured Lachnospiraceae bacterium | reverse complement strand
TCGATGACCAGATCCTGGGCAAGCCCAGGGACTGGGCCCATGCCTACGCCATGATTCATGCCCTCCAGGACCGGACCCATCATGTCTATACCGGCGTTTCCGTCATCTGCCTGGACCAGAGCGGGAAGGAAAGCGTCAGAACGGAACATACCTTCCACGAATGCACCGAGGTCCATGTCCTGCCCATGGATGAAGAGGAGATCAGAAGATACATCGACACGTCTGAGCCCTACGACAAGGCAGGCGCCTATGGAATTCAGGGGGCCTTCGGAGTCTATATCAGCGGGATCGAAGGAGACTACAACAACGTGGTCGGCCTTCCCATCGCCAGGCTCTACCATGAGCTGAAGAGGCTGAACCTTTTAGACAGGAAGCCCGCAGAAGAATAAGCAGAAGGACAGGATGAAACGAAATCATCTGGCCTTCCATGCCTTTGATCCGGAGGTTGCAATCGAGGATCTGATCGAGATTAATCGGCAGAGAAAGAATAAGAGAAAAGAGGCTGTGAAATAAGAGCCTATAGAAAAAGCCATCCGGTGGATGGCTTTTTTTTCGGTGCGCCCGGCGGGCGCATGTCATAACGAAGTCCCTGCAGCACGGCGTTTTGAAAAAATGCTGTGGCATACAGGATAATTTGGGGGTGGCCAGGATTCAGTATGTGAGTCCGTACCCCTGTTCCAGCCACACACGGTCCGTACCGATATCTGAGACCTGACGGTACCAGGGGGAGGGGAGCCTGCCGGTAAAGCCGGTGCTGCCTGTAAGGACATCCGCTACTCCTTTTCCTTCCGAACCCGGAAGAAAGCACATGACGATGCTGTCCCAGTCCTGACGGTAGTCTTCTATCAGGACCTGTCTTCCGGCAACAATACAGGCTGCTATGGGTTTGCCCAGAGCTTTTGCTTCTTCTATGGCTTTGCGGTTTCCTTCCAGCCCCAGATTTCCGCACAGATCCATATCTTCAGTATCTCCGTACCATTCGGCATAGGTCTTTTCACCGACAAAGAGAAGAACCAGATCTGCTTCATCCGCCCTGTTGGGGTCTGTCAGGATTTCGATATTCTTATCTGCAGCGGCTGCTTTCAGTCCCTCCAGGATCGTTGTTACCCCCGGTATGGCTTTTTCATTATAGTTTCTCCACTCAATGGTCCATCCTCCGCACTGGACCGATGCATTGTCCGCGGCAGGACCGGTCACATATACTTTACTGCCTTCCTTCAATGGAAGAAGGTCCCCCTCGTTTTTCAAAAGGACAAGGCTTTTTTCCACGGCCTTTTCCGCGAGTGCCCGGTATTCCTCGGAGCCGGTCTCCGACTGTCTGGTTTCAAGATGCTCACACATTGGGTCCTCAAAAAGTCCCAGATCCTGTTTGACCTTTATAATTCTTCTGACAGCGTCATCTGCCCGCTGCTCCGGGATTTCACCGCTTTTTATAGCATCACTGATGATTTGACGTGTTTCCTTGAAACGGTCAACTTCCATCAGCATATCGATACCAGAATTGATGCCGGTAATGACCTGATCCCTGTAGGTAGAAGGAGATGTATTCTGAACAGAATTCCAGTCGCTTACGATAAAGCCTTCAAAGCCCATGTCTTCTTTCAGTATGCGGATGTATTTTGCATTCTCGTGCATTTTTACCCCGTTGAGCGAGGTGTGGCTGAGCATGATGGTCTGTACACCGGTCCTTACCTGAGTTTCGTATACAGCCAGAAGATCCTGGATCTCTTTATCTGTCAGACGGGCATCGCCGCGGTCGATCAGTCTGTTGTAGTCTGATTTTTCTCCGGTTCCGTAAAGGGCATTGCCGTCACCGAAGAAGTGCTTGGCACAGGCGGCAATGCCTCCGTCCTGAAGCCCTCTGATATAGGCAGAGCCCAGAGAGGATATGATTTCCAGATCGGCCCCGTAGCTCTCGTAAGTCCTTCCCCATCTGGGGTCCGCAGACTGGGCCAGGCAGGGAGAAAAATTCCACAGCATGTGGCAGAGCTTGGCCTCATCGGCAGTTGCCAGGCCGATCTCATACATCAGAGCGGGATCGTTTGCTGCCCCCAGACCGATATTATGGGGGAAATATACGGCATTCATACAGTAGTTAACGCCGTGTACATCATCCTGCCCGTAGAGATAGGGGATTCCGCTTTCCGAGCAAATGGCGGCTTCCTGATAGGTGTCGACGCAGTCCTGCCATTCTTTGCAGGTCAAGGTGGCAAATTTGGACAGGATACTTCCGTAATCCGCTTCCTTCATGTCTTCGGGAGTGAGCATATATACCGCGGTCTGGACCATCTGGGCGGCTTTTTCTTCCGGTGTCATTTCCGCTGTGATCTCCTCGGGTGTCATAAGGGCATATCGTTCATAGGGGAAATCAAAGGAAGCAGGATCTTTTACATCTGCGGTCTCTGTTTCCTCCGCCGTTTCTTCTTCCCCGGAAACGGAGTTCTCCTCTTCCTTTTCCTCTTCAGACACCTGCTCTTCCAGGAGCTTTTCCTCTTCAGAAGACGGTTCCGGGGCTTGGGGCCGATCTGTTTTGGCACCGCATCCCACGGCAGCGAAAGAGAGAAGGATAAGACAGATGATCATTCTGAAATTACGCATATCAGGACTCCTTTTTCTGAAACGGAGAGCATCGGCTGGCTAATCTTCGAATAGTATAAAAAAAACAGCTTGCTGTTTTAAAAATACGATATAATAGGCACTGATAAAATGAAAGGTATAAATCTGAAATCGGTTTGAAAAAATGCGGTCTCACCTGGGAACAGGAGAGATGAAGCTTTCTGCTGCAGCCTGAATGGGATGAGATCTGCTCATGTTTCGACAGCGGAAGGCAGTCTTTTTCAGACCCTTTGGAAAAGCCTGGAATCCGGATAGCAGCGGGAGAAAAGAGTATGGAAACAGTATACGAGAATCTGATCTGCCAGGAGTGCGGCCATCTGAACAGGGAGGACGCTGTCATATGCAGAAAATGCGGGGCGAACATAGGAGAGAGAGCACACAGGATCCTTCCTCCTGGTACGGCTCTGGACCAGGGTCGCTATGTTATTGTGGCCTACCTGGGACACGGCAGCTCCGCTGTGACCTACAAGGCCCGGCAGAGGAATTTCACAGGCGAAATCGCGATCCGGGAATACTATCCCTCGGAGATCAGCATAAGAAAGAGAAATTCCCTGCGTTTAGAGGCGGCAGACCCCCAGTCGGAGATTCCCTTTGAACAGGGAAGGCTCCGTTTTCTGAATGAAGGAAACAATCTGCGGGCCCTTGCCAATACGCCCAATATCGTGTCGGTACACGATGCCTTTGAGGACAACGGGACAGCCTATATGGTGGAGAGCCTGGTCCAGGGCTATTCCCTCAGAGAAGCCCTGGTCATGAAAAAGAAGTATTCCTTTCAGGAAGCGCTGGAAATCCTGCTGCCGGTGATGACGGCCCTGCAGGAAGTTCACCGGCACGGCATGATCCATAGGGATATCAACCCGAACAATATCCTGATTTCGGGCACCACGCCCTATCTGATTGACTTTGGAATCTCCAGAAAAATAAGGCAGCTCACGACTTCTGATTCGACAAGAAAAGAAAAAGGGGAAGAAAGGCGGGAAACTTCTTACACCAGAGGCTATGCGGCTCCCGAACAGATTACCGGAAAGGGAACGGAGGGGCCCTGGACGGACGTATACGGGCTTGCCGCCACCTTCTATAAAATGGTTACCGGAACTGATCCGGATCATGCAGACGCAAGACTCTTCCGGGATATGCTGCCCCCGCTTTACCAGATCGAAGAGACCGTCACCAAGGCCCAGTCTGACGCACTTATGCAGGGCCTTGTTCTGGATCCGGTCACCCGCTATCAGACGGTCCGTGCTTTTATGCGGGCCCTGGAAGAAGCATGCAAAAGCACAGCAGGCGCCGGAGGCACGGCGGATGGGGAAAAGAAGAAGGAGGGCATGTCTGACCAGGAGGAAAAGCCAAAGCCTTTCCGAAAGCTTCTTTTCGGGATCGCAGCCCTGCTTGTGCTCACTGCTGCAGCCGCATTTGCCGTAAACTATTTTATGAATCAGGAGGATTCTTCCCAGGGAGAGGATACAGAGCCAGAGACAGAGGCATCTGAAACAGAGAGCACGGAGGAAGAGGGTACGGAGGAGGCCCTGCCGGACCAGAAGGAGGAAGAAGACCAGAAGGAAGAGGAACTGAAAGAAGCAGAAAAGGTGCAGGAGGAAGAAACAGCGAAAAAGGAAAGCTGTTCTTTCAGCGCCCAGTTCCTTTACAATTCCATGGAAGCAGCAAAGGGCTATACGATCCTGGCCACCCAGATGGGGCCAAACGGAGACAGGACCCTCTATCAGGGATCGACAGACGGCAGCGGTTATATTCGCGACATCGAAGCAGACGCGGAAGGGACTGTAGGCTTTCAGGTGGTGGAAACGGGCACGGTCCTGAACTATGAAATGGAGGAGATCCTGGCGGCGGACGGTGATATTCAAATCATTCTTCCCTTCCGTTTCGATTATGAGACCATGACCTTTGAGGGCCATACCTATGCCCTGGGCAGTATCTATGATCATGGCGGTCTGAATACCTATGATGAGGTAGAAGCATACTGTGAAAATGTGGGAGGCCATCTGGCTGTGATCAACAACGAGAGAGAAAATAACTTTCTTTTCTATTATGCATGCGTACCGGGCGTATCGACAGCCTTCTTCGGATATACCGACAAAGACAGCGAAGGAAGCTGGGTCTGGGCCTACGGAAACAGCGATTATACGAACTGGACGCCCCAGGGGCGGACCCACCCGGCGCCGGATAACGGAAACGGACCTTCAGGATGGGGACCGGAAAACTACGCCGAATTCAACAGCGGAGACGATGCCGCTAATGATGGCACCTGGAATGATGCAAAATTTACAGCCAATACATCGACATTTATCATTGAATGGGAGTTTGCCAGACCGGACTGATCTGAAAGGGTAAACGGGAAAGAAGAATGGAACAGGACAGAGTACTTATCATCATAGACAACGGGTTTGCCAGACAGATCCGGCTGGACCGGGGGGAAGGCCAGTGGAGGCTGGGAAGACAGAACAGCGGGACATTCCCCGATATTCCCCTGTCCTCTGCCTTTGTAAGCAAGGAACATGGGATCTTCCGTCTTGTGCAGGGCGTCTGGACCTATGAAAACAATCCTGAGAACCGCTTCGGGACCTGGTATAACAGCGAACCTCTTGGAAGGGCTGCAGAAGAAGGCAGAGGCGGGATGGGCCAAAGGACTCTCAGGGACGGGGACGCCTTAACTATCCGGGCCGGTAAAGAAACCGTCATGCTCTTATACAGGGAGCATCCTCTGGAAGGGAAATGGACCGCTTTCAGAACAGAGGGCAGCGAAGAGCGGATTTATGTGGGGTCCAATCCGGACTATTGTTCTATATGTCTTCCTCTTCCGAGAGTCTCTGCCAGGAATACCGTCTTTGTCAGAGAAGCCGACAGAAGATGGTATGTTGAGGATCTGGGCAGCCTTGTCGGGACATGGGTGAACGGAAAAAAGGCAGAAGGCAGAGAGTATCTGCATAACGGCTCCCGGATCCATATAGACAAGTGTCTTATGATCTATCTGGACGGGATCCTCTACTATAACGAAGCCGGCAGCGAGGACGCAGCCCTTGAAAGAGACAGACTGAATTCCGAAAGGATCATTCTTTCGGCAAAGATTCATTCCAAAAAGGTCAATGACAAAAGAAGCAGAGGGCTTTTGGAATCCATAAAGAATCTTGTCGTTCCTGTCAAGAAGGAACTGCTCCATGATGTTTCCCTGGATATCCGGGAAGGGACCCTGGTGGCTCTTCTGGGAACGGCCGGGGCCGGCAAGTCCACCGTTATGAACTGCCTTAACGGCATGGAACTGGGGGGCGTGACAGGAAGCATTCTCTATGACGGGGTGGATCTGAAAAAGCATTTTTCCAGAGTCCAGTATCAGATCGGATCAGTACCCCAGCAGAAGGTCGTTCATCCTTCTCTGACAGTAAGAGAGGAACTCACGGAGGCGGCTGTTCTGCGTCTGCCTGCCGGAACAGGCCGGGAGGAGATCCGCCGGAGGGTAGACGATACGATCAATGTACTGGGACTGAAGAATGTCGAAAACAGCAGGGTCGTAAAGCTCAGCGGCGGAGAAATGGGCCGGGTCAATGTGGGAATCGAGCTGGTAGCGGATCGTAAGCTCCTTTGTCTGGATGAGCCTGATGCGGGCCTTTCTCCCAATCTTAAAAAAGAGCTTTTCATCCTTCTGCGGAATCTGGCGCATGACAAAAAGGTGACCATACTGGCTATTATACATGATGTATCGGAAATCTATATGTTCGATCAGATGATTATGATGGTCAAGGTGGACAATGTAGGAAGACTTGCCTTTTCAGGAACCCCGCGGGAAGCGAAGGCACGTTTCCATACAGATATCAAGAATATTTACGAGATTCTGGAAGCAGAACCCGAAAAATATATTCTGTAGAGGGAAGGGATATTAAGATGAATAAAAGATTCAGGCATATCTCTGTGTTCAGGGAATTCCTTCTGTTTACAAGACAGGGCATTATGGAAATCATCGGGGCGCCCAAGCCCATCATTATCGGCATGCTTTTTCCCATTATGGGAATCCTCTGTCTTGTATTTGTGGCCGGTGAGAACATGTTCGTTCACTATGACGGGACAAAATCCGGAGATTTCCTGCTTGTCAGCGCAGCGATCTGGGGCGGGCTGTTCAATTCTGTCCAGATCGTGGTAAAGGAAAGAGCCAATATAAAAAGGGATATGGTATCCGGAGGCATGAGAACAGGCGCTTATGTGGCCTCCAGAGCCTTCATACAGCTGGTCCTGTGCGCGCTGCAGAGCCTGATCCTGGTCATGAGCTATCGTTTTGTGGAAATCAAATATGATGCGCCGCTTCCGGAATCGGGAATCATCTTTGAGAATATTATGGTGGAATTATACATATCCATCCTGCTCCTCATGTATGCGGCAGACGCCCTGGGGCTCATGATTTCCTGTTTTGTCAGAAAACCGGATCTGGCCAATGCGGCGGCTCCCTATATCCTGATCGTGCAGCTGATCTTTTCCGGCGTCCTTTTTGCACTGGAAGGAACCACAAAAAAGATCTCCTTTTTTATGCTGAGCCGATGGGGAATGGAGTCGATCGGCAGCAGCTGCGATCTGAATGGACTTCCCTTAAAGATACAGCTGACGATTCCCACTGTTACCCATGAGGCAGAGGCCATGTTCGAAGCGGACCCGGACCATCTATTAAAGGCATGGGTAATCATGCTGGCCTTCACGCTGGTCTATCTGGTGGCCGGTGTTGTTTTCCTGGGCCGGGTAAAGAATGACAGCAGAGAATAAATAACCGACAGATAAACCGGAAGGATCCTTTCATTGTCAGAGAGAGGATCCTTCCGGTCTTTATGATTTTAAATACCTTGCTTTAATAGTCCTCCAGGAAGGAGTGGCGGACGCCGTCCTGCTTGTAGCCCAGGACCTTGTTCAGGACCACGTTCTCGGTGGTCTTCAGGATGTTCTTTTCCACCTGGGGATTGGTCTCCTTCAGGCGGGCGATCAGGTTCTTTGTCTCCAGACGCTTGCTGGCGCTCTCGCCGGTGGCCCTGCAGGTGGTGCAGGTATCCGTGAAGCGGCAGGCGCACTGGATAAAGTGCAGGCCGTTGTAATCCCGCCAGTGCTTGATATCCTCTTCCCTGACAAAGTAGAGGGGACGGATCAGCTCCATGCCCTCGAAGTTGGTGCTCCTCAGCTTTGGCATCATGGCCTGGAACTGGCCGGAATAGAGCATGCCCATAAGGACCGTCTCGATCACGTCGTCATAGTGGTGGCCCAGGGCGATCTTGTTGCAGCCAAGCTCTCTGGCTTTGGCGTATAAATGCCCTCTGCGCATTCTGGCACACAGATAGCAGGGAGAATTTTCTATGTTGTAGACGGAGGAGAAGATATCCGTTTCGAAGATGGTCAGGGGAATGCCCAGGAGCTTTCCGTTGTTCTCGATGATCCTGCGGTTGTCTTCGCTGTAGCCGGGATCCATGCAGAGGAAGACCAGCTCGAAGGGGAACTTGTCGTGCTTTAAGAGCTCCTGGAAGAGCTTGGCCATGAGCATGGAATCCTTGCCGCCGGAGATGCAGACAGCGACTTTGTCCCCGGGAGAGAGCATCTCATACTGGACGATGGCCTTGGTAAAGCGGCTGAAGATGTCCCGGCGGAACTTTTTGGTCAGGGACTTTTCGATGGCATCCCGCCTTTCCTCGTCCTCCGCTTCCTTCTGAATGGCTTCCAGAGCCCAGCGGCCGTAGCCCTGGGACAGATGGCAGGCGTCCAGGCCCTTCTCCCTGAGGAAGAGGGCAGCCTCCTCGCTGATGATGCCGTATTTGCAGTAGAGGACGATCTTTTTGTCTGCGGGAAGTTCGAATTCTCCTGCCATAAGGGCGTCCGGATCCATGTTGATGGCGCCGGGGATGCAGCCGTGGTCATAGGCCGTCCGGTCCCGCAGGTCTATAAGCAGGAAAGACCCGGGAGCAAGGGCGTCCAACTCCCGGGAGGTGATTTCAATAGGTTGTTCGTTCATCATTTTACTTTCTGTACCAGCTCTTGTCTCCGCGGTCATGATACTTGTCTTCACAGTAGCGGCAGCGGTAGATCATGCGCTTTTTGTCTGCCAGAGTGAAAATCTGGGGCAGGCTGTGCTCGGTGGAGGTGATGCAGCGGGGGTTGGTGCAGCTGATCACGTTGACGACCTCGGAAGGCAGGCGCAGGGCCCGCTTTTCGACGATCTCTCCGTTCTTGATCACATTGACGGTGATCTTGGGATCGATGAAGGCAATGACGTCCAGATCGATCAGATCGGGATTGCATTCCATCTTCAGGATATCCTTCTTACCCATGGCGTTGCTGCGGGCGTTCTTGATGATGGCGACGGGATAGGGAAGCTTGTCCAGGCCCAGGTGATTGTAGATTGCCATGCTCTTTCCTGCCTTGATGTGGTCCAGTACAAGACCCTCTTCGATTTTTCCTACGTTCAGCATTGTAGATCCTCCTGTATGCGATAGGCTGTGGGGGTCCTTATCAGACCTGGATGTCAAGGAGTGTCAGGATCAGGGCCATACGGACATAGACGCCGTACTGGACCTGTCGGAAATAGGCGGCTCTGGGATCCCTGTCCACCTCCACTGCGATCTCGTTGACGCGGGGCAGGGGATGAAGGACATACATGTCGTCCCTGGCCTGCTTCATCTTCTCAGCGTCCAGGATGTAGAAGTCCTTGAGTCTGACATAGTCTTCTTCGTTAAAGAAGCGCTCTCTCTGGATCCTGGTCATGTAGAGGATATCCAGGGTGGAGATGGAGCCTTCGATCCGCTCCTCCATCTGGTAGGGGATGCGCTTGGCGTCCAGCATGTCTGTGATATAGTCCGGGACCCGGAGCTCCTCGGGGGAAATGAAGACAAAGCGGATGCCCTCATAGCGGGAGAGGGCTGCGATCAGGGAATGGACGGTACGGCCGTATTTAAGATCGCCGCAGAGTCCGATGACAAAATTGTTCAGCCGTCCCTTGAGGGCCCGGATGGTCAGAAGGTCCGTCAGGGTCTGGGTGGGATGCTGATGGCCGCCGTCGCCGCAGTTGATGACGGGAATGGTGGCGTTGAGGGAAGCTACCATGGCGGCGCCTTCCTTGGGATGACGGATGGCCATGATATCTGCAAAGCAGGAAATGACTTGGGCCGTATCGGCTACGGTCTCTCCCTTGGCAGCGGAGGAGGAGTCGGCGTCGGAGAAGCCCAGAACGCTGCCGCCCAGATTGAGCATGGCGGCCTCTGTGCTGAGCCTGGTCCTGGTGGAGGGCTCATAGAAGCAGGTGGCCAGCTTCTTTCCCTGGCAGGCGTGGGCGTATTTGGCGGGATTCTTTTCGATATCGGAAGCGATATCGAAGATGTGATCCAGCTCCTGTACGGTAAAGTCGTCCGGTTTGATGATGTGTCTTAGCATGGTCTGTTCCCCGTTTCTGTACTGCTTGTCATGGAGAAAGGTCCGGCAGCACGCGGCCTTCTCCTTTGGGTTACTGCTGCATGGGTTCATAGTCTATGGCTTTACCGGTCAGGAACCGGATAAAGGTCTTGTCCCAGAATTTGTCAGCGCTCTTGTCCAGGGTGAAGCTTTTGTAGGAGGTGCCGGTCACGATCCGGACATGGCCCTCGCTGTAGCGGATGTTGATGAGAAAGGCGCTGATGAAGGAGGAGAGCTCCGGGGTCCCCAGCCGCTCCAGCATGCCCTTTTGGATCTCGGGCTTTAAATGGAGCACAAAATGAAAGCCGGCGGGCGTCTGCCTGCCCCGGATGATGTTGTAGATCTGGGGACGGACGGCCTTCCATTCCACCAGGTCATAGGGACGGCTGGAAGGATCCTTCCAGGTCTCCGGATCATAAAATTTTTCGTTGAGATGGCCGTCGGCCTCCCAGGTCACGGCCATCTGGACCAGGGCTTTTTCCATGAGGAAGGCGTCGAAGGTATCCTCCCCCAGGAGCTTTGTCATAAAACGGCCTGTGTTTTTAACTGTAAGTGAGATCATAGGTGTGGGCGGAGCTCCGGACTTAGAGAAAGACGATTTGATTGCCTATGAGTACCAGAAATACGTAGAGCATAAGCTGGATGAAGAGAATGGCCGGTACGCCGTATTTGAATTTCAGACGTCTGACCCGGTTGTGGAAAAGGAACATGCCCAGAAGGATCCCCAGGCTTCCCCCCACCACAGCAAGAATAAGGAGCACTGATTCCGGAATACGGAATCTGTGCTCCATAGCTCTTATTTTGTCGGAGGCCATAAAACTCAGACTGACGATATTCAAAATGACCAGATAGATAACCAGAACAATTCTGCTGCTCATGTATTTCCCTTCTTGCTCTGTCAGCAATTATTTTCCCTATTATATGTGGTTTTATCCTCTGAATCAAGCCGGGGAAATAAAAAACTGCCATGGCGCCCTTTCGGAGCCATGGCAGTTGGAAAATCAGTTGGCGTTTGTCTTGGTCTCTACTTCCAGCTTCTTCAGGGCCCTGACCTTGAGGGACAGACCGAAGAGGTTGATGAAGCCTTCCGCATCGTGGTGATCGTACATGTCGCCGGTCTTGAAGGAGGAGAGGCTCTCGTTGTAGAGAGAATAGGGAGAGGTGGTGCCTTCCTTGATGATGTTGCCCTTGTAGAGACCGAACCTGACCTCGCCGGTCACATACTTCTGGGTGGTCTCGATGAAGGCCTGCTCCGCCTCGCGCAGAGGGGTGAACCACTTGCCTTCATAGACCAGGCTGGCGAACTTGTGGCCGATCTCGTCCTTGACCTCGTAGGTGTCGCGGTCCAGGATCAGCTCCTCCAGCTGCTGGTGGGCTTCCATGAGGATGGTGCCGCCGGGGGTCTCATAGACGCCGCGGCTCTTCATGCCGACAACGCGGTTCTCCACGATATCGATGATGCCGATGCCGTTCTCGCCGCCCAGCTGGTTGAGCTTACGGATGATGTCGGAGACCTTCATCTTTTCCCCGTTGAGGGAGGTGGGAACGCCTGCCTCAAAGGTCATGGTCACATGGGTGACCTTGTCGGGAGCCTTCTGAGGGGTCACGGACAGGACCAGGAGGTGGTCATAGTTGGGGGCCAGGGACGGATCCTCCAGCTCCAGACCCTCGTGGCTGATGTGCCAGAGGTTGCGGTCGCGGCTGTAGGAGGAGTCGGTGGAGAAGGGCAGGTCGATGCCGTGGGCCCTGCAGTATTCGATCTCGGATTCACGGGAATCCAGCGTCCACTTGTCATTCCGCCAGGGAGCGATGATGTTGAGGTCGGGGGCCAGGGCCTTGATGCCCAGCTCGAAACGGATCTGGTCATTGCCCTTGCCGGTGGCGCCGTGGCAGATGGTGGTGGCGCCTTCCTGACGGGCGATCTCCACCAGCTTCTTGGCGATCAGGGGACGGGCCATGGAGGTGCCCAGCAGATACTTGTTCTCATAAACGGCGTGGGCCTGGACACAGGGCACGATGTATTCGTCACAGAACTCATCGATGACGTCCAGGATATAGAGCTTGGAAGCGCCGCAGTATTTGGCTCTTTCCTGCAGGCCGGAGAGCTCCTCCTCCTGTCCGCAGTCGATGCAGACGCAGATTACGTCAAAATCGTAGTTTTCTTTGAGCCAGGGAATAATGGTTGTTGTATCAAGACCGCCTGAATAAGCGAGAATAACTTTTTCCTTTGCCATGCTGAGAGTACCTCCGAAAACATATTTGGGGCGGAAGGGCCCTGCCGCTCCCGCACTGCGAATCCTACTATAATCCAATTTGCCATGAAATGCAAGCATATTTTTGCAATAAATATGCAGATATTTTTTAGTATCCATGGAAATATCTCATTTTTACTTGATTTTTATACATTTTGAATGTATAGTTATGCAAGCAGGCCAAAAGAAATGGATATTTGCCATGGCTATTTGCCATGGCTTTTTACCATGGCAGAAGCCATGGTAAAAAGCCTTTTCAGGAGGGCGGGGAACGGTTTATAATCTTATGTTAAAGCCCGGCCGGGAAAAATACGGAATTTCGGCAGGGACTGTGCATAAAAGGCTTGAAGAATAAAATAAGAAAGTATACTATCAGAACTTATGGAGACGATACTGAAAACATCATTTGAAATACGGCCCATGGAGATCCGGGACTATGACCAGGTCCGGGGCCTCTGGATGACCATCCATGGCTTTGGGATCCGCAGCATTGACGATTCCCGGGAGGAGGTCGACCGCTTTTTGAAGCGCAACCCCACCACCTCGGTGGTGGCAGTGGAGGACGGCCGGGTGGTCGGCGCCATTCTCTGCGGAAGCGACGGCAGACAGGGCTGCCTCTATCACGTCTGTGTACATAAGAAATACAGACGGAGAGGGATCGGGACCCAGATGGTGGTCTACTGCATGAACGCCCTGCGCCGGCAGAAGATCAATAAGGTATCCCTGATCGCCTTTACAAAGAACGACGTGGGCAACGCCTTCTGGAACAAGATCGGCTGGAACCAGAGAAAAGACTGCAACTATTATGACTTTGTCCTCAACGAGGAAAACATCACCAGATTCATTGAAGCCGAAAGCGAACTGTAACTATATAGGAAGCGCTCCGGCATGGAGGTAGATATGAAGAAGATAAACGGCGGCGTAACGGCGGCGGCAGGCTTTGAAGCCGCTTCCTGTGCAGCACAGATCAAATACAAGGGACGGACCGATATGGCCCTGGTCTTTTCCAAGGCCCCCTGCACAGTGGGCGGGACCTTTACCACCAACGTGGTCAAGGCGGCCCCGGTCCTCTGGGACAGAGAACTGGTCCAGTCCGGAAGACCTGCCCATGCGGTCATCGTCAATTCCGGCATCGCCAACGCCTGCACCGGACAGGAGGGCTTTGGCTACTGCAGAGAGACGGCAGAGGCAGCGGCTGCAGCGCTTGACATCCCTGCGGATTCCGTCCTGGTTGGGTCCACCGGCGTCATCGGCATGCAGGTGCCCATCGAGAGGATCAAAAAGGGCGTGCAGATGCTGGCGGAGGCCAGACAGGCGACCCTGGAAGCCGGGACCGATGCGGCAAAGGCCATCATGACCACCGATACCCATAAGAAGGAGATCGCCTTCACAGAGGAGATCGGAGGCGTCCTGGTGACTGTCGGCGGCATGTGCAAGGGGTCCGGCATGATCCATCCCAACATGTGCACCATGCTGGGCTATGTGACCACGGACATCGCCATCAGCCATGAGATGCTGCAAAAGGCCGTATCGGACGTGGTCCGGGACAGCTTCAACATGATCTCCGTGGACGGCGACACCTCCACCAACGATACCTTCCTGGTCCTGGCCAACGGCCTTGCAGGAAACCCTGTTATCAGCGAGGAAGGCGGGGACTATGAGAAATTCCACGCCGTCCTGAAGAAGGTCTGCACCTTCCTTGCCATGGAAATGGCAGGAGACGGGGAAGGCGCCACCAAGCTCATCGAATCCAGGGTCCTTCATGCGGATACGGACGAAAACGCCAGGATCCTGGCCAAGGCGGTCATCACCTCCAGCCTGACCAAGGCTGCCGTCTACGGCAATGACGCCAACTGGGGACGGGTCCTCTGCGCTCTGGGCTATTCCGGGGCCTCCTTCGATCCCGAGAAGGTGGACCTCTATTTCGCAGGCGGAGACAAGAAGATCCTGATCTTCACAAACGGATCCGCCGCAGACTACAGCGAGGAAGAAGCGACCGAAATCCTCAAGGGAGAAAAGGTCGAGATCATTTCAGATATGCATATGGGCGAGGCCTCTGCCGTGGCCTGGGGGTGCGATCTGACCCACGAATATGTTTCCATCAACGCGGACTACCGCAGCTGAGGAAAGGCCCTGCAGTTTCATCGGAGGAAAGAAGCAATGGAACCCATTTTAAACAGTGCACAGATAGAAGCCCAGAAAAAGGCCCAGATCCTGATCGAGGCCCTGCCCTATATTCAGACCTTCAACCGTAAGATCATCGTGGTCAAATACGGGGGATCGGCCATGTCCGATCCCTGGCTGCAGAAGGAGGTCATCCGCGACGTCACCCTCTTAAAGCTGGTCGGCTTCAAGCCCATCATCGTTCACGGCGGCGGCAAGGCCATCTCCAACTGGGTCAAGAAGAGCGGCAAGGAAGCCCAGTTCATCAACGGCCTGCGGGTCACGGATCCCGAGACCATGGAGATCGCCGAGATGGTCCTGGGCAAGATCTCCAAGGACCTGGTGACCATGGTATCGGAGCTGGGCTCCAAGGCCATCGGCATCAGCGGCAAGGACGGCGGCCTTCTGACGGTCAAGAAGAAATACCCCGGGGGCCAGGACATCGGCTTTGTGGGCGAAGTCACCAAAGTGGATCCCAAGATCATCTTTGACGCCCTGAGCAACGACTACCTGCCCATCATCGCCCCCATCGGCATGGACGAATTCTACAATACCTACAACATCAACGCCGATGAGGCGGCTTCGGCCATCGCCACGGCGGTGGGCGCCGACAAGCTGGTCTATCTGACCGACATCGCCGGCCTCTACAAGGATATCAACGATCCCGAGTCCTTTATTTCCAGGATCAAGGTGGAGGAAGCCGAAGACCTGATCGAGAAGGGCTATATCGGGGGCGGCATGCTGCCCAAGCTTGCCAACTGCACCCAGGCCGTACGGGGCGGCGTCCACAGGGTCCATATCCTGGACGGCCGGATCCCTCATTCCATCCTTCTGGAGATCTTCACCAGAAAGGGAATCGGCACCGTATTTTATGAAACAGACGACTTTTTGAAATAAGACCGGAGGCAAGAATGGATTATACAAGTGTAATGCCTGCCATGATCGACCAGGCTGAAAAGGACCTGCTCCATACCTATAACCGCTACCAGATCGTCCTGGACCACGGCGACGGCGCCTATCTCTTTGACGCGGACGGAAAGAAATATCTGGACTTTATGTCCGGCATCGCCGTCTTTGCCTTCGGCTACAATGATCCCCGCTACAACGGGGCTCTGAAGGCCCAGCTGGACAGGATCATCCATACCTCCAACTACTTCTACAACGAGCCCTCCATCCGGGCGGCCCACAGGATCAAGGCCCTTTCCGGCATGGACCGGGTCTTCTTCACCAACAGCGGGGCGGAGGCTGTGGAGGGCGCCCTCAAGGCGGCCATCAAGCACGCCTATCTGAAGGACGGCCGCAGGGACCATCAGATCATCGCCATGGAGCATTCCTTCCACGGCCGTACCTATGGCGCCCTTTCCGTAACGGGCAATGAAAAATACAGACTTCCCTTCGGCCAGATGACAGGCGACGTGCAGTTCGCCCGCCTCAACGACCTGACCAGCGTGGAAGAGCTGGTGAATGAAAAGACAGCGGCCCTGATTCTGGAGCCTGTCCAGGGCGAGGGCGGCCTGATCCCTGCTACGGAAGACTTCCTTCGGGGCGTCAGAAAGCTCTGCGACGACCATGGCATCGTCCTCATCTTTGACGAGATCCAGTGCGGCATGGGCCGGACCGGCGACCTCTTTGCCTGGCAGAAGTTCGGCGTAAAGCCCGACATCATGACCTGCGCCAAGGCCCTGGGGGCCGGGATCCCTGTGGGCGCCTTCCTCATGACCGAGGAGATGGGCCAGAGCTCCCTGACTGCCGGCGACCACGGCACCACCTACGGCGGCAACCCCCTGGCCGGGGCAGCCATCAATGCAGTCCTGGATATTTTTGAAGAGGACGACCTGATCGGCCATGTGCGGAAGGTCTCCCCCCTGCTGGAGGAAAAGCTCCAGGCCCTGGTGGACAAATATCCCTTTATCCAGGAATACCGGGGCAGAGGCCTCATGCAGGGCCTGGTCTTTGACAGACCCGTCGCCCCTGTCATCGCGGCGGCCATGAAGAAGGGCCTGATCTTCATCAACGCAGGTGCGAACATCATCCGCCTCCTGCCCCCCCTCAATGTAACAGAGGACCAGATCGAGGAAATGTACGCCATCCTGGTATCCTCCATAGAAGAAGCCTTCTGCTGATCATGATGAGAGCCGGTGCACACGGGTTTGAAAAATCCGCCTGTGCATCGGCCTTTTAACGTCTCTGGATGTTGTAAATTTGTAACTATTTCGTTACAATTATTTTAGAACTGCATGGTGGGGCCTTTCGAAGAAAGGAACTTTGCAGTGATGATGACTAACAAATGGATGCGGAAAGTCCTGGAGGGCCTTCTGCTTCTTATCATGTGCGCGGTGATGGGCGGATGCGGAGACCAGGCAGACCTGGAGCTGAAGAGCCTGGAGGTGACAGAGGCAGAAGAGGAGGCCTCCCCGGAGGAGCCCTCTGAGGAAGCTGAGGCGCCGGAGGCAGAGCCTGCCCCCTCCCTCATCAAGGTCTTTGTCTGCGGCCAGGTGGCCAGAGAGGGCGTCTATGAGCTGCCCGAAGGGTCCAGGGTCTGCGACGCGGTGGAAGCCGCCGGCGGCTTTACGGCAGAGGCGGATGAGACCTATGTGAACCAGGCCGATTTTGTATCGGACGCCCAGAAGCTCTATATCCCGGCAAAGAGCGAGGTCCGGGAAATGGAGGAAAAGGCCGCTTCCTCGCAGGAGGATCCTGCAGGAGGAAATGACGGCCTTGTCAATATCAATACAGCGGACCTGGCCGCCCTTATGACCCTGCCCGGCATCGGGCAGACAAAGGCCCAGAGCATCCTTGATTACAGGCAGCAGAACGGGCCCTTTGAAAAGGCCGAAGACCTGATGCAGGTCTCCGGCATCGGGCAGGCCAGCTTTGACAAACTGAAGATGTATATAACGGTGAACTGATCCTCCCCGGAATAAGGCGTGATTCCTTGCGGCGGATCGTATGGAGGTAAGATATGGCGACAAAAGTACTGGTCGTGGACGATGAAAAGATGATCGTAAAAGGGATCCGTTTCAGTCTGATGCAGGACGCCTACGAGGTGGACTGCGCCTATGACGGAGAAGAAGCCCTGGAGATGGTCCGGCACAATCCCTATGATGTGGTCCTGCTGGATGTCATGCTCCCCAAACTGTCGGGCTTTGAGGTCCTGCAGCAGATCCGGGAGTTTTCCGCCGTGCCGATCATTATGCTGACGGCCAAGGGAGACGACATGGACAAGATCCTGGGCCTGGACTACGGCGCGGACGACTATATTACAAAGCCCTTCAACATCCTGGAGGTCAAGGCCAGGATCAAGGCCATTCTCAGAAGGAGCGCCGGGACCAGAAAGCAGCCCGAGGAACAGGGGACCCAGCTTCTGGAGAGCGGGGACCTTCGGATGGACAGAGACAACCGCCGGGTCATGGTGGCCGGCAGGGAGATCAATCTGACCTCCAAGGAATTTGAGCTTCTGGAGCTTCTGGCGACCCATCCGGGCAAGGTCTATGGCAGGACCAAGCTTCTGGAGACGGTCTGGGGGGCGGACTATCCCGGCGATGTCCGGACCGTGGACGTTCACATCCGCCGTCTCAGAGAAAAGATCGAACCCAATCCCTCAGAACCCAGATATGTACAGACCAAGTGGGGCGTAGGCTACTACTTCAGAACCAATGAAAAGTGAGAAAACGCTTCTGGGGCGCATCCGGGAGGTCCTGTCGAGTATACGGTCCCGTGTATTCATCATTTCCCTCCTCCTGGGTCTGTGCCCCTGTGTGATCCTTCAGCAGGGAATATTAAAAAGCTATGAAAAACGGGCAGTAGAGGTCAAAGCCGCGGAGGTCCAGACCCAGCTCAGGGCCCTGGCCAACCACCTGATCACCTCGGATTTCCTGGGAGATTCCCAGTCCCGGGTGATCAGGACCGAGCTGAGCGAGTTTTCCTCCCTCTACAACGGCCGTCTTCTTGTGGTGGACAACAATCTGAAGGTCATTTCGGATACCTATTCCATTTCCACCGGCAAGACGGCCATCGCCGAGGACATTGTCTACTGTCTGAAAAACGGGGGCCCTTTGACCCCCTTTACCTACGACGACCAGGCGGATTATATCACCATCATCATGCCCATCATCGAGACAGCCTCCCTGGAAACGGGAGACAAGTCGGGCCTTGGCGAGGCGGATGCGCCTGTCCTCCAGGGCGTCCTCAAGGCCAGCGTCTCCACCAAGACCATCAAGACGACCCTGGACATGCTGACCCGGACGGCCCTTTTAATGGAGCTGGTCATTGCCGCCAGCATCTTTCTCCTGGCCCTCTTTTTTGCCTATTACCTGGTCAGCCCCCTGGAGAGGCTGTCCAAATCCATTGCCGCCGTCAAGGCGGGCTATACCACCAATCCCATCAGCGCTCCGGAATATCTGGAGACCCGGCACATCGCGGATTCCTTCAACGAGGTCCTGGCCCGGATGAACCAGTTGGACGCCTCCCGGCAGGAATTCGTCTCCAACGTGTCCCATGAGCTGAAGACCCCCATGACCTCGGCCAAGGTCCTGGCGGACTCCCTGCTGATGCAGGAGCACGTGCCGGAGGAGATCTACCGGGAATTCCTCCAGGATATCGACAACGAGATCGACAGAGAGAACCGGATCATTTCTGAGCTCCTGACCCTGGTCCGGATGGACAACAAGGAGGCCTCCCTGAATGTCCAGGCCCTCAACATCAACGACATGCTGGAGATGATCATGAAGCGGGTCCGGCCCATGGCCAAGAAGCGGGACATCGAGCTGACCCTGATCAGTGAAAGACAGATCATCGCCGAGGTGGATGAGACCAGACTGACCATGGCCCTGACCAACCTGATCGAGAACGCGGTCAAGTACAACAAGGAGCACGGCCGGGTCATGGTGCGGACCAATGCGGACCACCAGAGCTTTACCATTGAGATCAGGGATACCGGCATCGGGATCCCGCCTGAATCCATCAACCGGGTCTTTGAACGCTTTTACCGGGTGGACAAGTCCCGCTCCAGGGAGATGGGCGGTACAGGACTGGGCCTTTCCATTGCCAGGAGCATCATCCTTCAGCACCACGGCGCCATCAATGTGGAGAGCAAGGAAGGGGAAGGCACCACCTTCTATATCCTGATCCCCCTGTCCTATATCCCGGATCCTGTGGAAATGACGACCCCCAGACCGGGCCGCAGACGTTAATGGAAAGAGAAAGCACTATGCAGAAGGGCAAGATCTGCAGACACAAGTTCATAAGAGTGATCCTGGCGGCCCTTCTGACGGCGGCCCTGGTCCTGACGGGCTGCAGCCAGAGCCAGGAGCCGGATCCGGCCACCGCCCGGACAGACAGCATGCAGCTCTACTATCTCAACCAGGACGGGACCACCATCTTTGGCGTGGGCTTTACCCCCAGATCCGAGAACAGGGACCGGATCATAGACGAGCTTCTGGCGGAGCTGAACCGGGAAGACCTGTCCTCCGACAGGGTATCTCCCCTGGCCGGCTATACCATTACGGGCTACCATGTCAACAAGCACATGCTGTCCCTGGATGTCAGCGAGGGCTTCCAGAAGCTGGACTATATTACCCAGACCCTGGACCGGGCGGCTCTGGTATCGACCCTATGTCAGGTCACCGGGGTCGAAGCAGTGGGCTTTTTAGTGGACGGCGAGGACCTGCGGGACAGCAAGGGCCAGCCCTACGGCTTTATGACGCCGGACCAGTTCGCCAAGGGCATGGGCACCAACATCCAGGATTATGAAAAGACCACCATCCGTCTCTATTTCGCCAACGAAGCCGGCACCATGCTGGTGCCCGTGACCAGGACGGAATTCTACAATACCAACATTCCCCTGGAGCAGTTCGTCCTGGAGCAGCTGATCCTGGGACCCAGGAGCGAGGGCTCCTATCCCTCCATTCCCGCCTCCACCAAGCTGACGGGCGTTACCTCCCGGGACGGGATCTGCTACGTCAGTCTGGACAGCTCCTTTGCGGCGGAGAACTTCACCGCGTCCCCGGAGGCGGTGATCTATTCCATCGTCAATACCCTGACGGAGCTCAACGGGATCAACAAGGTCCAGATCTCCATCGGAGATCCCCCGGAGGCCAGCTTCCGGGACAGCATTGCCCTGGGCGCGGCCCTGGAGAGAAAGCTGGACCTGATCGAAGGCTATACGGCCCCGGAAGCGGGCGGCGCGGCCCCGGAGCCCCAGGCCCCGGCCGTCAACTGACTTGCACAGTCCGGGACTTTTCCCTACAATAGGGATGCAGCCATCCGCTGCATCCCTTTCTTTTTAAATCTTTCTTTTTCATTTATTCTTTTTTCTTTCTTTTCCGGATCCGCCCTGCTGCCTTTCCTTTTGCAGAAAGGAGCGTCCATGGGTAGAAGACCCCTTTGCCTGGCAGCCCTGATCCTCTGCACAGCCATCTTTTTATCGATTCATCTGTTCCCGCCTTCCCCGGTTTCCCTTTCAGAATATGACGGAATGACAGGCCGCGTTTCCGGCACCGTGTCTGCCATGCATTACAGGAAGGCCTGGGACGGGACCACCATGCTGCGGGTGACCCTCACAGACCTTGCCTGGGAGGCGCCGGAGGGCCTCTCCGCAAGGCTTCCCCGGGACGCCGCAATCCTTTGCGAAGCCCCTGAGGAGGCGGGAGAGGAGACCTTCCCCGGAGGAAGGATCCTGGCCGAGGGGACCATCCGGGAGTTTGAGAGAGCCTCCAACCCTGGCGAATTTGACACCCGGACCTACTATCAGTGCCAGGGGATCCTGGTCCGGCTCCGGAATACCAGGATCCTGGCCGCTTCCGAGAGGAGCGCAGATCCCCTGGGCAGGGCCCTTTTGGCCTTCCGGACCTACCTGTCCAGGATTCTGGACCGGATCAGTCTCACGGAAAAGGACGCCTCCATCCTGAAGGCCCTCCTTCTGGGAGACAAGGGCTTTCTGGACCAGGAGACCAGGGACCTCTACCAGGGGGCCGGGATCATCGCCATCCTGACCATCTCCGGCCTTCACATCTCCATGATCGGCAGCGCCTTTTTCCAGCTCCTCAGGAGGCTCCGCCTTCCCCTGGTTCCTTCGGCCCTTCTGACGCTGGGCCTGATCCTGGTCTATGGAAAGATGACCGGCATGGGAGCCTCGGCGGTCCGGGCCATCATCATGTTTGCCCTCCAGCTGGGGGCCAGGCTCTCCGGCAGGACCTACGACCTTTTGACGGCCGTCTCCCTGGCCGGCGTCCTCCTCCTTCTGGAGGAGCCCCTCTATCTGACCCAGACAGGCTTCCTTTTTTCCTTCGGGGCCGTCCTGGCCGTGGGCATCATCCTCCCCGTCATGCCGGGAGAGGGCCTGCCAAAGCCCCTGCCTGCTCTGCTTCAGGGCATGGCTGTGCCCCTGTCCTGCCTGCCCATCTATGCCGTCTCCACCTACACCTTTCCGGTCTATTCCATGATCCTCAACCTGATCATTTCTCCCCTTCTGACCATCGTCATGTTCACGGCCCTCCTGGCCCTTTCGGCCGGCTGCCTGGCCTTTGCCCTGGGCTCCCCCCTCCTTTTTTCCGCCGCCAGGGCCTGCTCCCTGCCGGGCCATCTGATCCTCTGGTTCTATGAGCTCCTCTGCCGGGCGGCGTCCCACATGCCGGGCTATACCCTGATCACCGGGTCCCCCGCCCCCTGGCAGATCCTCCTTTACCTGGTCATCCTGGTCCTCTTTGCCCTCTCGGCAGGATGGGAGATCCCCTCTGTATACGGGCCCTGCAGGGACGCCCTCCGCATGGGCCTGCTCCTTCTCGGGGTCTGCCTGCTCAGTCTCCGCTTTTCCTCCGGCCTGACCCTGACCTTTCTGGACGTGGGCCAGGGAGACGGAATCTACATCGAGGCCGACGGGACCCGGATCCTCATAGACGGAGGCTCCTCCTCGGAGACCTCCCTCTACGACTTTACCCTGGAGCCCTTTCTCCAGTATAAGGGGGTCCGGACCCTGGACTATGTGATCCTGACCCATGACGATCTGGACCACATGAGCGGCATGCTCTCTCTTCTGGAAAACAGCCCTGCAAACGGGATCCGGATTGCAAACCTCCTGGTGCCGGACGTGGACGCCTCCCTGCAGGAGAGTGAAAACTATAAAGCCCTGCTGGCGGCGGCGAAAAAAAATAAGATCCCCGTGACGGGGATCTGCCGGGGAGACGTCATAGGGGGCAAAAGGCTCCGCCTGACCTGCCTCCATCCCATGCGGGGGGCCCTCTATCCGGAGGCCAACCATTATTCCACCACCCTCCTTCTGGAGTACGGCTCCTTCAGCGCCCTGCTGACGGGCGATCTGGAGGAGGAAGGGGAGAGGGACTTTCTGGATTATGTGAAGGACCATACTTCCCTGACGGAGGGGGGACAGAAGGCCTTCCCCCTGACCGTCCTCAAGTGCGGCCATCACGGGTCCGCCAACGCCACGGGGGAAGACCTGCTCCTTTCCTTTCCGCCTGCCTATGGGATCATTTCCTGCGGAAAGAGGAACCGCTACGGCCATCCCTCCCCCGAGGTCCTGGAAAGGCTTAAGGAGGCGGGT
>CAMNJZ010000029.1 GCA_946541955.1 uncultured Lachnospiraceae bacterium | reverse complement strand
AAAGAAGGCTGAAGAAGAAAAGAAAGCCGAAGAAGCAAAGAAGGCCGAAGAGGCAAAGGCTGCGGAAAAGGCGGCTGAAGAAGAGAAGGCTGAAGAAGAAAAAGCAGCCGAAGAAGAAAAGAAAGCCGAAGACCAGGCGGCCAAAAAAGAGGAAGAACAAAAGACGGCAGAGGCAGAAAAGCAGGAGGATACCCAGACAGGCGAAGCGGAAGCGGCCGCCCAGGCCCTGGAAAAGGAGGATCCCCTGGAAGCTATGGAGCCTGTCATCGAGGAAGCTTCCTATGCCTACTATTTCAATGAGAAGTATGTGAAGAAGCTGACTGCTTCCGATGCGACCCTCTTTGATACGGCCATGACGGCCTATGCGGCCGATGCGGAAGCCCTGGGAACCGGAAAACGGACCATGCACGGCTCGGACATGACCATTGCCATCAGCAGGGCAGATCTGGAGAATGCCGCCTTTGCCATGTTCCCTGACTTTGAAAAGAAGATCCTGGCGGACTATGATCCTGCCGCTTCCTATCATGGCGGAGTAGACAAGGATACCTACTTTATCGTTGCGGCTTCCGATGCGACCTATGCCATGGTAGCAGGCCTGGAGGAAGGGGAAGACAATAAGGCCCTGGCGGATGTCTTTGTCCTTGGGGAAAAGGGAGACGTCCTGGCCAGATATAAGGTGACCCTGGAGAAGAATACCGGGAAGAAAACCACCTATGCCTATCACTGCGCCGCCTTTGAAACAGTCTGGAGAGCCGCCGGCGAGGATGACTTCTATCTGGACCAGGATACCCTGGCACCGGTTCTGGAAAGCATGGGCAAGGATTCCTTTACGGACAAATGGGAAAAGGAAGAACAGGACGCTGCCTGCAGAAACCTGCTCCAGTGGGCTGTCCGGAACGTAAATGAAAAGAAGGAAAAGGAGGTCCGTGCCGCACTGGATTCCTTTATCAGCGAAAAGGTCGGCGCCCTGGAGGTCCAGGATCAGATCCGTTTCCTGGCCGTCTGGCCCGCCGTATCCTCCGGTGTGGACGAGCTTCTTGCTTCGGACGAACTCGAGGGCCTGTTCGCAGACTGGAACGTGGATATGGCCAGCGTATCTGCGGCCGATGCAGGCAGCCGCTGGGAGATCCTGCGCTCTGAGATCTATGACGCCATCCGCAAGGTCGGGTATGGCACAGTCAAAGAGGGCCAGTAAGAGTACGAAGGAAAATAAGAATGGATTTAAAACGATATCATAAGGTACAGCAGCTGATCCTGGATATGGAAAAATTCCGGGGCGAGTATGAAAACAGCTATGTCTTTGAGATCCTGGAAGCCAAGATAGAGGATATTGAATTTGAAGAAGAGGAGGCGGACACCCCCAGGGCTGCAGAAAATGCAGCCCTGCTGGATGCAGCCGCCGATCTGACAGATGAGATCGTGGATATGATCGGGGAAGGCATATCGCCGGAGCTCCCCCGCGCAGAATTTGAAAAGGCGGTGGACCATAAGCTGGAGGAGGCGCTGACCCTCCTTCGCCAGGTCAGGTAAGAGGCTCGAACCAGCCGTGGGCCAGGCAGGCCTTCCAGATGCCGTCCTCGATATTGGCGGCAGCGACATAGTCTGCCTTTTTCTTCAGGGCGTCTGTCCCGTTCCCCATGGCGACGCAGTAGAAGAGGGGATCGAACATGACAAGGTCGTTGGTATCGTCTCCAAAGACGACCACGTCCGAGCTGCTGCCTCCCGTCAGTTCCAGCATCCGCAGGATGCCCCTTTTTTTGTCATCCCACTGATACATGAGATACTGGGGGACAAAACGCAGACTCCCCAGACTGTCACGCAGGGTCAGCCGGTGCTCTTCCTGTTCGGGGATGGAGACATAGAGCTTATAAATGGCGTCCCAGTCTGCAGGATCGAATTTCTCATCGATGATGTAGGTGGTGGGTTCCCTGCGGGGGCCGACCTGGTCATAGAAGGTAAAATCTCTGGCATAGACCTTCTGGGAATCGTCCATGGAACAGAGAACGCCGTAGCCAAGGGAGAGGGCCTCCCGGTAGATGGCCAGGGCCTTATCGTATTCCAGGGGCTCATTTTCCCGGAGGACCCCGTCAATATAGATGCCGTGGCCTCCGTTGCAGACCATGTTGGCAAAGCCGTGGTCCCTGGCAAAGCCGATGGACTTATAGGCCGCCCGGCCTGTGGCGATGGACACAAAGTGGCCGGCCTTCTGCAGTCTGTATATGGCCTCCTGGGCGGAGGGAACGATCTTGCCCGTTTTC
This sequence comes from uncultured Lachnospiraceae bacterium, assembly GCA_946541955.1. GTDB lineage: Bacteria > Bacillota > Clostridia > Lachnospirales > Lachnospiraceae > CAG-791. The sequence goes on along the minus strand of CAMNJZ010000029.1, from coordinate 22,915 downwards.
CGGTCGGTCAGGGTGCCGTCAATATCAAAGAAGAAATATTTTTTTTGCATATACCTGCTCCTTTTGCAATTTTCTGCTCTCATCATAACATAAATTAAGTCCGGTGCCCGCAGGAATTCAAAGGCTGGTCTGGCGCAGACGGGCGGTCTCTGCTACAATGAGTGGGTATATTTTCGGCATACTGTATGCCGGGTCAGGAGACGAAAAAATGCAGATCGAGTACTACAAAAACTACAGCTACGAGCTGGGAAGAGATATGGAATTCAAGTCCTACGGCTGGGGCGGCAAGCCGGTGCTGGCCATTCCCTGCCAGGACGGGCGCTTCTATGACTGGGAGGGCTTTGGCATGCTGGAGACCCTGGGATCCTATCTGGACCAGGGCCGGATCCGCCTTTTCACCATTGATACCATAGACAAGGAGACCATCTCCAATACCGGGGGCAATCCCTATGACAGGATCCGCCTGCATGAGAGATGGTATAACTATGTGGTCAACGAGATGGTCCCCATGATCCATCAGATCATGGGCAATGAGGACAGGATCCTCACCACAGGATTTTCCATGGGCGCCTATCATGCGGCCAACTTCTTCTTCCGCAGGCCCGATATCTTTGACAGAATGATCGCTCTTTCCGGTCTCTATGACACCTCCACCATGTACGGCGGATATATGGACGAGCTGGTCTATGCCAACGATCCCTGTGAAAGTATCGCCGGCATGAGCCTGGACCATCCCTACATTCAGATGTTCAACCAGAACAAGGGCGTCATCTGCGTAGGACAGGGAGCCTGGGAGGAAGTGACAGGCGCATCCACCAGAAGGATCGATGCCGTATTAAAGAGCAAGGGCATCAATACCTGGGTGGATTACTGGGGATATGACGTCAACCACGACTGGCCCTGGTGGCGGATCCAGATCTGCTACTTCCTGGATCAGATTCTGGACTGAAAAAAGTAAGCCATGCCGCCCAAAGAGAGGCATGACAGGGAATCGTCAATGACAAAGGAGTCCGCAGGGCTCCTTTTGTTTTTAAACCGAAAGATTAAATGGGAGGAAAATCGTATGGAAAGTGGCGAAATCTTAATGGAGCTCCTGGCCCTTGCAAAGAAGGACCCGAAGATTAAGGAGGCTTTTTATGCAACAAAAAAGGATCCCCATCCTCTGGCCGCCTTCTGCAGGCTCAGCACAGAGCTGGGGTATCCTCTTTACGAAATGGATCTGCTCTCAGCCGGTGAAGATTACTACGCCGCCATGCGGCGCTCTACCAACGGCGGAGGCGAGAATTCTCCGATGCTGGAGGGGGAAGACGACTACTACGAGCTCTTCTTCTCCGACCTTGCTTCTACAGTTTGATCCCTGCAAAGGGATTATAGGACAGGCCGCCGGAGGAATCCTTATTTCTGTCTTCCTTTTTACGGCCCTTTTCCTGGGAGCGGGCGCCATCAGACGGTTTTCCGCCCTTCCTGGCAGGTCTTTTGTGAGACCCTTTTTCCTCCCGGGATTTTTTTCCGGCGTCTCCGGCGCCCTTTTCAGGCGCGGCATTTTTGGAAGCGGCCTTTTCACCGGGATCTGTTTTCATGGTAAGGGCGATCCTGGCCTTGGCTGCGTCCACCGACAGGACGGTGACGTCCACGATGTCGCCTACCTTGACGACCTTGAGAGGATCGTCCACGAACCGGTCGGAGAGCTGGGATACATGGACCAGGCCGTCCTGATGGACGCCGATATCGACAAAGGCACCGAAGTCCACAACGTTGCGGACCGTCCCCCTGAGCTTCATGCCGGGGACAAGGTCCTTCAGATCCATGACGTCCGAGCGAAGGACAGGGCCCGGAACATCCTCACGGGGGTCTCTGCCGGGCTTTTCCAGTTCGGCAAGGATATCATCCAGGGTATATTCTCCGATCCCTTCGCCGGCAAGGAACTGCTTTTTGTCGATGGATCCCATCTGTTTCCGGATGGAAGCGGTCCTGCCGTTTCGGATATCCTCCTCACTGTAGCCCAGAAGGGACAGGAGGGCTTTGGCTGCGGCGTAGGATTCGGGATGGACGCCGGTCATATCCAGGGCTTCCTTGCCGCCCCGGATCCGAAGGAAGCCGGCGCACTGCTCAAAGGCCTTGGGACCGAGCTTGGCGACCTTGAGGAGCTGTCTGCGGCTGGTAAAGGCGCCGTTCTCCTCTCTGTAGCTCACGATATTTTTGGCGATGGTCTTATTGATGCCTGAAACATAGCCCAAAAGGGCAGCAGAGGCCGTATTGACGTCAATGCCTACAGAGTTGACGCTGTCCTCCACGACGCCGGTCAGCGCCTCGCTGAGCCTGGTCTGGTTCATGTCATGCTGATACTGTCCCACGCCGATGGCCTTGGGATCGATCTTGACCAGTTCGGCCAGGGGATCCTGGAGCCTGCGGGCGATGGAAGCGGCGCTTCTCTGGCCTACGTCGAAAGTCGGAAATTCCTCTGTTGCCAGCTTGCTGGCGGAGTAGACACTGGCGCCGGCCTCATTGACAATGACATACCGTACGGGCAGCTTTGTTTCCCGGATAAAGTCTGCAATGATGGCCTCGGATTCGCGGGAAGCGGTCCCGTTGCCCACGGAGATCAGATCGATCTTATATTTCCGGATCAGTCTGGCCAGTACGGTCTTTGCTTCCTCTACCTTATTCTGCGGGGCAGTGGGATAGATGACCGTGGTATCCAGGACCTTGCCGGTGGGATCCACGACAGCCAGCTTGCAGCCGGTACGGAAGGCAGGATCCCAGCCCAGAACTGTCATGCCCTGGATGGGAGGGGCCAGAAGGAGCTGCTTTAAGTTGCTGCCAAAGACCCGGATGGCGCCTTCCTGGGCGTTGTCCGTCATTTCATTGCGGATCTCGGTCTCGATGGAAGGAGCGATCAGCCGCTTATAGGAATCCAGGACGGCGGCTGTCAGATATTTCTCTGTCAGCGCATTTTTGTGGCAGCCCATCTGGTTTTCCAGATAGGCATGGATCCTGTCCAGAGGCGCATCGATCCGGATGGTCAGGACCTTTTCCTTTTCGCCGCGGTTCAGGGCCAGAATTCGGTGGCCGGGAACCTTACGGACAGGCTCCTGATAGTGATAATAATTTTCATAGACGGATTCAGCTGTCTCGTCCCTGGCTTCCGAGGTCAGAAGGCCCTGCTCAAAGGTCTCCCGGCGGATCCAGGTCCTGAAATCAGCATTGTCCGATACCATTTCGGCAATGATATCCTGGGCCATCAGGACAGCCTTTTCGGGCGTTTCCACTTCCTTTTCAGGATCCGTATAGGATGCGGCCACGGCCAGCACCTCCTTGTCGGCAGATGGATCCAGCAGGTACATGGCCAGGGGCTCCAGTCCCTTTTCCCGGGCGATCATGGCCCTGGTGCGGCGCTTGGGCTTATAAGGTCTGTAGAGATCCTCCAGTCCTACAGACGTTGCGGCCGCTTCGATCTGGGCACGAAGCTCGTCAGTCAGCTTTCCCTGCTCCTCGATGGTAGAAAGGATGGTCCCCCGGCGCTCTTCCAGAGCCCGCAGGTATTTCAGACGCTCGTCGAAGGTCCTGAGGACCTCATCATTCAGGGCGCCGGTCGCTTCCTTTCTGTACCTGGCAATGAAGGGAATGGTATTGCCTTCGTCGATCAGCTTTATGACCGCTTCTGTCTGCCAGGTCTTGATGTTCAGTTCCTGTGTAAGTACTTTAATAATATCCATGCGTACGATTATAGCACAGGCAACGAAAACATGCCTGATATTTTTCGTGTATAATGAGACATATAATGAGACATGCGCTCCCGGAATGTCAGACGCCATCGGGAGCCCTTTCCCGGATGCATCCGCCGTGCATTTTTCCTTAACACAGTTTGGACTTGCAAACCATCCGGCATTTGTGATTAGATTATAGATGGCGGAGCGCTAAGGCGCCTCTACTGCACAAAAAACACAGACCATATGGCCGGGCCGGACAGACCCGGCGGAAAGAGAGGCTGTTTTGAAAAAAATCATTCTGATCCTCCTTCTGGTCCTGGTCCTTGGGGCCGGGGGCCTGTTTGGCTATACCATGATCAAAGCGGGGGAAGAGGGCAGGTTCCTGGAGGGGACCACGCTGAACGGAGAAGACGTATCGGGCATGAACGCCCGGGAAGCGGCGTCCACTCTGACCGCTCCCTATGCAGGAACCCGGGTAGATGTTATCGAGCATGATCAGGTCACATTGTCCCTGTCTCTGGCGGAGGCCGGCTATCTTCCCAATGAGGAAAAGGCCTTAAAGAGCACCCAGGAGCTTCTGACATCCGCCCTGAAGGATCCTTCCTATATTTTGAAGTCGTCCCTGTCCTTTCTGTTTGGACAGACCGCCTTTGCGCTTCCCCTGGAGACCCAGGCGGACCCCGATGTCTTTGACGCAGCTGTTTCCTTTGACAAAATGACCGAGGACCGCCATCCCGGCTCGGACGCCTATCTGGAATATGACAAGGAAGCCGGCAGAATGATCATCGTTCCCGAGGTCTACTGCACGGAGATCTCCGAAAATGATTTCAGACAGTCCGTCAGAAACGCCATTGCCAGCGCCATAGAGAACAAGGCCCTGGGCGATGTGATCCGGGCCGAGATCCCGGAAGCCTTCTATGGTGACCAGCCCACGGTCCATGCCGACGATCCCGACATGGTCCGCAAATGCGAGGCCTACAATGCCTACGCCGGCACCTCTGTGACCTACCGGTTCGGATCCAAAAAGAAGGTCCTGGACCTGGGAACCTTCTGGAAGTGGATGGATGTCAGCGGCAATTCGGCAGTGATTCCCGACGAAAAGATCCAGGAGTACGTTGCCGAACTGGCCTCCAAATATAACACCCGCTATATTTCCAGGACCTTTGAGACCAGCACCGGCAAGGAGGTCTCCTTCCCGGCCGGCAAGGTGGAATACGGCTATACCATCCTCCAGGATCAGGAATGCGCCCAGCTCAAGGAAGACCTCCAGTCGGGACAGGCTGTGGAAAGAGAACCCATTTATTACTCCCATAACGACTGGGGCAACCCCATGTACTATGGCAGAAAGGGAAAGGACGACCTGAACGGGACTTACATCGAAGTGAACCTGACAAAGCAGCACATGTGGTTCTATAAGGATGGAGATCTGGTCATTGAGAGCGACGTTGTGACCGGAGACGTGGCCAAGAACCGGGAGACGGAAACGGGCATTTTCCCGCTGGCCTATAAGAAGAGCCCCTATACCCTGGTGGGCGGCGGCCCCGGCGATGAGTACTCCGTGGATGTGGACTACTGGATGGCCTTCTTTGAGGGCCAGGGCCTGCATGACGCCCCCTGGAAATCCCGCTTTGGCGGCAATATTTACAAGACCGACGGATCCCGCGGCTGCGTCAACCTTCCGGTCGATGTGGCAAAGACCGTTTATGAGAACAGCAAAGAGGGCATGGCCATTGTAATTTACAAAGAGTGATAAGGCTCTGTATCCCCCCGGAATTCCGGGGGGATTTTTCTTTCTTAAGGATTCTTCACGGTTCTGTCACAATTGGTTCAGATTTCCATGATAGAATACAATCAGAAAGAGAGGCAGCCATGCAGACAGAAAGTATCTACGGCCCTTACGAAAAAATCCTCCCTCTGGTCATGGAGGAGCTGACGGGGCAGATCATTTCCTTTAATAACACTGTCCGGGAAACGACGGGACATCCTGTCTATGAGCATTTCCTCTACCGGATCAAGGCAGATGGGAGCATGCGGGAAAAATGCGACAGAAGGGGCCTTCCCCAGACGACCCATGCCGCCCTGCGGGAGCTTTATGACGCCATCGGCCTCAGGATCATTACCCGCTTTATAGACGACGTATTCCAGTGCGCTGCCTTCATCCGGACCATACCGGGCTGCAGGGTCATTACAGAAAAGGACTACATCCACGATCCCAAGCCCAACGGCTACAGGTCCTACCACATGCTGCTGGATCTGGAAGTTCCCTATGAGGACCCGGATGGGAAAACCCCTGGCCATTACTACGCCGAAGTCCAGCTTCGGACCCTGTCCATGGATTCCTGGGCCAGTCTGGAGCATGAAATGAAGTACAAGCAGGATATCAGGAACACAAAAATGATCGGGAATGAGCTCAAACGTCTGGCGGATGAGATGGCCTCCTGCGATATCTCCATGCAGACGATTCGCGATCTGATCAGAGAATAGAACGGTACGAAGATGAGAATATTACTGGCAGAAGATGAAGTGGAGCTTTCAAGAGCTCTGTGCGCCGTCCTGAACCACCAGGGCTATGAGACGGACGCTGTCTACGATGGCCTCGCCGCGGTGGAGAAGGCTGCGGAGAAGACCTATGACTGTATGATTTTTGATATTATGATGCCTGTCATGGACGGCCTTACGGCTGTCCGGGAGATCCGCGGGCAGGGCAATGTCACGCCTGTGATCATGCTGACCGCCAAGACCGAGATCGACGACAGGGTGGACGGCCTTGATGCGGGGGCGGACGACTATCTGACCAAGCCCTTTGCCATGAAGGAACTGCTGGCCCGGATCCGGTCCATGACCAGAAGAAAAACCTCCTTTACCCCGGCCAGGCTCACCCTGGCAGGCGTGACCCTGGATCTGGACAGCCAGGAGCTTTCGGCGGTCCATTCCATCCGTCTTTCCGGCAGGGAGATGCAGCTCATGGAGCTCTTTATGCAGTCGAAGGGGAGAGATCTGACGACGGAAGAGGTATTTGAAAGAATCTGGAAAGAGGAACCGGACGAGGATCTGGAGATCGTATGGCTCTATGTTTCCTACCTGCGTAAGAAGCTGGGCGCCATCAAGGCAAAGATCAGCATTACAGGAGAAAAAGGCGGTTCCTTCAGACTTGCGTAAAGAGGAGAGGATATGTCCGTCCGGGAGTTACAAAAACAGTTCATACTGACTGCGACCGCGGCCATCATGATCGTCATGACGGTCCTTCTGGTCATGGTCAATTTATACAACTACAGCAGGACCTTCCTGGCCGAATACCGGATCGCAGACTATATTGCCGAGGCCGGCGGCGTCATGCCTTCCGCGCCGGATGAATCCGAGACGGATCTGACGCCGGAGATGCCCTATTCCCTTCGCTACTTCACCGTCTGGTTCGATGAAGACTACAAGGTCACGGAAGTCAACATGGACAGGATCTATTCCGTCTCCGACGAACGGGCCCGCAAGACGGCCGTGCTGGTGGCGGAAAGACACGGAAGCCACGGCCATGTCCGGATCGGCCGCAGCACCCTGGCCTATTCCATCAGACATCAGGAGGCGGGCGGAGGACTGGTGGTATTTCTGGACTGTACGGCCGAGGTACGGGCCACCTTCCTGATCATCAGCAGATCCTGCCTGCTGGGCTTTTTCTGCCTGCTCTTTTTCGTGGCGGTGGTCTCTTCCCTGTCCAGATGGGCCCTCCAGCCCATGGTACGCAACATGGATACCCAGAGACAGTTCATTACCAACGCCAGTCATGAGCTCAAGACCCCGCTGACCATCATCAACGCAAATACGGAGGTCCTGGAAATGATGTACGGGAAGTCGGAGTGGACCTCCTCCATCGTGCACCAGGTCGAGCGTATGACCGGCCTTGTCAATTCCATGACCAGCCTGGCCAAGATCCAGGAGCGGGACGAGGTGACATTGACCGACGTGGACGTGACGGACCTGGCCAGGGAGGCGGCCAAGTCTTTCCGGCCCGTCATTGAGCAGCAGGGCAGGAGCCTGATGGTCAACATCGACGACGGCGTAAAGACCAGGGCCGAGACCGATGGGGTCAGGGAGCTCTTCAACATCTTTTTGGACAACGCAGTCAAGTACTGCGACGAGAAGGGCGTCATTACCATGACGGTGGGCCACAGGACCAGAGACAGAGGCGCCAGGATCACCATCTCCAACATGTACAGGGAAGGAAAGGGCGTGGATTATTCCCGGCTCTTTGACCGCTTCTACAGGGTCGACACCTCCCACAGCACCAGGACCCAGGGCTTTGGCATCGGACTTTCCATGGCCCAGGAGCTGACAGAACGCTACAAGGGACGGATCAGTGCCTCCTGGAAGGACGGCGTGATCAGCTTCGTCCTGATCCTGCCCTGAGTTTTCCTGCAGCAGCAGGCAAAGAGGCAGGCCCAGGACCAACAGAAACCGGATACAGAACACAAGGCAAACAGAAAGGACTCTATGCTTCCACTTTATAAAGACCGAAAGGCAGGAATTGAAATCTATTACAGACAGTCCAGACATGTACCGCCCCATGTACATGAGACAGTTGAACTGATCTATGTGGCAAGCGGAACCCTGGATCTGGGGATCGGAACAGAACTTTATCACATGGAAACAGGAGATTTTGGTCTGATATTCCCCAACGTTGTCCACCACTACCAGGTCCTGGACGGAAAGCCCGGCAAATCCCTCAATATCATTGCGGATGCGGAGCTGGCCGGGACCTATTATCCGACCCTGCAGAAATACTGCCCCGAGGATCCCATCATTAAGGCCGACGATCTGCATCCCGACGTTTTCTATGCCATCCAGAGCATACCGGAGGAATCGGACAACGCCGATGAATATGTGATCCGCCAGGCCTTTCTTCAGATCGTCCTGGCCAGGTGCCTGCCGACCATGAAGCTGGTGGATAAGGCCTCCATCGTCAACAACGATCTGACCTATCAGACGGTCTGCTACATTTCCGCCCACTTTTCAGAGGATATTTCCCTGACCTCCATGGCCCGGGATCTTTATGTGAGTCCCTACGCCCTGTCCAGGATCTTTTCCTCGGTTTTTCATACCAACTTCAACGGCTATCTGAACGAATTCCGTCTGGATTATGCCCTTTACCTGCTCCGCTATACGACCCAGACCATTACCGAGATCTACGAGAACGCCGGCTTCAACAGCCAGAGAACCTTCAACCGGGTCTTCCAGGACCGCTTCCGCATGTCTCCCCGCGACTACAGGGAGGAATACCGTAAGCTTCTGGCCGGAAGCGCCCAGGAGGAGGAAAAGACCTACCGTCCTTACTATCATTTTGAGACCGGATCCTCCCGGGTGCCCCTCTAAATGCAAAATATGGCTGCTTTTCTTTTTAAAATGGCTGGCAGGGAAGGGGGGAGTGTCCTATAATGACCCTCGTAAGGACAAAGGCCCTTACGATACCCCCCTTTTTGAACCCCTGAGAAGAGACTTTGCTGGTGGCAGCTGCCACGGTGAGGTCTTTTTCTTTTTGTCTATTCCACATTTTTGAGCGCCATGGCCATGGGGATCCTGTGGATCCTGCGCATTTCGATCCTTTCCACCACAAGGCAGCAGACAAGGCCAAGGCCCAGGCAGACCCCGTAGATCCAGGGGGCGATATAGAGCGTCAGCCAGCCATTGAAACGCATCAGCAGGACCCTCAGGACAAGGGACAGGGTGAAATAGCTGACAGGCAGACTGACAAGGAGCGAGAACAGAGCCACAATACCGGTCGCCCGGTTGTAGAGCCTGTTGATTTCCTCCGGGCTGTAGCCAAGGATCTTCATCATGGAAATAGACTGGGCGCTGCGGTCTATGATCAGCTTGGTCAGAAGGTAGATCATGAGCACGAAGAGGATGACCGCAAATACGCTCATGACCGGGAAGAAGGTCCCCATGGAATCCTGCAGCTGGTCGGCCAGAAGGGTCAGGTCCTCCGGCGTGATGATGGTGGCGATATCCCGCTCATCCAGATCCGGGATCTCTTCGTTTGAGAGGTAACCGTTGTAATAATCCTCCTCCAGATCGAAGGTCTCCACATAGTGGTCCAGGGACAGAAAGACGCAGAGGGTCGCCTCATAGTACATGACGTCCCCCACCTCCAGGGTATAGGCCTTGTCGCCGTATTTCTCATGCAGACGGATATAGGATCCCGGCGCCAGATCGTACTTGTCGGCGTAGGCGGAGGAAATATAGACCTTCTCCCCCCTGGCGCCGAAGTCAAGGTCCGGCAGATAGGCGGAATCCTCCCGGATCCCGTACACGCTGACCTCCTCGTTGTCATTTTCCAGAGAGAGCATGGCGAACTTCTCCGCCCCTGCAAAGTCACTTTCCGCCTGGTCCTTCAGGATATACTGATAGTCTGCAAAGCGGGATTCCACCAGGATCTCCTTGAAATGGGCCAGGAGGGGCGAGAACATAAGGCCATAGACCATCATAATGCCTGCCAGAAGGACCCCGATGAACATGATCAGATAGGCCGGTATATTCTGGAGCAGGACCCGGGCCCGGAAACGGGAGAGGAAAGACCAGTTGGGAAGAGGCAGGGCGCCTCTTCTTTTTTGTCTGGACAGGTCGTGGCGCAGAAATTCCAGGGGGGTTCTGGACAGAGCCCTGCGGATGACCAGGGCGTTGACGACCAGGATGATGATAAAGGGAACCACCGTCGTCGTAACAAAGGCGCTGCCGTTCCAGATGGTCCGGTAGGTGGGCAGGGAGTAGGAATGGTAATAAAGCCCGACCACGACCTCCTTGAGCAGGGTATAGCCCAGAAGATTACCGGCCACGGCAGCGGCGGCGGAGACCAGGAGCGGGGCCGTCATATAGTGGACCAGAAGCTCCCGGATGGTATAGCCCGAGGCCCGGAGGGTACCGATGACAGACGCCTCCTGTTCAATGGTATTTCTGGTGGTCACGGCATATACGAAGGCCAGGATCACGATCAGCAGATAGAGAAAGAAGTTGGTAAAGACATTGTCGGTGACCAGGTCGTCGCCGGTGAACATGATGGCCCGGTTGCTGGGACGGGGCACAAAGTCCTTCAGTTCATTGGAATCGGACCCGACGAAGTGTTCCAGGGCCTGGGAGAGGCTGTGTTCCAGGCCTCCCTGGCCGGACCCGGAGAGCATCTCAAAGAGGGTCATGAAGGTGCCGACCTGCTCGGACCGCGCCTGGGCCTCCTCCAGAGACATGCCCAGGATCGCTGCCAGGACCGCCTCCATAAGGTCCTCGGACCGGTCCAGGGATTCCTGATTGTCTGCGGGCGGATCGTCATAGGTCCAGGCGTAGCAGTATTTGAGGCCGGACTGGTCCAGGGAGGCAAAGGCCTCCCTGGTCACAAGGGCAATGGAGAAGACGGAGGCGTTGAACATCATGTCCGAATTGTTCCGGAACATGGTGGAGTAATCCGAGAGCGCCACCGTGCCGACGATGGTGAAGGGACGGTCTCCCAGCTGACACAGATCCCCCTCCTGCAGGCCGTTGTTTTCCGCATACAGCCTGTCCAGAACGATCTCGTCATTTTTCTCGGGAAGCCTTCCCTCCATGAGACAGGGCAGGTTGACCTGGCTTCTGTTTTGATAGACCCGGATGGTATTGCCGTTTTCCTGGTCGAAATCCTGGTAGAAGAGGGGATAGACCTGGGCCCCCTGGTCCTTTACGGCCGTAAGGATTTCCGCATCTGCCTCCTTTTCCAGAAGGAAATGCCCATCCTCCACATGGTATTTCGTAAAGCTCTCCCTGTAGGCGCTGATCATGGACCCGCTGGCCACGTCCATGCCGCTGCAGAAGCCGATCGTAAGCGTCAGAAAGAGAAAGAGGGCGATATATTTGCCTGCATCCTGGCGGATTTCCCGCAGATACCGTTTGCGAAGAGGATTTTTCATAGAACCATACCTCCTCAGAGCTGGAGACTTGCGGCCGGAATCCGGTTTTCATTCTGCCTGTCGGAGCGGATTCTGCCGTCCCGGAGCCGGACGATCCGATCCGCCATGGCGGCAATCTCTTCATTGTGGGTGACCATGATCACACAGGAGCCATAGGTCCGGTTGACCTTCTCGATCAGCCGCAGGATCTCCATGCCGGTGGCGGAGTCCAGGGCGCCTGTGGGCTCGTCGCACAGAAGGATCCCGGGATTCTTGACAATGGCTCTGCCGATGGCGCAGCGCTGCTGCTGGCCGCCGGAAAGCTGGCTGGGCAGCTTGTGGGCGTGGTCCTCCAGGCCCAGGACTCGGATCAGGTCCCCCGTATCCAGAGGGCTGGCGCTCAGGTAGGCCCCGACCTCGATGTTCTCCCGGACCGTCAGGTTGGGAATAAGGTTGTAGGACTGGAATACATAGCCCAGGTTTTTCCGCCTGTAATCCGAGAGCTGTTTTTCATTCATTTGGCCGATAGAGCGGCCGTCTATGGTGATTCTTCCGCTGTCGGCGCTGTCGATGCCGCCGATGATGTTAAGAAGGGTGGATTTGCCGGAGCCGGAGGGCCCCAAAAGGACGCAGATCTCGCCCTTTTCCACCCCCATGGAAACGCCGCAGAGGGCCTGGGTGACAAAGTCGCCGCTTCCGTAAGATTTTCGGATATCCTCTAATTCCAGATACATGATGCCTCCTGTTTGAGAAAATGGAAATAATGAGTTATGTGAAACTAACTCGATTATAGAGCTTTTTCTCCATTTTGCAAGAAGAGGCGGAAAATCCATTAAAAACATCCATTAAAAAAGGCAGAAGAGAAGCGGATCTCTTCTGCCTTTTATTAAGAAAAGGACTTACCAGATGGAAAGGCGCTCATCAGGCGCCAGGTACATGCCGTCGCCCTCCTGCACCTTATAGGTATCATAGAATTCCTCGAACTGCTGGAGGGTGACATTGACCCGCAGGTAATCCAGAGGATGGGGGTCCTGGGTCACGGAATAGTACTGGACGTTGGAGGTATAGATGGATCTCCAGTTGCCGGCGTAGGTCCGGAAGAAGAGGTCATAATCAAAATCCTTGACGTCTCTGGCCATGGCCAGCATACATTTGAGGCCGCACAGGTCTGCGATCGCTTCCGTGTCCACCAGCTCTCCGCTGCAGCTTGTATAGGGGTTGGGCTTAATCTCGTCAAAGTAGCGGATCAGCTTATCGGCTTTTGTCCGGAAGGCTGCATAGTCCTCCTCCTCCCACCAGTTGCGGTAGGAGCCGTCCTTGTCATAGAGGGCGCCTGTGGTATCGAAGGCGTGGGAGATCTCATGCCCGATGATGGATCCGATGCCGCCGTAGATTTCCTCGGTTGTCATATCCGGCGAGTAGATGGATCCGCCCAGGATCGCGGCCGTAATACAGATGGAGTTCTGGGAGGAATCATAGGCGGCGTTGACTCTGTGGGAGGGATAGGACCATTCATCCGGATCCACCGGCTGATTGATCAGCTCCAGCTCGGCGTTCATGTTGATCTGGGCAATGGCGTACATAGCCTCCATGAGGGTTCCGCCCTCCCCGGGAGAGAGGATCTTTGCATCTCCGAAGTCATAATCCTCCTCCGGGAAGGCGACCTGGACCCGCAGGGCGTCCAGCTTGTCCAGGGCTCCCTTTATGGTCGCATCCGACAGGAAATCCTCCTTTTCCAGCATGGTCCGGTAATAGGCGACGATATCGTTGACCAGGGCTGTGATCTCCTCCTTGGCCTCCTTGGACCCGAAATTGTGGAAATAGACCTGGGCCAGGACCAGATTCATATATTTGTCCACGGCGTTATAGGCAGCGTGCCTGTCATCCAGGTTTCCGCTGATTTCGTTGATGGAATTGATGGTCTGATAATAGACGCCGTAGGCCTTCTGATCCAGGAGGGTCATATAGGTGATGATGTCATTGACGATCATATAGTCCCGGATCTCGTCCATGTTCTCCTCTGTATAAAGGTTCTTCATGGCGGCCAGCCAGGCGGGCTCTAAAAGGATATAGCGCCTGGAATCCGCCATGCCGGCGGCCTCCAGGACTTCGGCGGCGGGGAAGTCCCCTTCAGCCTGCCGGATCTCCTCCAGGGTCCTGTGGTTGTTCATTTTTTCGATGGCGTCCGCTCCGTAGGATTCCTCCACGGTCATCATATGCTGGGAAATCTGCCATTCAAAGCGGAAGCAGTTGGCCACGGTCTGCTTGGCCTGTTTGCGGGAATAGCCCATTCTTTCCAGAATGTTCAGGGCCGCATTCATATAGATGGGCTGGTATCTGTAATCGTCCTGGCTCATCTGCTGATAATAGCCCGGATCCTCCAGGAGGAGGGGCCCGGCGCCGAGATAGACCGCGTTTTCCCGAGAGTCCTCCAGGTCTGTGGAGACGTAGAAGGCAAGGGGCTGGATTCCCATGAGGATGGTATCATAGTCGCAGATATAGGCGGTCATGTCTTCCAGCGTCTCTGCCTTGCGCAGGGGGTCGATGATCTTCTGCAGAGGGGCAAGGCCCTCCTTGTCCCGGGTCTCCCAGTCCAGGAAAAGATCATAGTAGGCCCGGACCATGTCCAGGTCCGGATCGGAGACCGACCGATCCTCGATCAGCTCCATGAGGGCATCCCGGACTTCCTCCTGCTGCTCTGTCAGGGCGTCGTAGGAAGCATAGCCGTCGGGAAGGGAGGTGCCGGCCAGCCAGTCCTGATTGACGGCGGCGTAGAAATTGTCTTTTTCCGATATATCCAGGGAGGGATCCATGGAATGGTAGATGGAGTAGTCTGTCCAGGGCCAGCCCTCCTCGGCGGTCATTTCCTCATCCCAAAGCCACTCGTCCTCCTCTTCCGAAGACCAGTCCGGGAAGAATTCCTGGGCCGCGCCTTCCTCCTCTTCAGTTTCTTTTTTTTCGCCTTCTTCCCCGGATGCTGCTTCGGCAGTCATTTCCGTCTGCCCGGGACCAGCGCTGCAGCCGGTCAGGGCAGTGCCCGAAAGGGCCAGGGAAGCGGCAAGTATATATGTAAGAATTCTGTATTTTCGATTTGACACAGTAAACCTCCAGGTGGTCTTATTGATGGAAAGAAACTTTCCAATGCCTATCATACACCAAAACCGGCGCTTGTGCTTTTTGATTCTGTTTATAGAGGGCTGGAAAGCTCTTTTTTGGCCCTGAAGGGGATGGGGAGTTTTCATTTTGGGCCGGATGCGCTAAAATAAGTTTAATTTTTATACAGAAAGGCGGGCGTCTTATGAAACTGGGTTTTATCGGATGCGGAAATATGGCAAATGCCATCATGGGCGGAATCATCAGGGCCGGTCTGGTCCCTGCAGAAGAGATCATCGGGTCAGATCCGACTGCGGACGGCAGAGAACGGACAAGAAAGGAGAACGGAATCCTTGTTACTGACAGCAACAGGGAGGTGGTCGAAAAGGCGGAGGTCCTCTTTTTTACGATCAAGCCCCAGTACTTCCATGAGATGATCGCCGGGATCAGGGACCTTGTCAGGGAGGATCAGCTGATCATCAGCATTGCCGCAGGCAGGACCCTTGCCTATATTGCCTCTGAATTTGGGGAGAAGAAGGTCAAAGTCGTAAGGCTCATGCCCAATACGCCCGCCATGGTCGGGGAAGGCATGACAGCGGCCTGTGCCAATGAAAATGTAAGTAAAGAGGAGCTTGCCTACGCAGTGAAGATCTGTGCCGGTTTTGGCAGGGCTGAGATCGTTCCGGAAAGCCTCTTTGACGTGGTCACCGCAGTCAGCGGGAGTTCCCCGGCCTATGTCTTCATGTTCATTGAGGCCATGGCGGACGCAGCCGTCCAGGGCGGAATGGCCAGGGCCCAGGCCTATACCTTTGCAGCCCAGGCCGTTCTTGGCAGTGCAAAAATGGTCCTGGAGACCGGCAAACACCCGGGCGAGCTCAAGGATATGGTCACCTCCCCTGCCGGCACCACCATCGAGGCGGTCCGGGTCCTGGAGGAAAAGGGCTTTCGCAGCGCCGTATTTGAAGGAACAAAGGCCTGCATGGAAAAGTCAGCCCAGATGCGTATGCAGCAGGGAAAGAAGTGATCCGGACGGAGATGGATATGGATAAGAATAAGAGAACAGTGGTCAGAAATCTCCTGGTCGCAGCCGGCATCGCAAATGTGATCCGCCACAGGACGAAAAGGATCAGCCGGCTTGTGGCTGCCAGAGTGGTCCGTAAAAGAGCCGTAAAGTGCGCCAGACAGAGGATGAAGGATTACAAAGAGGGGAGACTAAAGGGCAGAGCCAGGGCCAGTATGGAGCTGCAGAAGATGCGTGAGAATTACAAAAAGACCGGAAAGCGGGTCCGTATGGTCCGCAGATTCATCAAATAATAAGCGGCAGATCCGTCTGAGAAATCGCAGGTAAAAAGTCCATAAACAAAGAGATTGGAAAATGACAGCAGCCCCGGAATTTGATCCGGGGCTGCCTTCTTCAGAAGACCTTATACAAGTCTTTCTCCTGTCAGAAGCTCGTAGGCTTCATTGTATTTTTCGATGGTCTTGTCAATGACCTCCTGGGGCAGATCATAATCGGAATCCGGATTGGCCTTGAGCCAGTCGCGGACGAACTGCTTGTCAAAGGAGGGCTGGCCATGGCCGGGTTCATACCCTTCCAGGGGCCAGAAACGGGAGGAATCGGGGGTCAGCATTTCGTCGCCGATCACAACATGGCCCTCTTCATCGAGACCGAACTCGAACTTGGTATCGGCAATGATGATTCCCTTCTCCAGAGCATAGTCTGCGCACTTTCTGTAAAGAGCCAGCGTGGCATCCTTGATGGTCCTGGCATATTCTTCACCATGACCGGGGAACTGCTTTTCCAGGACCTCGATGGACTTCTCATAGCTGATGTTCTCATCGTGATCGCCGATCTCCGCCTTGGTGGAAGGGGTATAGATGGCTTCGGGAAGCTTGTCACATTCTCTGAGTCCTTCGGGAAGCTTAATGCCGCAGACTGTGCCGTCCTTTTTATAGCTGGCCCAGCCGCTGCCCGTGATATAGCCGCGGACGATGCACTCGATGGGAAGCATCTCCAGCTTCCGGCAGAGCATGCTTCTCTTTTCAAAACGTTCCTGCTGGAAGAATGCAGGCATGTCAGCTGTGTCTGTGCTGATCATGTGGTTGGGAAGGATATCCTTTGTCAGGTCGAACCAGAACTTGGACATCTGGGTCAGAACGGCGCCCTTGCCGGTGACCTGATTTTTCAGAATTACGTCGAAGGCGGAAATACGGTCTGTCGCCACCATGATCAGGCTCTCGCCGGTGTCGTAGATCTCACGGACCTTACCCTCTTTCACAGGCATATATTCTTTCATGTAAAACCTCTCTTTTTTGTCTGCTTGGAAGTTGCGATTACATTTTCAATAGTATATACATTTTCCTTTTGAAAACAAGTAAAAAACCCGGTTTTGTGCGAATTTGTCCCAATTGCTCCCATATGCTAAGATAGGACAGGAATCAAACAGGAAGAGGACTTAAAATATGACAAGTCACAGGGAATACATTACCATCGGCATACTGGCCCACGTGGATGCCGGCAAGACCACCCTTTCAGAGGGGCTTTTATACCTGGGCAGGACCATACGGCGTATGGGCCGGGTCGATACCAGGGACTCCTATCTGGACAACAATGAGATGGAGCGGGAGCACGGCATCACCATCTATTCCAAGCAGGCGGCCTTCTCGGCCCTTTCTGACGGGCTGGACAGGACCTATACCCTTCTGGATACGCCAGGGCATGTGGATTTTTCCGCCGAAATGGAAAGGACCCTTCAGGTCCTGGACTATGCCATTTTGGTGATCAGCGCCCCCGACGGCGTAACCGGCCAGGTCAGGACCCTCTGGCGTCTCCTGGACCATTACCATGTCCCTGTCTTTGTTTTTGTCAACAAGATGGACCAGAAGGTCCCTCTGCAGGCAAATGCAGGAGGGGAGGGAGCCTCCTTCCCTTCGGCCAGAGACCTCCTTTCCGGGGAAGCCCTGGAGGAATACGGACAGATCTGCCAGGATACCTGCCGGCGTCTTTCGGAGGATCTGGGCGGCCACTTTGCAGATTTCGGCCGCAGCCTTCTGGATGAATCCTTCCAGGAGGATCTGGCCCTTGCAGACGAAGAGCTGATGGAGGCCTTCCTGGAGGGAAAGCCTGTGGACGAAAAGCAGGCAGGAGACCTGATCCGGAAGAGGAAGGTCTTCCCGGTCCTCTTTGGCAGTGCCCTGAAGATGGTCGGGGTGAAGGAGCTTCTGGAAGCCCTGGATACCTACGCTGCAGCCCCCCTCTGGAAGGAGGATTTCGGAGCCCGGGTCTTCAAGATCACCCGGGAGGAAAACGGAGGGCGCCTTAGCTGGATGAAGCTGACAGGCGGGAGCCTCAAGGCCAGGACCATGCTGGAGCTGGAAAAGAACGGGGAGGAGATCCGCGAAAAGGCGGACCAGATCCGGGTCTATAACGGTTCCAAATTTATGCCGGTCCAGGAAGCCGTGGCAGGGATGATATGCACAGTCACCGGCCTGACAGGCACCTACGCCGGTCAGGGAATCGGGAGCGAGGATAAAAGCGGGGAAGGACTGCTCCAGCCGGTTTTGGCTTCGGCCATTTTGCTGCCGGCAGCGGAGGACCCCTACAAGGCCTACCGGAACCTGCGCCAGCTTGAAGAGGAGGATCCGGTCCTTCATATCAGCTATGACGAAACGAAGAAGGAGATCACAGCCCAGGTCATGGGCGAAATGCAGCGGGAGGTTCTGCGCCGCCAGGCCTGGGACCGTTTCCATCTCCGGATCGACTACGGGTCACCCGCCATTGTCTACAAGGAGACCATCGCCGCGCCTGTGGAGGGCGTCGGCCACTTTGAACCCCTGCGCCATTACGCCGAGGTCCATCTCCTTCTGGAGCCGGGAGAGCCCGGATCCGGCCTGGTATTCCAGGCGGACTGTCCCGTCAATATCCTGGCCAGGAACTGGCAGAGGCTGATCCTGACCCATCTGGAGGAGCGCCGCCACCGGGGCGTTCTGACAGGGTCTGAGATCACGGACATGAAGATCACGGTCATCGGAGGCAGGGCCCATGAGAAGCATACCGAGGGCGGCGACTTCCGGCAGGCCACCTACCGGGCGGTCCGCCAGGGCCTTATGATGGCCAGATCGGTCCTGCTGGAGCCGGTCTACCGCTTCCGCCTTGAGCTCCCCCAGGATGCTCTGGGCCATGCCCTGACAGACCTGCAGCAGATGGGAGCAAACTTCGGCCAGCCCGACTTTGCGGGGGACAGGGCCATTCTGGAAGGCCTGGTACCGGTCTCGGAAATGGGAGACTATGCCAGGACCCTTTCTTCCTTCACAAGGGGAGAAGGAAGCCTGTCCTGCACCCTGGAGGGCTACAGGCCCTGCCACAATACCGAGCAGGTCCTGGCCGAGCGGGGTTACGACCCGGAGCAGGATCTTCGAAATCCTTCTTCCTCGGTCTTCTGCTCCCACGGAGTCGGGACCATCGTTCCCTGGGACCAGGTCCGCGACTATATGCAGGTGGATACCGGCTGGGAAGAGGAGGGGGAAGAAGATCCCCGGATGGAGGAGCTGGAAGCCTATACGGCCAGGGCCGTCAAGGAGGCCCGGACCAGGGATACCCGGTCTTTCCAGGAAAGGCAGAGAGATTTGCTGGCCCAGGAAGAGGAGCTCATGGCCATCTTTGAGAGGACCTACGGAAAAATCGAGCCCCGGGTCGGCGCAGAGGCCAGGCAAAAGGCCGCTCCCAGGACCTTTGGGGCAGAGAGCCTGCCCCCTTCCTACAGAAAGCCCAGGAAGAACCCCGAAAAGGAATATCTGCTGGTGGACGGCTACAACATCATCTTTGCCTGGGAGGATCTGCGGGATCTGGCCCAGACCGACATCAAGGCCGCCAGAGACCGGCTCATGGATATCCTGTCCAACTTTGCCGGCTTCCGCAGGGAGCATGTGATCCTGGTATTCGACGCCTACAGGGTGCCGGGCGGAAGAGGCGAGGTCTATCACTTCCATAACATCGATCTGGTCTTCACGAAGGAAGCGGAGACGGCCGATCTCTACATTGAAAAGGCCGCCCATGAGCTGACAAAGCAGTATAAGGTCACCGTCGCCACCTCCGACGCTGTGGAGCAGGTCATTATCTTCGGGACAGGGGCCTTCCGTATGTCGGCCCAGATGCTTCTGGAGGAGATCATCCTGACGGAAAGAAGGATCCGCACCGACTACGTGGACAAGCTCCAGGAGGACAAGGTGCGTCTTCTGGACAACATATCCGAGGAGGTCGCCCAGGCCCTGAAAAATCTGGAACCATAACAGATATTCACGTTTAAAAGAAGCAAACGGTCTGTGGTATTTGAAGCGCTGATTGAGTATACTGAAGATATAAAAAACATCAGGAGGTGGGGTATGAAAAAGTTCCACGAAATCGAAAACAAGATCCTTAAGTGCATCATTATGTTCGGTCATATCCTGGAGATCGTTCTTGCGGTCCTGATCATGATCGGGCTCATTCTCTCTCTCAAGCCTCTGGTACTGCAGATGGTCGGACTCGGAAACGGCGTGGAAGAAGCCCTGCCGCATTTCCTGGAATTGGCCTTCAACCTGGTCATCGGTATTGAGTTCGTCGACATGCTTACCAAGCATTCTCCGGGTTCCGCCCTGGAAGTGCTCCTGTATGCCATCGTAAGACATATGGTGCTGGAAGGCGGCACGACCAAGGATATGATCATCGGGACCGGCGCCCTTTTGGTGATCTTCATCATCCGCAAGTACTTCTTTGTCAATTCCTTTGAAGAGGAATTTGACGGGATCCTGGGACAGGGCCATGAAAGCAGTGCGGACATCCTGAAGGATGCCGGCGCGGCGGCAGACCGTCTCAGAAGGAGAAGAAGAGGAAATGAGAGGAACGGCAGAAGGAGAAGGCCGGAAAGACCTGCGGCACAGGATGGGCCTGCAGAAGATTTTGAGCATGTCTCCGACAGAGATCTGGAACAGGGCGTATTGGAAGATGAGTAAGAAAATTGTAGTGGTCCAGAAGCTTCTGGACCAGGAACTGGTGGAGCGGATCATTGAAAAAGGAGAGGCTCTGGGCTATCAGGTCGAATACTACCGGGAGGTGGAGGAGGCCCTGCCTGCCTGCGCGGATGCGGAGATCATTTACGGATCCAATCCGGCCCTTCCCAAGGCAGCCCCTGTCCTGAAGTGGTATAATGCCTTTTCAGTCGGCGTGGATGCGTATCTGAAGGACCAGGCCTTTTTGAATGAAGATGTGATCCTGACCAATTCGGCCGGGGCCTATGGACCCTCCGTTTCCGAACACGGACTGATGACGACCCTCATGGTGCTTCGCCGTGAATGGGAATATATGCAGAATGTGCAAAGGAAAACCTGGCGCAATGACCTGATGGTGGGCTCCATTGCGGGTTCCTATGTGACTATCCTGGGGACCGGCGACATCGGCACAGAATATGCCAGGAAGGTCAGAGCCTGCGGCGCGGCCCATATCACAGGGATCAACCGGAGCGGCAGAGGCGCAGGCGAGGCCTATGACGAGACAGCCAGAGTGTCTGACCTCGACGCCTATCTTCCGCTGACGGATATTCTGTTCATGTGCCTTCCCGGAACGAGTGAAACAAATGGCATTCTGTCCGAAAAGAGGATCGGAGCCATGAAAAAGACCGCCGTCATTGTCAATGTCGGCAGAGGCAGCGCCATCGACCAGAAGGCCCTGATCCGTGCTTTGCAGGAAGGCCGCCTTATGGGGGCTGCCCTGGACGTTTTTGAAAAGGAACCCCTGCCTGCAGACGATCCCGCCTGGCAGACGCCGGGGCTTTTAGTGACGACCCATACGGCCGGCAACCTGACCGCTGCCATTACCAGGAAGCGGAATGTGGACCAGTTCCTGGAAAACCTGGAGGCCTATACCCGGGGGCTTCCCATGAAGCATGTCGTAAGGAAAAATCTGGGCTACTAAACTATCTACTACAGAGAGGATCTTTCCATGACAAGAAGTCAGGATAAATACCAGAAAAAAGCTGAGAAAGAAGCATATAAAAAGCAGAAGAAGGCCGGAAAGGAGTATGCCGGATCAAAAGGCATGACCGGCAGCCCGGAAGAGAAGCCGGCCAGAAAGAAATCCCGCTGCCCTGTTTCCTCCCGCTGCGGGGGCTGTACCATGATCGACATCCCTTATGAGACCCAGCTCAAGCAGAAACAGGAAAAGGTAGACAACTGCATTGGCGACTATGTATGGGTGGATCCGATCATTCGGATGAAGAAGACGGAGCATTACCGCAACAAGGTCACCAGCGTATTTGGCTATGACAGAAAGGGAAATCCGATCTGCGGTATTTACCGGGAGGGCACCCACGAGATCGTTCCCGTTAAAACCTGCCTCCTGGAGGATCTGAGAGCGGACAGGATCATCCAGACCATCTTTGAACTGCTGCCTTCCTTTAAGCTCCCCCATTACAATGAAAAGACACGCTCCGGCCTTGTCAGATATGTTCAGGTCAGGACAGCCCACAAGACCAGACAGATCATGGTCACCATTGTGACAGCGGATCCCATGTTTCCTTCCAGGAACAACTTTGTCAAAGCCCTGCTGAAGGTCCATCCGGAGATCACGACCATTGTCCAGAATATCAATGACAGGGATACGACCATGGTCCTGGGAGGCCGTGAAAACGTCCTTTTCGGACCGGGATACATCGAGGACGAGCTTTGCGGCAAGCGCTTCAGACTTTCCTCCAGATCCTTCTACCAGGTCAATTCCATTCAGACAGAAAAGCTCTACAACATCGCCATCGACTATGCCGGCCTGTCCGGTAAGGAGAGGATCCTGGATGCATACTGCGGGATCGGCACTATCGGCATTATTGCTTCAGACAAGTGCGGGGAAGTGCTCAGCGTTGAGCTCAACCGGGAAGCCGTAAAGGACGCCCGGTACAACGCCCAGATCAATCAGGCGGACAATGTCCGGATCGTTGCCGAGGATGCGACCCGTTACATGGAGGATCTGGCGGAAAGAGGAGAGAAGCTGGACGTTCTGTTTATGGATCCGCCCCGTTCCGGTTCCACGACCGAATTCCTGCGTGCCGCTTCCCAGCTGGGCCCCAGGAAGATCGTATATGTTTCCTGCAATCCTGACACCCTGGCCCGGGACCTGGACCAGATCACGGAAATGGGATACGAGGTCAGAAAGGCTGTACCAGTAGATCTGTTTCCATACACGAATGG
>CAMNJZ010000028.1 GCA_946541955.1 uncultured Lachnospiraceae bacterium | reverse complement strand
TACGACTTTTTATGCGTTTGTGCAGGGGGAAATGTGAATTTTTATACAAAAATGTCAGATTCCGGCCTCCAGGGCCCCGCGGAAGAAGGAGCGCGGAAGGGAGCGGTTTATGCTACAATAGAAGCTGGCGGAGGCGCTTTGCCTTGGCTGTGGTATCGGGGTCCCGGTTTCCTTCTCTCCTGAGGATCATCTCCAGGGTGAGGAGGTCCAGCGACTCCTGAAGACGGCTGGATATTTCCTGATCCGCGAAGGGATCGAACATGTCCAGAAGCTGGTCCGCCACATCCTGGTAGCGCTCTTCTTCCTCCCTGGAGGAGAGGATCATCTGGCCGCTGCCCACGCTTTCTGCATACTGAAGAAAGCAGTCCATGAAGTCGAGGGCGTCGGCTGCCGTGATCTCCTGCTCCTGCATCTGTTCCAGCTTAACAACCAATGTACGATACAATTCCTCAGACATGTGATATCATCCTTTCCGGAATCTTTGTGATTCCACCCACTACAGTATCATTTCCGGCCATGTCCGGTCAAAACAAAAATGGCAGGCCATAGCAATAACACAAGCGACGGGGGTAGTTTCATGAACCAGACAGTAAGCAGCATTGATACCAGTTATACAGACGCCTACGGCAACGATACCAAGGTCACCATGACCCGGCTGACCAATGAGTCCGTCCGCATTATTCAGGACCGCAATTCCTATGTCATCATCTCCGGCAGCGATGGAAGCTGGCAGATCACCAATCCCACCGGCCGGGACAGGGCCGAGGAGCTTCTGACCACCGGACGTGAGGCAGGCGAATCCGGCAAGGACTATGCAAAGCGTCTGGGCATCTCCCCCCAGGAGCTTTCCATGTTCAAGGCCCGGGCCTCCAACTTCCGTGTGCCCGGTCGGGACGTCGTCCTCAAGGCCATCCTGGGCAGGGATCCTGTTCCGGATGAAAAGGCGGTGGAACACATCCTGATGGAGCTCCACCATCCCGGTCTTTTCACCTCCACCTATGACCTGGGCGTCAACCGCCGCAACGAGGTCCTGCGGGCAGTCTTCTCCAGACTCAGAGAGACTCCTGTGGAGGATCCGATCCTCTTCGCCTCCTATACCCTGTCCGCCCTGGGACTGCCGGACCTGGGCCTGAAGAACACGGATCCGGACGCCGTAGCGGAATGGGCAGGAAACCCTGAGATCGAAGCCTTCCTGGAGGAATGCCGGCAGAGAATGTCTCTGGTCTCCTACAGTGATTTTTCCAACAAGCGGGCCGACTTCCGCAAAAACTACATAGAATCCCACGGACTGACCGAAAAGTCCCTTCCCTATATCTATGACCAGCTTTTCTATGAAGGCGACCAGACCTGCAGCGTCAACGTCATCCAGGATTTCTTCGGCCGCATGACCAGGCCCAGAAGCCGCAGCGCACGGGATACCATCATTGAGATGGGTATCAAGATGGGCTGCAGTCTGGGACAGATCAATCTGATGCTGGTGGAGGCCAACTACGCCCTGCTCTATCCCCGAAGCTTCTTCCAGTTCGATGTCATTGCCTTCAGCCGGATCGGAGCGGAAAACAGCGCCTCTCATTAACAATCTCTGACGGCTTATCCCGGTCTTCTTAGGGTAGATTGGTCTTAAGGAATAAACCGGAAAAGGAGAAAGTCCATGCAGATCGATGGAAATCTGAATCAGACCAATAACAGAGCGCGGGCAGCCTATGTCCCCGAAGAAAGCAGGGAAGCGGACTTCCGCGAAAGCCAGGGGCCTTCCTTCGAAGACCTCTATAACAGTGCGGGAAAATCCTCCTTCGGCGGCAAGATCATTCACGCCAAGGACCAGCACGGCTTTCCCATGGTCGTCTTTGTCGTCAGGCCCGATCAGAGCGAAGCCGACGAGCTGGACAGGTATTTTTCCAATCTTACCCAGATGACCATCAACAGCTATGACAAGTTCCGGACCCTTCACTATATCGGCCGGACCAGACGCGGCCCCTACTGGAATTTTCATTTCCGCAGACCGGAAGACGCCCTTTCCCTCCGGGAGATCCTGGAGGACCATATCGACCTGGATCCCGTCTGGGTCATGAAGGGCCTTCTCCGCCAGGTCAACGCCTTTGGCCGGTCCAGAAGAAACGCCCCCAACGATCATACCGGCATCAAGGAATATCTTTCCCTGTCCTGCCTGAGTCTGGATACCGTTTTCTGCAGCTGCCGGGACAACCGGCCCGGCAATATCATGATCCTGCCCCTCCGGAGTCTGTCCGGCACCTACGACTATCCGGACGAGCTGCCCAGAGAGGCCGGCAAGGACACTGCCTCGGAAAAGACCGACGTCTACTCCATCGCCTACCTGGGAACTGAGATCGCCAGCTGGAACGGCTCTTCCTTTAAGTCCATCACCCTTCCCGCCGGCCTCGAGGGACTCATTACCCGCTGCCTGTCTCCTTTTCCTGCCCTCCGCCCCGATGCCAGAGCCTTTCTGAACGACCTGATGGACGGCGGCGACGAGGAGGAAGAGGGAAGCGATTCCATCGAGGAGCCTGAAGACGGGCGGGGCATCATGTTCTTCCACAGGCTCTTCCATTCCGTCAAAGAATCCGTCGCAGGTCTTGGCGCCAGAGGCGCCTATGAGGATGACCTGGAGGACGACGATGACGACATCGGCGGAAGAAACAGTACATTCAGATAAGGGAGGTCCCCATTGATTTCCATACCGGATTCCTATCAGTTTACATACAGACATAACCGTCCTGAGAACCAGGACGCGTATTTTTATATGAACGCCTCTGCCCAGCCCGGGAAAGCCGGCCGGATCAGCATCCAGGCCGTTCTGGACGGGATCTCTTCCTCCAACGGAAAGGAATCCTCCAAAAGCGCCCTGGAAGCGGCCTACAAGCCCCTGGCTTCCCTTCTGGTCCAGGCCCAGGACCTGGCCCTCATGGACGAGGACAGACAGTATACCGTCATTCTGGACGCCATGCGGGATGCGGTGCGCAGGGCCGATTCGGCCCTCCGCACCAGACCCGGCGACAACGGGTCCACCATCAGCATCGCCGTGGTCTTCGGAGGCTGTGTCTATACCTGCAATATCGGGGATTCCCCCATTTACCTGCTTAAAAATCCTGAAACAGAGCCCCTGCTCCGGGAGCTCTTCTTCAGCCACAACGAGGCGGGCATCCAGGTCCGGGAGGGACTCCTGAGTCCGGATGACGCCGTCCATTCCCCTTTAAAGAACCACCTGTGCAGGGCCCTGGGAGATTCCAGAAGGATCCGGGAGGATGAGATTCCCTTCTTCCGGGAGCCACTGGGCGCTTCCAACATCCTCCTTCTGGGAAGCGACGGCGCCCTCTCTGTTCTGACCCGCAACCGTATGGAGGCCCTGATGCTTCGGGCCCACAACATGCAGAATCTTGTGGATCAGCTCTATGAGGATGTGCAGGATTCCGATTCAGACGATAATTTCACAGTGCTGGCCTCCAGGATTCTGGTCAGCTGACAGGGGCAGCCATGGCAAAAGGTGTTTTCCGCTTCAGCAAAGATAAAACTGAATACAAAGACTATCCCTTTGAAGGAAGTCCCATGCCGGGTGCCGCCAACTCCCAGACCAAGCAGATCCTGCGGATCCGCTTTACGGGAGAAACGCCCCCGGACGGCCCCTTTTATGCCGGTCTGGACTACTGCCTGAAGATCGTCACGGTCTACTCCCGAAGGACGGGACGGCCGGCAGACCGGGATTACTGGGACGCCGCCGATTTCCGCGGAGACCATCTGATGCATCATATCGCCCTGGATGAGAACGGCGATGTGGTATCCGGCCAGCTGCGCCGGGAGGGCCGGATCGACGAGTCCATGGACGGGCGCAAGATCATGATCCTGGAGCCGGACGGCATCTCCCTTTACGACCTGATCAATGACAACCTGGACCCGGGGACCGATTTCATCTCCTTAAAGACCCTCCCTGTGTCCGTCCGGATCGATATCCTGGACCAGATCTGTGAAGGGCTCCAGGAGCTCTATCATCATGTCCAGCGGGACGGCCGCAGAATCGTTTCCTACAGGGATCTGAAGGAGGAGAACGCCGTGATCCTGCTCCAGAACGGGCGGATCCTGGTCCAGCTCATTGATTTTGCCACCATCCGCCTGGAGGATTCCGAGGGCGTCAGCAGCAACCGGACCTTCAAGTCCCAGTTCTCCCAGTCCAATACGGCCCCGGAGGACATCATTCCCGAAGACGATCCCGTGGTCAGCTTCTATACCACCAGGGGACAGAATGAAAAAACCGACGTCTTTGCCCTGGGCCTGATCCTGGGCAGACTCTTCTCCAACTGCAGGCCTCTGCGCGACTGGATCAATAAGGCCCAGATGACCGAGACCGACAGTGAAAAGCTCTGGCTCCACGCCTATGAGACCGTCATCGGCCGTTATCAGTACAGGGATTTCCGCTGGCTGGAACGGGAGCTGCGGGATTCCTTCTGCTGGCAGGACGACATCGACTCCCAGATCCTCAACAGGATCCAGCGTCTTTTCCGCCAGTCCACCCTTCTGTGGCCTGACTCCAGGCCCGGCATCGCAGCCTTCCGGGAACGTCTCAATGAGCTTTTGGAAATGGCCATCAGCCTGGAAAACGAGCAGGGAAAGGTCCCCGATACAGTGGACGATGTCCAGGTCCCCAGGAAGGAGGATACAGAGCCGGGGGAAGACGAAAAGACAGAGGAGACCGGTATGGAATATACCCTCTTCCTCATCAATACCTCTGTCCCGGCTGAAATGATCGGCTCCTACCGCCTGGCCATGGAAGACGCCTGGCGCAAGGAGCTGAAAAAGCACCGCCGGACCGGGGCGCCCCCGCAGAAATTTATGACGGGCTATGTCCGTTTCCGGGCGGGAAGCGGGATCGATGCGGCCTATGCCGAGACAGAGTTTCCCCTGAACGTCTATACCTATGAGAATTTCATGGACAATGTCCTGCGGGCCAATACAAGATTCAACAACGCCTCCGGGCCCTGCGCCCAGGGCATGAAGGACGCCTTCCATCTTGTGGAAAGCTATCTGCGCGACGATTCCCCCCTGGCCTTTTCCGGTACGGTCTATATCTTTACGCCCTCTGTCCCTTCCCAGAAGGAACTGGAGGAGGTCCTTTTCCAGGACGCCATGGAAGACTGTGAGCATGTATCCATGGAGCGCCATGACCGCCAGCTCCATATCGTGATCTATTCGGATCCCGACGCCCGGTCCCGGGAAGAATCGGCCGACTGGTACGATGAAAGGGATCTGCGTAAAACCACACTCAGGATCCCCGGCGCCCGGTCCGGTGCCCAGGCAGAAAACGGCCCCCTCGTCAATACAGATACTCTGAGCCAGAATCCCTATGATGATCCGGCACAGCAGGCTGCCTCTTCCGGAAACAGCGTCCTTCACATTGAGGATGAGATTTATTTCGGGACCGGTGCCCTCTATGTCCAGGCGCCGCACGGACGGGAAATCTACGTTCTGCGCAGGAAGCCCTGATGTAAAAGAAAGGATATTTCGTTGAAAAATCTGAAAAAAGGCTTCACCAGACTTGTCATACTGGAAGCGCTGGCCGCGGCCATTTTTACCGTGGCTGCCGCTCTGCGCCCCTCCCTGGCCGCCAATGTTCTGGAGATCGCTACGGACATGGATCCCGTAGGGATCCTCCTGATCCTGCTTCTGATCGCCATCCCCCTGATCCGGATCCTGATGGGGATCTTCCTGACAGAGCGAAAGGAAGAGTCTTCGGACGGCTATGAGGACTACGAGCCCTGGGCCGCGGGGTCCGGCATCCGCTTTGAGACAGGGGACGGCACCATCGACCAGTCTCCCTTCCAGAAAGAAGAGCCGGCCGGTCCTCCCTCCCATGAGGAGACGCCCGCCGGAGGATCCTCCTTCTCCATGTCCACCTTTATCCGGATCCAGAAGCTCTCCGGGGCCGACGAGATCGGGACAAGGGACCGGATCAAGATCCTGGACCAGAGCGGGACCTACCAGGTCCTTCTGGACAGTCCCATTCCCTCCTCCCAGCTTCTGTTTGAATATCATGCGGGCAAGTGCGCTCTGCTGGGCCAGGAGAAGATCCCCATGGAGCCGGATACCCCCCTGATCCTCTACAGCAGGAACGCCCAGGGCACCCGGATCCCCCAGTATGCCCTTACTTTTGTGACCTATGAGGAGGACAGACATGCTTAAAGCCGGTACCTGCATATGTCCCAGATGCGGAAAGATCTTCCGCATGGCTTATTACTATAACGCGCCTGCCGCCATCGGCGCCAGGCTCAGCTATTCCAGACAGACCGGATCCTACCGGGTGGATCCCTATTTTCCGGATGATCCCGAAAGGACCGCAAATCCCGGATTCCGCCTTCATCTGACCGCCAGCATCAGCAAGGAGGACCACGGCGTGCCCCATTCCATTACCGTGGAAAGACAGATGGACGGGAGCAGCGTCCGGGAAGAGATCAAAATGCTCCACTCCTGCCCCGAGTGCAGGCTCCGGAACACGGTGCTTCCCAGGAATTATGGGATTTATCCCCTTTATGTCATTGCTCTGGCAGGCCTGACTTCGGCCGGCAAGAGCGCCTGGCTGACCGCCATCTCCAATGCGGTCAACCTCTCCCGTCTCAATGAAGCCGGCTATTCCCTGCGGTTTGATCCTGCGGAATTCAGCGGCAACAATATAAAGGCGGAGCCCACCGTGCCCGGCAGCATGGGCAAGACCACCTACATGGTGGTCCGGGACCGGGAAGGCCGGGGAAAGGCCGGGATCCTGCTGCGGGACTTTTCGGGCGAGCTCTTTGCACCTCCCGAGGATGCACCGGACCGGGGCACCTATGACTGGCAGAGCTACAGCAGCGACTGGGCCACCTTTACCGCCAAGGGCTCTGAATACCAGGGGCCCGATCTTTTCTTCATCGTAGACAGCGCGGTCAAGTCCGAAAATCACTCGGATCAGGAAATGAGCGCCTACAACACCCTTCGGATGAATGCAGATCTGGCCGGCCGGCCTCTGGGCCTGATTCTGACCCACGCCGACAAGCTCATGGAAGCCCACCCCGCACATCCCAAGGATCCCACCGGCACTGTGCCCCTGATCGACCGCAAGACCTTTGCGGTCAATGCAGGCTACCGTATGCGGCAGCTGGTTCCCAGAATGGCCCTGCAGAACTATATCGTTGTGCAGCACCACCACCTGGCCCGCTATCTGGACGGCAGCAAGAACTGCCGGGCTTTCCTGGTCAAATCCTGTGAGAACATCGGCAACGTCCAGAATTTCGACAACCCTGTCAATGTACTGGACCCTCTGATCTGGGCCCTGAACACGCTTGGTATCTTTCCTATAGAGTAGATAGGCTGTTTACATTATGATTTACGAAATTATTTATGCCAACCGAGAAAGAGGCTATGACCTCTATGACCAGAGTCCGGGATTTCCGGCAGGCTATCTGTCTCAGGTCCGCACTGTCTGCGGGCGTCTGTGCGGACAGACGGCCTCCGACTACCATGCGGAGCACTACGCCTGCCTGCCTCTGGACCAGAATACCTGTCTTCTGGCTGTGATCGTCCGGCAGCCCGAGGGAAATGCAGGGGAAAAGCGGGCCCACAGCATGGTCCTGGCCTTCCTGGCGGACCGGGAGGATACATCAATCCTTCTGGGCAGTCCCGCAAAGCTTTTTGCCGCCATGAAAAAGGCTGCCAAAAAGCATCTTTCCTTCGAGGGATCTCCCCTGGACCTTTATGAGACCCCCCTTTCCTTCCTGGAGGAGGCCGGCTCTGCCCTTCCTGCTTCCAGGGTCCCCAGTGAGAGCCTGCAGCAGGCCCTGGCCATGGCCGTTCTCTACGCAGGCGGCGAAAAAACGGGCCAGGTCATGATCTCGCTCCAGGAAGCGGCTGCCGGGCCGGAATGCCTGATCTGGCTTCTTCCCATGGTCCCCTCCGACATCCGCAGCGCCCTGTCCTTCCATACCGGCATACGCTCTGCCCAGGAAGGCGTCGGCTGTATCCTGAAGTTCTGCAGTGACAGGGACTACCAGCTCATGCAGAGGACCGGCTTCGACGGCGGGGAAAGAACCGTCCTGAGCCACTGGTCGGGCGGCAAATTCACCTGCAACGACCCTGCTGCCAGAGAAAAGGCAGGCCTTCTGCTTCCCTGCCTGTCCCAGGACAGCGGCCGCAGGACCTGGCCGGCCCTGCAGCGCCAGGCAGGCATTGCCGAAGAAGAAAAAACGACCGTCCGTCAGAGAGGAAATGAAAGCATGAACAAACAAGCCAAAGCAGACAGGCCTTCCACAGGCGCCGCAGTCCTGTCCATCCTGATCGAAGCCGCCCTGTGCATCGGCCTTCTCGCCGCCCTCTACCTGGGCCTTAAATATATGATTTCCCTGACTCTGTCACAGAGCGGCAGCTATGTGATCGTTTCTGCCGCAGCTGTGAGCCAGACCGCCCTCTGCATCGTCTGCCTGACCGCAGGCTTTCTGCTGGGCCTTCTTGTCAGTCATCTGATCGCCACACTGAAAAAGTTGCGGAGCTGACCCCCGGAGGATCCCATGTATCTTTTTATCCTTCTGACGGGCTTTCTGGCCCTGGCCCTGAGCTTTTATACCGGTCTTCTGGATATGTCCGCCAGAGCAGGGATCTATCGCAGGAAGATCCGCCGCAGACTCCTGGTCCGGGGCCCCAAAGACGGCAGGGATCTGACCTGCGATCTGTGGAGCACGACCTATGTCATAGGCCGGATGCAGAGCAAGTGCGACCTGTGCCTGTCCGGCGACAGGACTGTGTCCAGGATTCATGCAATCATGCTCTATACCGGCGAAACCTACCGGATCAAGCCCATCTGTCATACCTCGGCCTCCAGGCCCTATGTCAGCAAAGTCTATGTCAATGACATCCGCGTCCCTGTGCAGGGGACCCTTCTGGAGGACGGTGATGAGATCCAGCTGGGCAATACGGTGATCCGCTATCTGTCTCTGAAGAAAGGAAAAGCAAGAGATAAGGATGAGTAAAACACTGCCCCGGCTGGGAGCGCCGCTCCTGACCCTTCTTTTTTCCATACTGATGCTGGTCTATGTCAGCCGGGAAGCCGACCCCTCCCTGGGAGGGGACCTGGGCGCCTACCGCACAGCCATGCTTCTTTGCGCCTCCCTGGGCCTTGCCGCTTTTCTCCTGGACATCTTCCGGGGGATCCGGGTCCAAAGCATGCTCCTGGCCCTTTCTCTCCTCTCCTCCTGCGGCTGCACCCTGCAGTTCCTTCTGGGACATATCCGGGAGCACCTGTTCTATCAGGCCGCTTTTCTTGTGACCTGCGCCCTTGTTTTTATTATTGTTTCCAACACCTGCCACGTAACAAAGCCCCTCTTCCTGCTGGCCGCAGGCGCGGTCCTGGCTCTGCTTGTCATCAACTATCTTTTCGGAGCGCCTCCCCGGGGCTCCTATACGACAGCCAGGCTCTGGATCTTCATCGGCGGGATCTCCATCCAGCCGGGTGAAATCGTCAAGATCCTTTTGATCTATCTGGGGGCTGCCTCCTATCGGAAATGGTACCGGTGCGCCCTGAGCTTTGGTCTCTGCCTGCTCTCCTGCCTGACCCTTTTAAAGCTGGATGACATGGGCAATGCCGCCGTGATCTTCCTGATCCTGGTGGTCCAGGTCTTCTATCTTCTGGACAGCTGGAAGCTGGCCCTCTGCCTGGTGGCCGGGGCCTTTACCGCCTTTGCCTGGCTGATCCGCCATTCGGCCTACGCCAGGCTCCGGCTTGCCAACTGGGGCCACGCCATGGAAAGACCGGGCGGCGTCCACCAGCAGGCGGACCTTCTGGAGGAGATCCTCTTTGGAGGCCTTCTGAAGGGCAGCGGACCTGGCGGCATCAAACGCCTGGGGACCGTCTTTGCCGTGGAGAGCGACCTGGCCATCGGGGCCCTTTTGGCCATTTTCGGGGCCGGGATCCTGGTCGTGATCCTGGGCTCCTACGTTCTGCTGATCTGTCAGGCCAGCACAAACCAAAGCATTTATCCCTTCAGCCATCTGGTCCTGGTCCAGGCCTCCATCCTGATTTTTGCCCAGGTCTTCCTGAACTTCGGCGGCAGCATCGATCTGATCCCTCTGACCGGCATCACCGCCCCTCTGATCAGTCTTGGCGGCTCCTCCATGGTCTGCTTCGGCGCTCTGTGCGGCATGTGCCTTGCCGCCCTGTGTCCTGTGCTGGGCAGCGTGGATTCGGACAGACAGGAGACCGAAAACGCAGACATCCTCTCCAATCTGGCCAGGTGGACAGCGGGAAGCCTTAAGGAGGTCCTATGCACCGTTCGGAAAAAAGATACAGAAAACTGATCCTGGCCCTGGCCCTGATCCTCCTGGTGATGCTCCCTGCCTCCCTGGTCCGGATCACCCTCGCGGCCTCCCAGGTATCCGCCCGGACCTTCTCAGAAAGAACCGGGCACTCCTCCGTCATTGCCGACCGGGAGGGAACGATCCTGTCCGGCGGAGAAGCGGATTTTGACAGCACCATCGGCAATCTCACAGGCAACGGATACTCGGCGGACAACACCCTGACTGCCCGCTATGCAAAGGCGCTGGTTCCAGCCGGCTTTAACGCCCTGACGGGACAGGAGGGCCTGACGGAAAAGTCCTGGAAGTCCCTGGACACCACCCTGCTTCCCATCCAGTCCCAGGAGGCCCTGAAGGAGGCCTTTGGAGGCTGCCGGGGCTGCGCATTTGCCTATAATTACGAGACCGGCGAAATATATACCCTGCTCTCCCTCCCCTCTGCCTCTTACCTGGGGGAGGAGGACGCCCAGGCCGATGACGGCCGCCTTCTCAACCGCTGCCTGGATTCCCTCTATATTTCAGGCTCCACCATGAAGGTGGTCACCACCATCTGCGCCCTGGAGCAGGATCCCTCCCTGATCACCCATACCTACAGCTGCAGCGGCAGACTGGAAACGCAGGGCGGCATGGATATCACCTGCCTGGGGGACAAGGAGGGCGGCCATGGGACCAATGATATCATCGGCGCCCTGGGCATGTCCTGCAATGTCTATTTCGGCCAGCTGATCCAGACCCTCAATATCGATGAGACCGCAAGGATCCTGCGTCAGCTGGGCTTTCATGTCAACGGGATCTCGGGGGAGGAGCTTGGCTCTGTCGGAAAGCTGGACAAGACCGTCTCCTCCACAGCCTTCAAGGACTACAAGTCCGACGGGCTCTGGTCCCTGATCGGCCAGGGCAGCACCCAGATCAATGTGATCGATATGGCCATGATCGCAGGCGCGGCTGCCAATGACGGCAAGGCTGCTCTGCCGGTTCTGATCAAAAAGGAGCTAAAGGGCGCCTCCCGGACCCTTTACAGCAGCCGGACCGCTTCCCTTTTGTCCGAATGCTGGGGGGAGGCAACCAAGACCTTCTACGAGGGCCTGGACCCTCGCATCACCATGGCCAAAACGGGCACTGCCGAGCAGGGGAACAGCCGGATCAACCGCCTCCTCCTGGGGGTCTGCCCCGAGAAAAGCACCTCCTTCATGATCGTCGTCGAAAGCTGGGAGGAGGGCGATCCCATGCCGGCTTCCATCGCCAACACCCTGATTCCCCTCCTGCCCTGAAAGAAACGCATTGCCACGCAAAAAATAAGAGGCGTGAAGAAACCATGGATTTCTTCACGCCTCATCTCATTTTGATGCCGGGCCCCGGGGGCCGGATCGGCATCTTTCAGGTCTTATTCATAATCTACCACTTCAGAGGTATAGATATCGACTCTTGCCCTGGCGACCTCCGTCTGGGTCCCCAGCTCATAGTTGGCAATGATCAGAGTAATGATATAGTAAGGATAATCGTCTTCCGGATAACCGCTGATATAGGTATCATAGACGTATCCCTCTTCATAGCCGGCCGGACGCTCAGAGGGGTAATGTCCCCAGTAATGCTCCGCGGCGATAATGGCGTCGATATTGGAAATTTCCCCGGGCTCGCCGTTTTCCTCTTCCGGCTCCTCCGGTTCTTCCTGCTGGACCACTTCCGGCTCCTCCTGGGGTTCCTCTGTGACCTGCTCGGCAGGCGGCTCCTCCGTGGTCTCAGCCGTTTCCTCCTGGGGCTCCGCCGCAGTCTCCTGCTGGGCCTTGGACCGTTCGATCCCGTCCAGAAGGGCCTGCATGGAGGCTTCATCGGCCCCTGCCTCGGAACAGCAGACCTGGAAGGCATCCTGGAAGGCCCTGCTGCTTAAGGTGGCGCCGGATACGGTATCCACATAAAGAGACTGCTCTGCAACGATTCTGGAGGCCATTTCACTCATGGCGATTTTGCCCACCTGGGGGTCTTCCGCAGAATCGATCGATATGGACTTTACCTGATTCTCTGTAAAGACAGCCGTTACCTGAACCGGACCGGCATAGCCCTGGGCCGAAGCGGTATAGGTGCCCGGCGCCGCAAAAAGACCGGCGGTCAGAGCCGGCGGCTCTTCCTTTATATATGTATTCTTAATGCCATACCAGGCAAGTCCGATGACTACAATCGCAGCGATCACGCGTAATATATTTGTTTTCAATCGTTCCTTACTCCTTCCGTGCGGCAAAGGCCAGACACTTTTCTATCTTACCATCTAGCCGAATATCTTTCCACTTAAAAAATCATTAACTAAGACCAGGAGGGCTTCCGCCCGGGGCCCCTGAAAAAGCGCAGCCGGAGGCCGGGATCAGTGGACAAGCCCCCCTCCTTTGTGGTAGATTAGTAAATTGCACACGATTTTTAAGCTTAACAGGAAAACACCATGGACCACAATGCATTGATCGAGGCATATCTGAGCAAGTGCCTTGTTTTTTATGGCAGCAGAGTCAATGCGCTGCCCTACAGGATCTTTTCTCTCTACAAGGTCCTGACCGCCGCCTATGCGGATCCCTCTCTGCGTCTGCCGGAGCTGACAAGGGGAGAGGCTCTTTATGATGAAGAAGAAAAGCGCTACCATTTCAGCCAGGAAACGGAGGAGGCGGCGGATCTGACCCGGTCGGATACCGTGCTCTGGGTCTCCCTGTTCCAGGACCCCGAGGGATCCGGACGGATCTTCCTTCTGGGCATGGGCCGGCAGGACCGGAGCAGGGATCCCTTCAGCGCCCCCTGTCAGATCGCTGTCCGGGCCGATGATCTTCTGGCCAGGACCTACCGCATCCTGCGCAAGTATAAAAACGCCAATCCCTTTAAATATACCCTGCCCTCGGTCCATACCATCGATCCGGATGACAATGTGCGGCGCAGCCTGATCTTTTCTCCGGACTGCCCGGACTGTCCCTCCTTCGGCGCCTGCAGCCATATCCTCTGTACCTCTTTGGCGGCCGACGCCCTGCCTGCCCCTCTTTTGGAGAGGCAGAGCCGCAACAGGGACCTGCTCTCTGCCTGCGCCGCTTCCATAGAGAGGCTCGCCGTCATCGACTTTGAGATGCAGGACGACTATCCCATGCAGTTCGCAGGCCTGATCCTGGAATGGAACGGCCACTCCTATGAGATCCGGCAGGAGCTGAACATGTATATCCGTCTGCCCGAAGGGATCCGGATCTCCCCCTATGTGGCAAGACTGACGGGCATCAGCCGTGACCTTCTGGACAGGCAGGGCATCCCGGAAAAGACAGCCGCCCTTTTGATCAACGATTTCCTCAAGGGCGTCTCCGTCATATGCGGACAGACCCCGGTCCGGGATTTCGAGCTTCTGCACCTGATCTATGAGAGGAACCGGATGCCAAAGCCGCAGTCTCTCCAGTCCGGAAAGTATATCGATGTGGCAGTCCTGCTCCAGTGCCTTTATGACAACGCCCAGCTGCTGTCTCTGGAAAAGGAGGCTTCCATCATGGGCCTGTCCCGGGAAAAGGGCCGCTTCCACAATGCCGTGACCGATACGGCTGTGACCGCCAAGCTCTTTATCCGGCTCTTCCCCCTGTACGCCCTGTCCTACAGGCAGACGCCCCTCTTTGATCTGAACATGATGCAGAAGGCCCACAGTCCTCTGCTTTTGGAGCAGCTCCCCGGAAATACCCTTCCCTCCTTCCGGGAAGGCAGCGCAAAAGAAAAAAAGCCCGGCCCTTTGGAAAAGGCCGGTGCTTCCTCCAGGCCCCAAAGGCCCGGTAAATCTCCTGTCAGGACATCCGGCCAGAGAAGCCGGCCTGTCAGGACCAGACGGCAGGGATAAGGATCATCCCAGGGATAAGGATCCCAGGGATAAGGATCCCTGCCGTTTTTTTATCGTTTCCAGTCCTCCGCCAGGTCCAGGACCAGTTTTCTGGTCTTCTCCCATCCCAGGCAGGGATCCGTGATGGATTTGCCGAAGGTATGCTCGTGGATCCCCTGGCAGCCATCCTCCAGATAGCTTTCGATCATAAGGCCCTTGACCAGCTTTCGCAGATCATCCGAATGCCTGCGGCTGTGGAGAACGTCCTTGCTGATCCGGATCTGCTCCTCATAGTTTTTGCCTGAGTTGCAGTGGTTGGTGTCTACAATGATGGCCGGGTTTGCCAGCTCCCTTTCCTCATAGAGCCTTTGTACGTTTCGCAGCTCTTCATAATGGTAGTTGGGATGGCTCCTGCCGTACCTGTCCATATAGCCGCGAAGGATCACATGGGCGTAGGGATTGCCGGGGGTCGAGACCTCCCAGCCCCTGTACAGGAAAGTATGCGGGCTCTGGGCCGCTATGATGGAGTTCATCATGACGCCCAGGTCTCCTGCGGTGGGATTCTTCATGCCGGCGGGAATGCCGATGCCGCTGGAAACCAGTCTGTGCTGCTGGTTTTCCACCGAACGGGCCCCTACCGCCACATAGGAGAGCAGGTCCGACAGATACCGGTGGTTCTCGGGATAGAGCATCTCGTCCGCACAGGTAAAGCCGCATTCCTCCGCGGCCCGCATATGCAGGTTGCGGATGGCGATAATGCCGCCCAGCATGTCCTCCTTCTTTTCGGGATCCGGCTGGTGCAGCATGCCCTTGTAGCCTGTTCCCACGGTCCGGGGCTTATTGGTATAGATCCTGGGCACGATGTAGATCTGATCCAGGACCTCCTCCTGGAGCCTTGCCAGTCTTCCTATATATTCCAGGACCGGATCCTCATGGTCGGCCGAGCAGGGGCCGATGACCAGGAGCATCCTGGTATCCTCTCCCTTCATGATATTCTCAATGACCCGGTCTCTTTCCTCTTTGAGCGCCCGGATTCTGGCTGAAACCGGATACTGCTCCTTCAGTTCCTGGGGCGTCGGGAGCTTTCTTCTGAATTCCATTTTCATTGGGTCTTTCCTCCATAAAAAAACAGGGCGATCCGCCTTTCCAGGCCGCCCGACTCAATATAGCATGGAAGGGCGCTTTTGGCAACCAAAAATTTATCGCATAAAAGCTTTAAACCGTTAAAGTATCTTAAACACCGTCGAAGGTGACGGTCATGGTCGTTCCGCGGCCCAGGGCGCTGTCCACCTGGATCTGTCCGTTGTGGGCCATGACGCCGTGCTTGACGATGGAAAGCCCCAGGCCGGTTCCTCCGGTGGCCCTGGAATGGCTCTTGTCCACTCTGTAGAATCGTTCAAAGATCCTGTCCTTCTGGTCCTCGGGAATGCCGATGCCCGTATCGATCACCCGGATGATGGATTGCCCGCGGGTATACTCCGTGTCGATCTCCACGCTCCCTCCGGAATGATTGTACTTGATCGCATTGTCCGCCAGATTGTAGAGAAGCTCATAGAGGGTCTGCCTGTCTCCCCTGACCCGGCAGTGGATCCCGGTCTGATAGAGGGAGATGCCGTTTGTGGAGGCATTGGTCTCCAGGTCGGCCACGACCTCCGCTGCCAGATCATGCAGGTCGATGATCTGATCCGGTTCGGACCGGATGCCTTCGTCCAGCCTGGAAAGGCGGATAATGTCATCGATCAGCCGGATCATCCGTCTGGCCTCCCGGTAGATCTTCTCCGAAAAGCGGACAGTATCCTCCGGTCTGACCAGGCCGTTCTTCATGATCTCGGCATAGCCGGAAATGGACGTCAGAGGGGTCTTCAGCTCGTGGGACACATTGGCCGAAAATTCGGTCCGCATGTCGTCCACCGCCTTCTTCTCCCGGTTCTGCTTGTCGATCCTCTGCAGAAGGGGCGTCAGCTCCTCGTAGACGTCGTTTTTCAGCGGTTCGTTCAGATCCAGGAGGTTGATGGGCCGGATCAGCCGTCTGACGGAAAAGCCCGTCATGAAGGCCCCCAGAAGGATCATGACCACCCCGATCAGAACAATGGGAGGCAGGAGCAGCAGGGCGTTGGAAAGGGCCGTGCCGGAGGCTTTGGAGATCCTGACCACGTTGCCGTCCTTCAGAAGGACCGCGCAGTAATACATTTCTTCCCCGATACTGGTGGATCTGCGGATATCCGTGCCCCGGCCGGTGCGAAGGGCCTGGCGGATCTCGGGTCTGTCCAGATGATTCTCGAAGGTAAATTCATCCTTCTCCGTATCATAAAGGACCTCCCCGTCTTTGGAGATCAGGGTGACCCTGGCATTTACCAGGCCCTGGTCCAGCTGGCGCAGATAGTCCTCCCCGGCTATATTCAGGGCCTCCGCTATGTAATCCGCTTCCTGTATGATGTTTTCCCGGACCAGGGTCGAGGTCTCCCGGTACATCAGATAGATGGTCAGGCCGTAGACCGTGGCCAGGGTAATGACCATGGCCAGGATCAGATAGCGGCTGATCTCCTTCCGCATGCTTTTCACACGCGTTGTCTTTTGTTCACTGTTCATTTTCAAGTCTTAAGGCGTCCCGCATGCGGTAGCCCACTCCCCGTACCGTTTCGATCATCTCACCGGCGGGCCCCAGCTTCTGCCGCAGGTTCCGGACATGGACGTCCACCGTCCGGGTCTCCCCGCCGATATCGTAGCCCCAGACGTCCTCCAGGAGCTGGTCTCTGGAGAAGACCACGTTCAGGTTCTCGATCAGCTTTCTGAGAAGCTCGTACTCCTTCAGGGTCAGGGTCAGCTCCATTCCCTGGCTGGTCACCCTGTGGCGGTCCAGGTCCATGACCACGGGACCCGCCTGCAGATGCGAGGTCCTGATCATCCGGCTGCTGCGGCGCAGGACAGCACGGATCCTGGACAGGAGCTCCATCATGCCAAAGGGCTTGGTCACATAGTCGTCCGCCCCCAGGTCCAGAGACCGGACCTTGTCAAATTCCGCGCCTCTGGCCGTCAGCATAATCACGGGAATGCCCGCCGTTGTATGGCCGCTTCGAATTCCCTGCAGGAGGGAGACGCCGTCTTCTCCCGGCAGCATGATATCCATCAGGACCAGTTCCGGCAGCTCCCTTTCCATAGCCTCCCGGAAGGAGACCCCGTCATGAAATCCCCGGGCCTGATAGCCTGAATTTTCCAGGGTATATACGATCAGTTCTCTGATATCAGCATCGTCTTCTACGCAGTAAATCATCTTCTTTTTTCCTCACGGCTTTTTCTTGCTTTTGGGCCCTGCAGGGCCTTTCCCGCTTTTCTTCTGGTGGTCTCTTTTGCCTTCTCTCGTCTTTTTTCTCTTCCTTCCGGCGCCTTTGCCTTTTTGGGCCCCGGCCCCTTCCCTCTTCCTTCTCCGGGCCTGACCCTGCGGGGCGGGATCAGGCATTCCTTTCCAAATCCGATCAGATCCTCCCGTCCTTCCCGGAGCAGGGCTTCCTTCACAAGGTCATAATTGGCAGGATCCCGGTACTGGATCAGGGCTCTCTGCATGGCCTTTTCATGGGGATTGACGGCCACATAGACCTTTTCCATGGTCAGGGGATCCAGGCCGGTATAATACATACAGGTCGATACCGTTCCGGGCGTAGGATAAAAGTCCTGGACCTGTTCCGGCATATATCCCAGCTCCCGGATGTATTCCGCCAGGGCGATGGCGTCCTTCAGGGTGCTGCCCGGATGGGAGGACATAAGATAGGGAACCAGATACTGCTTTTTATCCAGCTTCTGGTTGACCTTCTCGAATTCCCTCCGAAAGGCATTATATACGGATACCGAGGGTTTGCCCATCTTTCCAAGGACATTGTCGGAAATATGCTCCGGCGCCACCCGGAGCTGGCCGCTTACATGGTACTGGCAGAGCTCCTTCAGAAAGCTCTTGTCCGGGTCGGCCATCAGATAGTCGAAGCGGAAGCCGGACCGGACAAAGACCTTCCTGACGCCCGGAATGGCCCGGATCTCCCGCAGGAGCCTCAGATAATCGCTGTGGTCCACCTGCAGGTTAGGGCAGGGCTTGGGAAAAAGGCATCTTCTGTGCTCGCAGGTCCCGACCTTCAGCTGCTTCTGGCAGGAGGGCGCCCGGAACTCGGCCGTGGGCCCTCCCACGTCATAGATATTTCCCTTGAAATCCGGCTCCTTTACGAACTGCCTTGCCTCCTCCAGAATGGACTGGTGGCTCCTTACCTGCACGATTCGGCCTTCGTGGAAGGTCAGGGCGCAGAAATTACAGTCGCCAAAGCAGCCCCGGTTGGAGGTCAGAGAAAACTTAATGTCTCCCAGAGCCGGCACGCCCCCCGCTGCATCGTAGGAAGGATGCCAGGTCCGCATATAAGGCAGGGCGTAGACATCGTCCATTTCCCGGGTCGTCAGGGGGAGGGAAGGCAGGTTCTGGACCACAAAAAGGCTCCCGTCATAGGTCTCCGCCAGCTTTTGGGACCGGAAGGGATCCGTATTCCTGTGCTGGATGGCAAAGCTTTCCGCATAGGCCCGCCGGCCCCTGGGGCTGTCCTGGGAAATCAGGTTGTAATCCGGCAGAAGCAGGGCGTCCTCCAGGGCGTCCCTGTCCCTGGTCTTGAAGACCGTCCCCCGGATGAAGGTAATGTCCCTGACCTGGAGGCCGGAATCCAGGGCTTCGGCGATCTCAATAATGGAATGCTCGCCCATGCCGTAGGAAATCAGGTCTGCGCCGGAATCCAGAA
This sequence comes from uncultured Lachnospiraceae bacterium, assembly GCA_946541955.1. GTDB lineage: Bacteria > Bacillota > Clostridia > Lachnospirales > Lachnospiraceae > CAG-791. The sequence continues at coordinate 6,599 of CAMNJZ010000028.1, read as the reverse complement.
GGATCGACCTGCGGACCCTGCCGGACCAGTAATCATAGTGTCCAAGCCTTCTCAAGCTGGCTTCGATCCCGCCGATAATGATGGGGGTCTTCTTGAAGGTCCTGCGGATCAGATTGCAGTAGACGATGACCGCATAGTCGGGCCGTCTGCCCATGACGCCGCCGGGAGAATAGAAATCCTTGCTCCGGTGCTTTTTGGAAACGGTATAATGGTTGACCATGGAATCCATGTTGCCTGAGGAGACCAGAAATCCCAGCCTGGGCTCCCCGTAAATGGCAATGCTCTCCGGGTCCCGCCAGTCTGGCTGACAGATCAGGCCCACGCTGAAGCCATGGGCCTCCAGGAGCCTTGCAATGATGGCGCATCCAAAGCTGGGATGATCCACGTAGGCGTCTCCGACCACATAGACAAAGTCTACCCGTTCGAGGCCCTTCTCTTCCATTTCTTTTCTGCTGAGGGGAATAAATCCTGCCGGCATGATCTGTTTTCCTTTCCGGCCACCTGCCGTTTTTCTTCATGAAGGTCCCTGGCCGGCGTTTCTCCATGCCAGGGCGCTGAGATTATTCTACCATGAAGAAGGCAGTTTTTTAAATGCACTGCCCAAAATCCCCAAACTGTAGTAGAATGTCAGCAAGGCCCTTTATGCACCATCTGAAAAGGAGCCTTCCAAAATAAAGAAACGCATCGACAGGATGCCTGTATTCGTAAATCAAAGGGAGGGAATTATGTCTGTAACCAGATCCGATTTCGGAACCACCAAAAGCGGCCAGAAAGTGACCGCCTTCACCCTGACCAACGCCTCCGGCGCCAGTGTAACACTGCTGGATCTTGGCTGTACCCTGCAGTCCGTGATCGTCCCGGACCGCAGCGGAAAGATGCTGGATGTAACACTGGGCTTTGAGGATGCCGCCTCCTATGACGGCTGCACCGGCTTCTATGGCGCCATCGTAGGCAGACACGCCAACCGGATCGCCGGCGGCTGCTTTACCCTGAACGGAAAGACCTATACCCTCTTTAAAAATGACGGCGACAACAACCTCCACAGCTGCCCCGACGCCTACAGCTGGAGAGTCTGGGACAGCGAGGTCCTGGAAGCCCTCTGCGGCGTACGCTTCACCCTGGACAGCCCGGATATGGACCAGGGCTATCCCGGCCGGCTCCTTGTCACGGTCACCTTCCTGTGGAATGACGACTGCGTCCTGACCCAGCATATCGAGGCGGAGTCCAACCAGGATACCATCTGCAACATGTGCAATCACAGCTACTGGAACCTGAACGGGGAAGGAAACGGCCTGATCTATGATCATCTGCTCTGCGTGGATGCGGACGGCTATACTCCCATCCTGGCGGGCATCCCCCAGGGCATTGACCCCGTAGAAGGCACCCCCTTTGATTTCCGTATTGCCAAGACCGTAGGCAGGGACATCAACGAGGACAACGAACAGCTCCGCAGGGGCGGCGGCTACGACCACTCCTTTGCCCTGAACGGAAAGGGCCTGCGGGACATCGCCTATCTGGAAGGGGACAAGTCCGGCATCAGCATGACCATTACCACCGACCAGCCTGCCATCCAGATTTATTCAGGCAACTACTCCAACGATACCGGTAAGGGCGGAAAGCACTACGGTCCCCGCTCCGGCATTGCCCTGGAGACCCAGCACCATCCCAACAGCATCAATACGCCGGCCTTTGAGAGCATTGTCCTCCATCCCGGCGAGCGCTATGATACCAAGACCCTTTATACCTTTGGCATTGCAGACAGCCAGGCATGATCCCGGCCGTCTCCCAGCCTGACACACTGATAACGCAGAAGGCCCGCCGGTATCCGGCGGGCCCTCTTTATGCTTAAAATCCCCTATGATCTTTATGACCAGTAATCGTCCGAAGCCGCTCCCAGCATGGACTGGGTCGTATCGATTCTTTCCCGGATCTGGACCATACGCTGATCCAGCTGGTTGACCATCTCCGCGCTCATCTGCAGCTCTTTGGAGATGGCATCTGCTCCGATCACATCCTGCTTATAACGCAGGTTGTGCTCCAGAGAAGCCCAGAAATCCATGGCAATGGTCCTCAGCTGGACCTCTACCCGGACGTTTTTCTTCTCATGAGTCAGATAGACCGGTACTTCGATGATCAGATGCAGACTTCTGTATCCATTGGCTTTGGCGTGGCGTATATAATCCTTCTCCTGGATCAGCTTTACGTCATCCTGTCCCAGCAGACAGTCTCTGAGCTTGTAAAGATCGTCCACGAAGGCACAGATCACACGGACGCCCGCGATATCGCTCAGTGAATCCTCAATGTTCTCCACCGTAAATTCAATGCCCAGCCGCTCCATCTTTTCAAAGATGCTGCGCGGCTTCTTGAGCCTGGATTTAATGGATTCGATCCTGCTGCGCTTGTTGTTGAGCATCAGCTCCTTGTTCAGGATCTGGACCTTGGTCATGACCTCCTGCATGGCGCACTCATAATAGAGCATAAGCTTCTGAAAGTCTCTGTCCGCATCCCGGAGGGTCAGAAGTTCCTTGACCTGCCGCTCCGGCATGGTGATTCTCTTACCAGAATCCTCTTCATGGTCTTCCATGTGGTCTTCAAGGTAAGTGAGCAGAACATGCTGTTCCTGCTCTTTGATATCCTGCTGCATTTTGCTGCCCCTGCCTCTCTTTCAATCATTGCTGCGTTCTTTCCCCCAAGGACGCATTTGTTGATTATACCATATAACAGGGGTTTACATACATAAACATCCGGGTTTTAAGAAATATTTTAGAATGTACTCAGAAGAGCCCTGCGGGATCTGTATAGGCATAGCCTTCGAAGGCATCCGCAACATTTTTGCAGGTCAGCTTTCCGTCGTAGGTGTTCACGCCCGAATAAAGCACAGGATTGGCCTGGCATGCGCCCTCCAGCCCCTTGCCGGCGATCTGAAGACCGTAGCGGAGGGTTGCATTGGTCAGGGCGATGGTGGAGGTCCTGGGCACAGCGCCGGGCATGTTGCCGACACAGTAATGGACTACGCCGTCCTCGATATAGACCGGGTCGTCATGGGATGTAACATGGCTGGATTCCCCGCAGCCGCCCTGGTCGATGGCAACGTCCACGAAAACGGAACCGGGCCGCATCTCCTTAAGATATTTTTTCTTGAAGAGCTTGGGGGTGGATCCGCCGGGGATCAGCACAGAGCCGATGACCAGGTCTGCATCCTTCACAGCCTTCTCAATATTGGCATCGTTGGAAACCAGGGTCTGGATCCTTGCGCCGTAAAGCTCATCCAGATACTCCAGTCTCTTCAGGTTGATATCAATGATGGTGACATTGGCGCCGATTCCTACAGCTGCTCTGCAGGCGTTGGCACCCACGGTTCCGCCGCCCAGGATCACGACATTGCCCTTGGGCGTTCCGGGAACGCCTGCCAGCAGGATGCCTGCGCCGCCAAAGCGCTTCTCCAGATACTTGGCGCCTTCCTGGATGGACAGGCGGCCCGCGATCTGGCTCATGGGCGCCAGCAGGGGAATGCTGCCGTCCTTTTCGATCAGGGTCTCATAGGCAACGGACTTGACTTTGCCTGCAAGCAGGGCGTCCATCTGGGCCTTGTCGGCAGCCAGATGCAGATAGGTAAAGAGGATCAGACCGTCATGGAAAAGAGGCCATTCCTCCTCCAGAGGCTCCTTGACCTTGACCATCATCTCTGACTGGGCCCAGACATCAGCAGCGGCATCAATGAGTCTGGCGCCGGCTGCGGCATATTCTTCATCCTGGAAGCCGGAACCGATTCCGGCGCCCTTTTCGATCAGGACCTCATGGCCTGCCGCCACATAGCTTTTTACATTATCCGGTGTCAGTCCGACACGAAATTCATTATTCTTTATCTCTTTTACGCATCCTACTTTCAAAATAAACACCTCCGAAAAATAGATTTACGACTAATTATAACAGATATCCCGGTCAAGGCATAATAATTATGCATTATTTCCTGTTTTTAAGAAAAAATTTAATTTGTTTGAATTGTTTGAATTATCTGTCTATTGCTTATATTTTTGTTTATCTATGATTATTTTTATAATTTTACTGATTTCTTGTTGACAGATCCGGCTTTTTACGATAAACTAAGCTCAACAAAACAAAAGGAGGACACGTAAATGGTATTGAAAGAAATTTCCGAATAGGGCTGCCGGATGACGAGAAAGTCTGGCAGCCCTATTTTTATGTGCAGGCAGTGCGCCCTGCCCCGGCAAAGTGTCAGGCTGCCGGGAGCCTGCCCCTCCGGTGGATTCCGATCGATCAGCCGGGACCGGGCGGCAGAAGAACGTCTGCCAGGGAAGCCTGGCGATGCAGGGCAATGGGGATCTTCCGGAAGCTGTTCGAATTGTAGAAACTTTCTGTATTATCAGACAATTCATCTTTCAAACAGTCAACTTGCCAGAATAATAGATAATTTTCTGATATTTTCCTTGACAAAGCTGCCCACTGCGGTTAGAATAAATGTATCAAATAAAACAAAGGAGGTACACTCCATTGAAATGATTAGGACTGGTTCTTAATCTACATCACAGAAAGAGATTTCGAACCGTATTCATATTATGCAGAACTGAAGATCCTAAAACTACATAAAGGAGGGCACGTAAATGAAACTGCTGAATTTCCATTTATGAGGACTGGCTGATTTTCTAAATCAGGCAGTCCTCTTTTTTTGTTGACAGGATTCTTTCCGGTGCTATAATTTGAAAATGAATTTCATTTTCGAATAGACAAAAAAGAAACCGGGAGGCATCATGGCACTTCTCACAGCCAGAGACCTGACACTGGGATACAGTGACAGGACCCTGATCAGAAATCTGAATTTTGAACTGCAGGAAGGAAACTATCTCTGCATTGTCGGCGAAAACGGATCCGGCAAGTCGACGCTGATGCGGACCCTTCTGGGGCTGCAGCCGCCCCTTTCAGGCAAGGTCCTGCATGGAGACGGCCTCCGGGCCCAGGAAATCGGCTATCTGCCCCAGCAGACGCCGGTCCAGAGGGATTTCCCCGCTTCCGTATCCGAGATCGTGCTCTCAGGCTGTCAGACCAGGCTGGGCAGGCGTTTCTTCTATAACAAGGCCGACCGAGAGCTGGCCCGGCAGAACATGGAGCTCATGTCCATCACGGACCTGGCAGACAAATGCTACCGGAATCTGTCCGGCGGCCAGCAGCAGCGGGTCCTGCTTGCCAGAGCCCTCTGCGCTACCCGCAGGCTCCTGCTCCTGGATGAGCCGGTGGCCGGCCTGGATCCCAAAGCGACCTCCGAGATGTACCAGCTGATCCGCCGTCTTAATAAAGAAGAAAAGATCACCATCATTATGGTCTCCCACGATATTGCAGCCGCCATCTCCTATGCGACCCATATCCTTCACGTCGGAGACACCGTCTTCTTCGGCACCCGGGAAGACTATCTGGAAAGCCGGGCCGGCAGAGAGTTCCTCTCCCCCGAACGGGAAGACCGGGTGAACATGAAGGTCCGCAAGAAAAAACAGCCCGTCAGGGAAATCGCCGGAAAGGAGGGACAGTCATGATCGAAAAGCTCGCCCTCTACCTGTCCTATCCCTTTGTACGCTACGCCCTGATCGTGGGGATCCTGATCGCCCTCTGCTCTTCTCTGCTGGGCGTTACGCTGGTGCTCAAGCGCTTCTCCTTTATCGGAGACGGTCTTTCCCATGCGGCCTTTGGAGCCATCTCCATTGCCTCCGTCATGAATCTGACCAACCAGATGCTTTTTGTTCTGCCGGCCACAGTCCTTTGCGCGATCCTGCTTCTTCGCACCGGCTCCAACACCAAGATCCGGGGCGATGCGGCCATTGCCATGGTCTCTGTCGGTGCCCTGGCCGTAGGCTATCTGCTGATGAACCTCTTTTCCACCTCCACCAATCTCTCGGGGGACGTCTGCAGCACCCTTTTTGGATCCACCTCGATCCTGACCCTGACCGGTGAGGAGGTCTGGCTCTGCATCGTTCTTTCCATTGCGGTGGTCGCCGTTTTCATCCTGTTCTACAACAGGATCTTCGCCGTGACCTTCGATGAGACCTTTGCGGCCGCAGTCGGCACCCGGGTCGAAGCCTGCAATCTGCTGATCGCCGTCATTATTGCCGTGATCATTGTGCTGGCCATGAACCTGGTGGGGTCCCTTCTGATTTCGGCCCTGGTCATTTTCCCGGCCCTGGCAGCCATGCGGGTCTTCAAAAGCTTTCTGTCTGTGACCCTCTGCTCCGCGGTCCTCTCCGTGACCTGTGCCGCTCTGGGCATCCTGATCTCGATCCTGGCTGCGACCCCTGTGGGTTCCACCATTGTAGTCATCGACATTGCGGCCTTTGCGGTCTTTTCACTGATCGGCCATTTTATAGGCGATTAAGACTTCCGTACAGTCAGGCGGCACCTGTTTCCTCCGGGGCAGGTGCCGCTTCTTCGTTTCCGGGATTTTGCTGCCCGCCGCTAATCCGGCATTCTATGACTGGCATCATTTCTCCAACATCTGCACCAACAGGAAGGGACTACATGATATAATAAACGGGGCTGCCTCCTCTGCCTTTCCCTTTGTATCCTGTTTACAGGCGCCAGGCCAGCCCGGATCA
>CAMNJZ010000027.1 GCA_946541955.1 uncultured Lachnospiraceae bacterium | reverse complement strand
CCCGTTCCGGAAAAATTCTTGCCGATCAGGTCCACTACCAGGACATCAGCCTTTCCCACCAGGATGGAGGGCATGTTGGAGAAGGCGTATTTCAGAAGCTCAGGCTCCCGCTTCAGAATGTCGCAGGCGTCGATGGCTTCGATCCTGCAGGTCTCGTCGTAAGCGTTCTCCATGCAGGGAATGGCAAAGAGGATCGGTGCCTTAGCAAGGACCACCTCCGCCATGGAAGGGATGTTTACCGCCATGCGGTCCATGCCGTCGGCGTGGACGTTGGAAGCCCCCTTCTGCTTGCCAAGGCCTATGGTCATCATCTTGCAGGGACCGGACTCCACCTTTCCCCGGAAGGCATTGTGGGGCTTCAGACGGCAGGAAATAATAATACCGTCCGCATTATAGGCGTTCCGGTCCATGTAGACCGGGCGGCCGGATCCGGACTCTCCGAGATAGACCGTCTCCATACTGGAGCGGATCTCGCACCCCATGGTCTCCGGGGTGATCTTATATCCCGCCAGAATCTCCAGCTGGCCCTGGGCCGTCGCTCCTCCGTGGCTTCCCATGGCAGGTACGATAAAAGGCACAGCCCCTCTGCTTTTGACAAAGTCCACTACCGCCCTGGTAATGATATCCACATTGGCAATGCCGCGGCTTCCGGCTGTGATAGCGATCTCCATACCGGGCTGTACTTTGCGGGCAAATTTCTCCTGAGAAAGCTCCTTAAAGACAACGTCCGGGATCTCCTCCGGCCGGATCACCGGTCTCGGAAAAGACTGCCTGGCCCGGAACATCCGGGGAATCTGCACATCTTTCAGCAGGCCTGCAACCACGCCGTTTTTTTCTACTGTCTTCATACTGTTCCTCCCCTAATAAGAAACGGTCCGGCCGGAACAAAATGGTCCGCCCGAACCGCTTTCAAGTGTGTTATGGTTTCTTATTTTGCTGCTGCTTTTTTCTTCTTGTCCTTTCTGTCATCCCAGATCGCATATGCGACGGAGGCAATGATCAGAAGCCAGATGACCCAGCCGATGGGTCTGGTAAAGAAGACGGTCAGACTTCCGTTTGCTGCAGAGATGGACTGGATAAAGTAATTCTCCAGGTCGTCGCCCAGAATGAAGCCGATCAGGAAGCAGGATGCCGGGATCTTGATCTTGCCGAAGATATAGCCCAGAATACCGAAGATCAAAAGGGCCCATACGTCGAATATGCGGCCGTTCTTGGTGGCATAGGCGCCTACGATGCAGATCATGATGATAACGGGATAGAGTCTTGTCCTGGGGATATAAATGATCTTGCTGATCAGCTTGATCGGGAAGAACATGACCAGGAACATGATGATATTTGCGGCCAGCAGCGCAATCAGGATGGTGTTCCAGGTATGAGGATTCTGGGTGATGAACAGAGGGCCCACCTGGATGCCCTGCAGCATGAAAGCGGAAATCAGGACCGCAGTGGTGGAGTCGCCGGGAATACCCAGAGACAGCAGGGGGATCAGAGCGCCGCCTGTCAGGCCGTTGTTGGAAGATTCAGAGGCGATCAGACCTTCCGGCACGCCCGTGCCCAGAAGCTCGGGATGCTTGGAGAAGTTCTTTGCCTGGGCATAGGCCAGGATGGAGGCAGCGGATCCGCCGACGCCGGGAAGTACGCCCATGAAGGTGCCGATCAGCGAGGACCGGATCACGTTCACGCCCTGTCCCTTGAAGTCGGACAGGGAGAACTTGACATCGCCTTCCAGTTCGGAATCCGTCTTCTGAATCTTGAAGTTCATACCCTCTTCCGCCTCTTCGAAGATCTGGGCGATCGCGAACAGGCCGATCAGGCAGGGAAGCAGCTGGAAGCCGTCAGACATCTTGGATTTGAGGAAATCAGGCACCATGCGGTACTGGTTGTTGACGCTGAAAGAGTTGGCCAGCGTGACCAGAACTCCCAAAAAGCCTGCGAAGATGCCGCGCAGCATCTGGCCTTTGGACAGAGCCGCAATAACGGTCAGGGCAAAAAGGATGATCAGGAATTTCTCGACAGAAGAAAACTTCAGTGCTGCCGAAGAAAGGATGGGTGTGAACAGCCACAGAGCCACCAGAGAAATCATGCCGCCGATGAAGGAGGATACGATACCTGTCTTCAGAGCTCTTTCGCCTTCCCCTCTCTTGGCCATGGGATAGCCGTCGAAAGTGGTGGTAATAGAGGACGGTGTGCCGGGAATGTTGATCAGGATCGCGGGGATCAGACCGCCGGAGATACCGCCGACATACAGGGCCAGGAGCAGCCAGAGGGCTGTCTCCAGATCATAGGCATAGGTCAGGGGAAGGAATACCGCGACCGCCATGGTGGCAGTCATGCCGGGGATGGCACCGAACACGATACCGACGACAACGCCCAGGATCGCAACAAGAAGTTTGGTGATTGTAATCATGTTTGAGATCCTCCTCCCTTAATAGATTGTAAATCCGTAGTCTACGAACGTAATGCTGCACATTCCCTTGGGAAGCGTGATATTGAAAACAACGCCGAACATAATGGAAATGATAAGCGGTGCAACGATGGCGATGATCACGCTTACCAGGACCTGTTTCTTTCCGAGGCCCGCATAGAGCAGATTGAACAGAAGAACGAAGATCATGGAAGTAACGGTAAAGCCCACCTTGTCGATGACAAAGATGTAGCCGGCAAAGAGGATCAGCGTTCCCCACAGCTTTACCTTGTCGTAGCCGTCGATAAAGAATCTGCCGGGCTTTGCAAGGAAAGACCCGCCTTCACTCACTCTGGCGCGGCCTTCCGTGATGATGATTGCCAGAAGAAGTACGACCAGAACGCCCATGACGATCCTGGGAACGATCCAGTGCTCTGTTGAATAAACAACATTAATCATAACTTAACCCTCATAATGCTATATCCAAGCGGATGGACGCGCGGAGCATGGCCGGGCAGGCCATGCTCACGCTTTTTTTGGTTCTTTTTTGAGTTCCTGTCAGAGAAGATCAGAAAGCGATGTCATCAAGGCTGGGAGCCTGCTCGATCAGGGCCTTGCAGGTCTCTCTCTTTGCATAGATATATTCCTTGGAAGCTTCGACGCCGACTTCGTCAGCGCTCAGAGTGTTGTAGTAAAGGGCTGCCATATCTTTCTGGAAGTCAGGGTTCTCTGTGACCTTCTTCATAGCTGCTTCGTACTCGGCAAGAACGCCTGCGTCCATATCCTTGGGGAAGTACATGCAGAAATCCTTTGCGAATTCGAAAGGAGCGCCTTCAAAGGTAACGCCTTCGTCTGCCATGGAAGTAACGTCAAGGCCTTCGACTTCGCCGCAGGTACCGAACATGGTCATCTTGAGCTGAGGGTCAACGCCTTCTTCTGTGTACTGCTGGAATGCGGAAGTGTCGCCGTAGATCACGTCTGCGTTGCGGTCCCACAGTCTCTGAAGCTTCTCGGCAGTTGTGCCGCCGACGATCGCCTTGATATGGGAAGCTACTTCTTCGCCCTCGGTCTCCTTGACCCACAGATAGTAAGCTGCAAATGCCAGGTGAGAGGTGGCGCCTGATTCAATGTTGAAGGAAACATCGGAGCCGGTCTCTTTGATATAGTTGGTTACGTCTGCAAGACTGTTCCAGTTGTCTTCCGCTGCTGCGCCGAAGCAGGCACCAGGGTTCTGGCCGATGCGGGGACCGACGGTCATGTTCTCAAGGCTGTATGCCTCATCGACTGCGCCGAACAGAACGCTCAGGAAAGTCATGTCATGGAACATCATAACGGTGGTGCCGTCGCCCTTCTGGTTCTGCATCTCTTCCAGAGCTGCTGCGTTGCCGATGGCGTCGACCTTGCCGTTGAAGCCCATTTCTGCGGACAGGTAACGGGTCACCAGATCAGCGATCATGTAGGAGTCGCCGGAGGTGGATGTGGAGCCGATGACGACACGGACGTTCTGGCCCTTCAGACTGCTGGTGCCGGACTCGGCTGCCGCCTCAGTGCCTGCATTCTCGGAAGAAGCTGCGGGAGCGGAACTGGAGCCGCCGCCTACGGAGCATCCGATCATGCCGGCAGCCATCACAGCTGCTGTCATCAGTGCAAGGATTCTTTTTACAGATTTCTTCATTTTTTTCCTCCCTTATAGATTGGTTGATATATTTATCAGGTATGCTCATTATATCTGTACGTATTTTTCAAAAATACTGGCAATGATACCGAACATGCCCCGCATTTTTTTTGGAGCCTGCACATTCTTTCATTTTTATGAAATGATAATTTCATATACTGCTGTAAGTATCCTGTTTTCATTTCATATTAATAAACATTCCTCAGCTTTTTCTCTTTTTGGGTGTTGTCGGCCCTGCCCGGCTGCTTCCGGGGCTTTTGCACAGTCCGGGAATCATGCTATAATCGGCAAAGACGGGGTTTTCCCCGGATGAAGTATCAGGCGGGCAGGGGATCCGATGCAGGGAGGCCGATATGAAAACAGAGAAGACCAGCGCTACACTTGAAACAGTTCTTTCACAGTACAGGGTATTCCGGATGTCTGTCTGGGCCGTGCTGGCCCTGCTGATCGCTGCCCTGGTCTGTCTGTTCATAAACCGGTATGCAGCCTTTGCCCTGCTGGGCCTGGCCCTGGTCTTCCATATCTTTTATGTCCGCAGGCAGCAGAAAGCCTATACGGAACTTGTAAATCGCTCCAATATCGAACTGACCGTCATGAAGAAGATCGGGGCGGAGGATGTGAGCGGAAAGAGTACGGGCGGATTGAACGCTTCCACAATAAAAAGAGCCGGCATGATGCCCTGCGACGGCTCTCCCTCTTTCTTCTGGGGCATGGAAGGCGATATGGGGCCCTTCCATCTGCAGATCTCCGACGTCTCCATTCCCCAGCAGTTCGAGCTGAAAAAAGGCGGAAAGAACCGGATCCATTTCAATACAGGCGTATGGACCCATGTGGTCCTGCCGTCCGATACGGGATACCGCTACGCCGTCCTCGACGAGACCGCCGTCCCCACCCCCATCCGCATGGCCTATTTCGACAAGGATCCCGTCATGTTCCAGGCGGCCCTGAACGAGTCCTCTCTGAAGGGGAAGGCCGTCCTCTACCGTCCCCTCAATGAGGAAGACCAGCGGCCTGCACCGGCCGTGATCAGAGCCCTTCGGGACCTGATTTCCTACACCCCGGGCTTTGTCGCCCTGAGCCTGCACGGAAGGGAGCTGGATCTCTTTATCCGGGGCCGTTTTCTGGCCATGCCGGTGACTGTCTCCAAAAAGCCTGCGATGGCCTCTCTGGAGTTCGATCCCTTCCCGGAACTGGATTATATAAAGAAACTTGCAGCGGCCTGCAACGGCGCTCCCCTTCTTCCCGGAAGGCAGGATGCTGCGGACAATCAATGACTTTCCAAAAAGGAACTGCTATGACAAAACTGCTTACTTCCAGAGATATGGCCAAGATCTCCTGTCCCACCTGCAGGGGCTGCGGCGCCTGCTGCAGAGACATGGGAGATTCCATCCGCCTGGATCCCTATGACGTGTATCTGCTTACAAGGAACCTGGGCCTGGCTTTTTCGGATCTCCTGGACCGGTCCATCGCCCTCCATGCAGAGGGAGGGCTGGTCCTGCCCCATCTTCTGATGAAGGAAGAGGAGAAGGGGGAACCCTGCTGCAGCTTCCTGAACAGGGAGGGCCGCTGCTCTGTCCACGCCTTCCGCCCCGGTCTCTGCCGCCTCTTCCCCCTGGGACGGGACTATGACGGGACCGGCTTTTCCTATTTTGTTGTGGAAAACGCCTGTCCTGTCCCCGGAAAATCCAAGGTCCGGATCAGCTCCTGGCTGGGCTACGGGGATCTTGCTTCCTATGAGGTCTTCACCGCCCGCTGGCACTACTTCGTAAAGGAGATGCAGGAGATGCTCGGAGCCTTTCAGGGTTCTGAGGAGGCCCGCCGCCTGGCCCTTTATATTCTGCAGAAGTTCTACGCCCAGCCCTGGGACCCTGACAGAGGGTTCTTTGATGAATTCGAGGAAAGGCTCTCCCTGATCCGCAGGGCCTTTTCCTGAGTCCATGCCGGGGCTTTCTTCCTGGAGGTAGCATCATGGATCTGCGACAGATCGAATATATTGTTAAGATCGCGGAGGAAAACAACATCACCCATGCGGCAAATAAGCTCTTTATCTCCCAGTCCGCTCTCAACCAGCAGCTTCTGAAGCTGGAAAAGGATCTGGGCGTCCAGCTCTTCTACCGGTCCCGGACCAACTGGCGGCCCACAGAGGCCGGCGAGATCTATCTGGAGGGCGCAAGGAAGATCCTCCGCATCCGGGATGAGACCTACGCCCGGATGAATGACCAGATCCGGTCCCGGAACTGCCATCTGACCATAGGCCTGTCCCCGGGCCGGGGCCTGCGTATGTTTACCTCCATCTACCCGGCCTTCCACAGACTCTGCGGCAACTATACGGTGACGCCTCTGGAAATGCAGGCCAGGGCCCAGCAGGCCGCCCTGGCCCGGAATGCCCTGGACTTCGGTTTCATCATGCTGACCCGGGATCAGGAGGATGACAACACCTACCTGGAGCTGGTCCGGGAGGAAATGATCCTGGCCGTTCCGGCCTCCATGTCGGTGAACGCAGGCTATGGCGAAACCGGAGACTCCCTGCCCATCCTGCGGCTGACGGAAATCGCCGACAGGCCCTTTATCACCATGAATCCCGCCTCCACCCTCCGGTCCATTGCCGAAGATGTCTTTCGCCGTGAAGGGATCCGGCCTGAGATCCTGATGGAAATCTCCTCGACCCAGTCCATGCTGGATATGGTCCGGGCGGATATAGGCTGCAGCATCATTCCTGTCTATTACGCCGATTTCTCGGATCCTTCCGTCAAATACTACCGTCTCCACGGCAGTCCCTCCTGGCGGCTCTGCATCGTCCACCGGAAGGACGCCTACCTTTCCACCGGCATGAAGACCTTCATCGAGCTGGCCAGGGAATACTGGTATAACAACATCGTCATGCTGTAAAGGTACAGACCCTGCCGCATATGGATGGAGGCCTGTACGCTGTCTGTAACCGGCAGAAGGCCCGGAGAGCTTGATCGCTCTCCGGGCCTTCTTTATGAAATGGCAGTATTCTGTTTTTATCCCTTACTGCATATCCAGATAAATCTTGCGGCGGGGCGCAGGATACGCTTCATCGATCCTTGCAAGCTCTTCCTCGGTAAGGGAAAGGCTGTCTGCGCCTGCATTGAGCAGGGTATGGGCCTGGCTGCCGCTTCTGGGGATGGCAATGGTATGGCCGTCCCTGATATTCCAGGCCAGAAGGACCTGGGTCACGTCGCAGCCGTGGCTTTCCGCGATCTCCTTCAGGACCGGATTGCTAAAGAGCCCCTTTCTGAGACTCCCTGCCTGCGCCAGGGGGCAGTAGGACATCAGGGCCACCTTTCTCTCCCGCATCCAGGGCAGAAGGCTGTATTCGATTCCCCGGGAGCCTGTATGATACAGGACCTGATTGACCTGACAGTTCCTCCCTCCCTTGATCTGATAAAGCTCCTTCATGTCGTTAATATCGAAATTGGATACGCCCCAGGCCCGGATCCGGCCTTCCTTCCGCAGCCCCTCCAGGCAGTCCACGGTCTCAGACAGAGGAATGGCCCCTCTCCAGTGGTAAAGATAAAGATCCAGATAGTCTGTTCCCAGTCTCTTCAGGCTGCCCTGGAGGGACGAGACCATGTTCTTTCGGCCCGCATTGCCGGGCAGGACCTTGGATACCAGAAAAAGGCTTTTTCTGTCATAGGGGGCGATGGCTTCTCCCACCAGGCTTTCGCTCCTGCCGCTGCCGTACATTTCGGCGGTATCGATCAGGGTCATGCCCGCATCGATGCCGCTCCTTAAGGCTTCGATCTCCCTGTCTCTGGTTGCCTGGCTGTCTCCCAGATACCATGTTCCAAGGCCCAGGGCCGGTACTGTCATTTGATTTCTAAGGGTTACCTGATGCTGCATTTCTTCTTCCTCCTTATGCTGCCGGAAAAGTATAGGCATAGGCCTGAATGATTTTTCACTCCCATTATGGACCAGGAGCTTCTCTAAGAAAATCGCATAAATCGAATACTTCTCTAAGCAAAACAGGCAGCAGGCAGGCTGCAGAGGATTCCGGGGGCAGGATGTGCTATGATAGAGCATAAGAAGGAGGCTGTATGAAAGCGATTTTTCTGGACGTGGACGGCGTCATATGTACGGAACAAAGTCTGAACCTGGCCCTGGAAAAGGACCAGGATATCTACAATATGGAATTTGACAGAAGGTCCCTGAAATATCTGAAAAAACTCATGGAAAAGACCGGGGCCGTCCTGGTCCTCTCCTCCTCCTGGCGGGATGGGATCGGATCGGACGATCCGGAAACCAGGGCGGTCATGGACAATCTGTTTGGCCGCCTGGCGGAGAACGGAACGCCCCTGGACCACTGGACCCCCCTGATCTACCAGGGCGGCCGGGACGACGAGATCCTGGCCTGGCTCAGGGACAACCCCTGCGAGGCCTATGTCATTTTCGACGACAATGAATATTTCAGGGAGGCCCCGGAGCTGGAGCGCCACTTTGTCTATATCGAGGACAGCCAGGGCATCGATCTCTGGGATTACCTGAAGGCCCTGCGGGTCCTGGAGGGCCGTCTTCTGCCGCCCCGCAGGTGATCATTACAGCCTGGGCGCCTCCTCCATCTCCGGCGCCCTGTGGCTGCCTGCCCGGTACTGGCTGGGGGTCTGGCCCGTCATCTTATGGAAGGCCTTGGAAAAATACAGGCCGTTGTCATAGCCCACGGAGACGGCAATGGCCCCGATGGTCAGATCGGTATCCCGCAGCAGATACCTGGCCTTGCGGATCCGGTAGCGGTCCAGATACTCCTTGGGGGACAGCTCCAGATAGCGGGTAAAGATCCTAAAAAGGGTGCTGCGGCTGACGCCGGCAAAGGCGGCCACGTCCTCGACGCTGATGGCGTAGGAATAGCGCTGGTCGATAAAGCCCACTGCGGCCCGGACCACGTCCGCATCCCGCCCCTTCTGCCGTCTGTCCTCGCCGGCCTCCTGGGTCAGGAGCTCCAAAAGGAGATAGAGCTGGCCCGTCATCTTCAAAGACTGGGAGAAGCTGTTGCCGAAGGCCTCGTAGACCCTGCGGATCCCCGCCCTGAGCCTTTCTCCGCAGGCAGGCTGAGACAGAACCACATGGTCTCTGGAAAAGGAGGTGGCGTTGAGGATGATCCGGGCGTCGCTCCCGTTGAAGCCCACCCATTCATAATTCCAGGGATCCAGAAGGTCCGCCTGGTAGGAGACCCGGGTATCCGGATAGATCAGAAAGGCGTCTCCGGCGGACAGGGCGTAGGTCTTTTCCTCCACCGTATAGGTCCCCTTGCCGGAGGTAATATAGTGGATCAGGTAATGGTCACGGACCGCAGGCCCCCATTTGTAGCCCGCCGTGCACTGCTGCCGTCCCACGTTGTAGACGGACAGGGACATCATGGCCTGCTGTTCCACCTTATTGCTGAATTTGAAAGATTCCATGGCTGTATCCTCCTCTGCTCAGCATACTGCCCGCAGCCTGGCATTGCAACATTTTTACATGGGCTCACAACGAAATTATATGGAAATACTCTGCCGGAAATGGCATGATAAATACAGCAGAAAACAAAACCGCCGCTTTTAAGGGAGGGAACAAGATGACTGAAAAAACAATAACCGTAACAGAAGCTGTAAAGGCTCTGATCGCATATGGGATCCGGACGGATCTGATCAAGGAATCCGACGCATTCTATGCCGCCAACGCCGTATTTGACATTCTGGGCGTCGAGCCCGAGGGCTCCTTTATGCCCGAAGACGGCCCTGTCATGGAGCTGGAGGACATCCTGGCTATCCTTCTGGACGACGCCGTCGCAAGGGGCAGGATCGAGGACGGCATCGCCAGCCGGGACCTTTTCGACACCAGGATCATGGGGGCCCTGACGCCCCGTCCTTCTGTGGTGATTCGCCGCTTCAACAAGCTCTACAAGAACCAGGGCCCCAGGGCCGCCACCGATTATTTCTATGCTCTGAGCAGGAACGCCGATTATATCCGGACCTACCGGGTCAAAAAGGACCTCAAGTGGGTCGCTCCCACAAAATATGGAGATCTGGATATCACCATCAACCTTTCCAAGCCCGAAAAGGATCCCAAGGCCATCGCGGCGGCTCTTAATAAGAAGCAGAATGCCTACCCCCTCTGCCTGCTCTGCCCCACCAATACGGGCTACGCCGGCAGGCTGGACCATCCCGCCAGGCAGACCCTGCGTCTGATCCCCCTCAAGCTGGAGAACCAGCAGTGGTACATGCAGTACAGCCCTTACGTATACTATAACGAGCACTGCATCGTTCTCTCCAAAGACCACAGGCCCATGAAGATCGAACGGGATACCTTTGCAAGGCTTCTGCAGTTCGTGACCATCTTCCCCCACTACACCATCGGCTCCAATGCAGATCTGCCCATCGTCGGCGGTTCCATCCTGACCCACGAGCATTTCCAGGGCGGCTGCTATACCTTTGCCATGGCCAAGGCGCCCATCCGCAGGGCGATCGACTTCAGCGGCTACTTCTCCGACTGGGACGACGTAACGGGCGGCATCGTGGAATGGCCTTTGTCCGTCATCCGCCTGCGGAGCAAGAACGTCAACCACCTCGTGGACCTGTCCGACGCCATCCTGACCCTCTGGAGAGGCTACAGCGATCCGTCCGTCGGCGTTTACGCCCAGACGGACGGCGTCCCCCACAACACCATCACCCCCATCGCCCGGATGCACGGGGATGAATATGAGCTGGATCTGGTCCTGCGCAACAACCTGACCACCGAGGAGCATCCTCTGGGCGTCTTCCATCCCCATGCCGAGCTCCATCATATCAAGAAGGAGAACATCGGCCTGATCGAGGTCATGGGCCTGGCCGTCCTGCCCGCAAGGCTCAAGGACGAAATGACCGCCCTTTGCGAAACGGTCCTGGAAGGAAAGGATCCCGCAGACCTGATCATGACCCTACCCCACGCCGAATGGACCAGGGCCATCCTGGACAAGTATCCGGAATTCAAGCCGGAAAATGTGGTGAACAACGAAGAGAATGCGGCCAGATTTGCCGGGATCCTGAGAGAGGAGATCGGTCTGGTATTCGCCAGGGTCCTGGAGCACTGCGGCGTCTTCAAGGATGACGAAGCCGGCAGGGCTGCCTTTGACGCATTCATTGAAAAGATTCTTGCCAAGGCCTGAAAGAGGCATGCAGCATCAGATGATCTGAAGAAAGGAAAAGAAAAAATGAAGGTTCTGGTAACAGGCGGTACAGGTTTTATCGGAAGCCACACAGTGGTGGAGCTTCTGAATGCAGGCTATGATGTTGTCATCGCCGACAATCTCTACAATTCCAAGGCCCTGGTGGTGGACAGGATCGAGACCATCACCGGAAAGCGGCCCGCCTTCTACGAAATCGACGTGCAGGACAGAGCGGCCCTGACAGAGCTTTTTGACAAAGAAGGGATCGACGCCGTCATCCACTTCGCAGGCTACAAGGCCGTGGGCGAATCCACCCGCAAGCCCCTGGAATACTATTCCAACAACATCGGCTCCACCCTGGTCCTGTGCGACGTCATGCGCCAGCACGGCTGTAAGAAGATCGTCTTCTCCTCCTCCGCCACCGTATACGGCGATCCTGCGGAGATTCCGATCACAGAAAACTGCCCCATGGGCGAGACCACCAATCCCTACGGCGCCACCAAGGCCATGCAGGAGCGGATCCTGACCGACCTGTGGAAGAGCGACAACGAGTGGCAGGTCATTCTGCTGCGTTACTTCAATCCCATCGGCGCCCACGAAAGCGGCCTGATCGGCGAGGATCCCAAGGGCATCCCCAACAATCTCCTGCCCTATGTTTCCAAGGTGGCCATCGGCGAGCTGCCCATCGTCCATGTCTTCGGCAACGACTATAATACCCCCGACGGGACCGGCGTCCGGGACTATATCCATGTGGTGGACCTGGCCAGAGGCCATGTCAAATCCCTGGATCATATTAAGGACCTGCCCGGCGTTTCCGTCATCAACCTGGGCACCGGCATCGGCTACTCAGTGCTGGATATCGTCAAGGCCTTCTCCAAGGCCTGCGGCAAGGACCTTCCCTATGTGATCGAAGACAGACGCCCCGGCGACGTGGCCACCTGCTACTCCGATCCCTCCAGAGCCAAGGCCCTGATCGGCTGGTCTGCGGAAAAGAATCTGGAAGACATGTGCCGGGACGCCTGGAACTGGCAGTCCAAAAACCCCAACGGCTACGGAGCCTGAGGGATTTAACGGACTCTGTCCCTCTTTCTCCCTGCCGCCTGCTATAATGACATCATGCCGGGGATGGGCCCCGGGCAAATCTTAGAATAAGAGGTTTACAGTATGAAAAAGAAATCTTTGGCAATCATGCTGGCAGCGCTTCTGGCCATGTCCGCGGCAGGCTGCGCCGGCCAGAAACAGGAAGCCGCTCCTGCTGCCCCGGCGGCCGCAGAGACTGCTGAGACCACAGAGGAGACCACGGAAGAGGCTGCAGAGCCTGCTGAGGCTGCTGAGACCGGCGAGGCTGCAGAGGCAGAAGAAGCCCAGACAGACAACTCTCTGGAGACCCTTTTTGCCGACGTTGCAGACTATCCCGCAGGCACGGCCGGCGCAGACCTGAAGGCCGCCGCCCTGGTTTCCCGTTTTGTCAGCATCGCAGCGGTATACGGAATTACCGCAGACGACATTGCGGACGCCGCATCCCTGGGCACAGACGCCTGGGCGGCGCTGGACAAAGACAAACAGGCTCTCTTTGTGGAGAACTTCACAGAGGTCATCGCTCCCATGGCTTTCGAAGCCGTAGATGATTTCGAAGCCGTCCGCGGTACCTTTGACGACGCGGGCGTTGGCGAAGAAATGGCTTCTCTCGTAGCCGCGGAAGGGATTTCCGAAAACGTACAGGCTCTGTACGATGTGATCTGCAGCGCTGCAGGCTATACAGAGACCGCCGAATAAAAAAAGAAATACGCACCCGCTGAAAAGGGGAGGCAGATTCATCCGATCTGCCTCCCCTTTTGGTTTGCTCTGTATTCTGTCCGGCTCCTGTCTGCCGCCTCAGACCATGGAGGCGGCGCCGATGACGCCGGCATTGGCCCCCAGGGCCGCCATGGAAAGGACCGGGATATCTCCCGCTTCCCTGCCAAAGCACTCGGACCGGATCATATCCCGGATGGGCTCCAGTACGGTTTCAGGGTCTTCGGGAAGCTCTCCTCCCAGGATGACCATCTCGGGCCTGAAGCTGTTGACCACGTTGACAACGCCGACCCCCAGCCTGTGGATATAGGTGTCCACGACCCGTTTCAGGACCATGTCGCCCGCTCTGGCCCGGCTGTAGATCTGGCCCGACTCCATGTCAATGGAAACGGCCTTCATGGCTTCCCGTCTGAGTCCTCCCGCCGAGGCGTAGGCCTCCAGACAGCCCCGCCTTCCGCAGGTGCACAGCTCTCCGCCGTCCACGATGACCATATGGCCCAGCTCACTGCCGCCAAAGCCCCGGCCGCCGAAGATCTCGCCTCCCAGAAGGACGCCGACGCCAAGGCCCGTACCGATCCGTAGCATGACCAGATCCTGGCAGTCCCTGCCGGCCCCGGCCACGGATTCGCCCAGGGCGGCGCAGTCCGCATCGTTGGCGATCAGAACAGGGACCGGGATTCTGGCGCTGATGGCCCTGGCCACGCTGACCTGGCTCCAGCCCATGTTGTTGGAATAACGGACGATCCCGTTTTTTCTGTCTACGGTGCCGGGCACGCCGACGCCGATCCCCACCACCTGGTCTACGGGGATATCATGCTTGTCCAGAAGGGCCAGGGCGTGGTCTGCGATCTCGGACAGAAAGTCCTCCGCAGGGCAGTCTGTCCTGGTATCCAGACTGACCGCGTCCAGCAGCTGATACTGGACGTCCACCAGACCGATCCGGGTCTGATGGCCCCGGATATCGATGCCGATCCTGACAGGCGCGGCCTTGTCCCGGATGGTGGTGACCAGGGCGTCGCAGCGGCCCTCGATCACATAGGACCCGCTTCCGGCGGGCAGGAAGAGACTGTCTCCCCTGCGGAAGGAAACCCTGTCCTCGCCGTTGGTGATGGTCCCCTCTCCGTCCATGATCAGGATGCTGATAAAGGACAGGTCCGAAACGAAGCCCTCCATCTTCCGCATGAAGCTGCCGTCCAGGTTCAGCTTGTCCACCGTGAAATAGTCGCAGTCCGCCACATGGGGATAGGCGGAATTGTCCTTGACGATGGGAACCCTGCGGGTCACTGCCAGGGCCTTCTCAATGTGCAGGTCCCGCTTTTTCCCGTCCCTGCCCACGCGGCCGTAATCATAGACCCGGTAGGTGACGTTGGAATTCTGCTGGATCTCGGCGATCAGGATGTTCTTTCCGATGGCGTGGAGGGTGCCCGATTCGATGAAGAGGATATCTCCCCTACGGACCGGGACCGCATTGAGGACCTCCAGCAGGGTGTTCTGTTGGATCCGCCTGGCAAACTCCTCCTGGCTGATCTCCTTCTTAAAGCCATAGTAAAGGAAGGCGTCCTCGCCGGCGTCCATGACATACCACATCTCGGTCTTGCCGTACTGGCCCTCGTTCTTGAGGGCGTAGCGGTTGTCGGGATGGACCTGGATGGAAAGATTGTCCCTGGCGTCTATGAACTTGATCAGAATGGGAAACTCCCTGAATCTGCGGCAGTGCCGGCCCAGGACCTGCTTTCCCATGCTGTCGATATATTCCTGCAGAGTCCTGCCGGCAAAGGGGCCGTTGGCAATCCTGCTGGGACCGTCTTTGTGGCAGGACAAAGTCCAGGCCTCCGCCAGGATCTCCCCCTCGTATTCTATGTTGTATTCATCGGCCAGGCGATGGCCTCCCCACAAATAATCCTTGCAGGCCGGAATCAGCTTTAAAACAGACATCCCTTATCCTCCTTTTTCAGCTGGCAGGCTTTTCTTTCTTCTTTACTTACTTCCGAAGCAGTCGTCGCAGATGGCGTAGGGGTAGTTCCAGGGCAGGATCTTGCCGCAGCGTCTGCACCGGCGGCCGGGCAGAGACTGTTTCTTGAGGATCTCCATGATCATGCTGCAGATCTTGTTGCGGGTCTCGCCTACGTCCTCCAGCTCCTCAGGATGGTTGAAAACGCGGCAGTAGTAGTAGACCAGGTCGCAGATGCTGTAGAGCTCCTCCAGCTCCTGAAGATCCGGCTTTCTGCCGTAGAGGGTGTAGACCGGGCGGAATTCCCGCACCTGGCCGTTGAGCTCGGCGGCAAACATCTGCTCCCAGAGCTCCTTCAGGGTGCTGTCCCTTTCATCGAAGGGAATCATCACGAAGCGGTAGATCAGCTCCTTATCGTCCGTATATTCCTCCAGCTCTCTGCACAGGGCGATTTCCCGGACGGTATAGGCCTTCTGGAAAAACTCCCGGTCCTCGATGCTGTTCCATCGTTCCATGATTTCGGACAGCCGGCCCTCCAGGCCGATCAGGGATTCGGGGAAGGCCAGTCTGGCCTTTTTCAGATTGGGAATATCTGCGCGGAAGGCCCGCCAGAGGATGGCCTTTCCGTATTCGGCGTTGGTATAGCCGGTATCATAGATGCCGAAGCGGCCGGCCCGGCCGGCGATCTGCAGGACCTCCGAGGGCAGCAGGTCCCGTTTGCGGTGGCCGTCGTATTTCATCATTTCCAGAAAGACGATCCGCTTGACCGGCAGGTTCATGCCCATGCCGATGGCGTCTGTCGCCACCACCACCGAGGTCTCGCCGGAGGTAAAGCGTCTGACCTCCTGCTGGCGCACCTCATAGGGCAGGGCCCCGTAGATAATGCTGCAGGAGATCCCCCGCTGCTGAAGCTCGGAGGCGACGGCCAGGACATTTTTCTTGGAGAAAACGATCAGGGCGTCGTGCTCCTTTACATCCCTGGGGAAGCTGAACTTGCGGTTCTCCACGATCAGAGGGGTCATGCGCTTGTGGCGGACCACCTCCCAGGTGTCTCCGCAGTATTCGATCATGCGGATCAGAAGATCCTCCGCATAGGGCGCGGCGCAGACGTGGACCTCCCTGGCCAGGACGCCCATGACGGCCGCCGTCCAGCTGCCGCCTCTTTCCTCCTCGTCCATCATCTGGGCTTCGTCAATGACGGCCACGTCGTATTCCTCCACCGGATCCATCATTTCCACAGTGGAGGCCTGGTGGAGGGCACCCTCCACGATGTGCTCCTCTTCTCCTGTGATCAGGTTGCAGGGAACGCCGGCCGCATTGGCCGCCTCGTAGACTTCAAAGGCCAGAAGACGAAGGGGCCCCAGATAGATGCCCTTCCGGGCCTGCTTGAAGGCCTCGATGGAATCATGGGTCTTGCCGCAGTTGGTGGGGCCGATATGGAGGATAAAGTGCCGGTCGATCTCCCTGGCCGCAGGATAGAGGTCCGCGTAGCAGTCGGGCATCTGGCTTAGGATCGACTCCTTCATACGCCTTTCTCTTTCCGCCCGTTCATCCCTGCGCCGGAAGATCTCGGTATAACGCTTGTTGGCCCGCAGGAGGCTCTCGACCCTGCCCGGAGTAAAGTAATCCTGGAGGTCCTCCAGGATCTCGAAATTCAGCTCCAGATCATTGATGGCGATCCGCAGGCGTTCCCGGATGAACTGCCACTGGCGGCTCCCCTTTTTGGCGTAGTCCCGCAGCTCCGGGTTCGAATCGGCCGCCCGGCGGATCAGATAATCGTCGATGGTCCGGCTGTGGTTCAGGATATAGCCGACGGCTTCGTCGTCCAGCAGGTATTCGTCGGTGAAATCGGAGATGTTGTTCTCGTCCAGGTCCTCCTGCCAGACCTGCCTGCCAAAATGCGTATTTTTGACCCGGTCCAGGACCTGCCTTTTGCCGGTCAGATTCTTCTCCACCGCGTCTATGATTTCCTGCAGGTACTGGTCCTTGTGGGAATGAAGGAAATCCGCCAGGGCTTCGCTCCCTGTCAGCTCCCGCAGGCGCTTTTCCGTTTCGCGTTTTTCCCGGTTCTCGGCGTATTTGACCAGGGTGGGAGCAAGGTCCTCCCGGACGGCTTCAAATTCCGCCTCCAGGGCCATACGGCCCGCCTCGGACACCAGGGCCTGGTAGTCCGGGTCCTCCTTCAGAGAGGCTTCGATGGCGTCGTGAAAGGCCTGTTTTTTCTTATAGCGTTTGACAGCCTTGGGGCCGGCGCCGGGATTGTCCGAAAGGAAGCGGTCCATAACGCTTTCCTTATGTTTTTCCCGGAGCTGGTCCTTTCGGTAACGCAGATAATCGTCAAAAAGTATAGTAGTTTCTGTATTTGCCATATTTTTCCTCAGTGCGCTCCAAAAAAGACATAAATACTTCCTCATGATACCTAATTCAGACAAAATTAGAAAGTCTTTTTTTTTAATCTTGACAGGGGAAGGGGCATGGTGGTATTGTTACTTCAATACATTAAACCGTTGACGGAGAAAAGTACTATATTCCCGAAATCTCAGAGAGCTGCCGAGGGTGTGAATGCAGTATGGAAGGAATACAGGAATGGCCTCCGGAGGGCATGTCCGAACCCCCAGGGAAGTAGGATATGACGGGTCCTGCACCGTTATCAGGCAGCACATATGTTGGTATGTGAGTAAAGTGACCGAAAGGTAATATGAGTGGCACCGCGGAGTAATTCGTCTCATAGGCTAAGTCAGCCTGGAGGCGTTTTTTTATGCGGAAAACGGACTTTTACTCACTGCGTTTTCCAAAATCAAGGAGGTAGTAATGAAAAAGAAACTGTTTGCAGCACTTATGGCAGGTCTCATGACCCTTTCCCTGGCCGCCTGCGGCTCATCCACATCAAAGGCCCCGGCAGCAGAAGCGCCGGCCGAGTCCGCTTCCCAGGAAGCCCCCGCAGAGGCGCCTGCGGAGGAGACCGCAGAGA
The DNA here is from genome assembly GCA_946541955.1 of uncultured Lachnospiraceae bacterium. Classification (GTDB taxonomy): domain Bacteria; phylum Bacillota; class Clostridia; order Lachnospirales; family Lachnospiraceae; genus CAG-791. The sequence goes on along the minus strand of CAMNJZ010000027.1, from coordinate 7,685 downwards.
GCCAGGTCTATAAGGTAGGCATCGTCAAATTTATGGACCACGCTTCTCTCAACCAGATCGAAGCCAATATCCAGTCTCAGCTGGACGCCCTCTCCACAGACGGCGTGACCTATGAATATCAGGATTATACCAAGAACGGCCAGGGCGACCCCACCACCATCAACCAGATCGTGGCAGACCTCATGGCCAGCGAAGTGGATGTGATCATCCCCATCGCCACCCCTGCTGCCCAGATCGCCCAGTCCGTCACAGAGGGAAAGGACATCCCCATCGTTTTCTCGGCGGTCTCCGATCCTGTCAGCGCAGGCCTGGTGGCATCCAATGAGGCCCCCGGTGCCAACATCACCGGCACCTCCGACGCCCTCAATACCAACGCCATCATGGATCTGATCTTCGCGGCGGATCCCGATGCCTCCTACATCGGTCTCCTCTATTCCAACAGCGAAGACGCCTCCAAGGTCCCGATCCAGGACGCCAAGGCCTATCTGGACGCCAAGGGCATCAAATACATTGAAAAGACCGGCACCACCACAGACGAGGTCTCCCAGGCTGTCGACGCCCTGATCGCCGAGAAGGTGGACGCTGTCTTCACTCCCACTGACAACACCATCATGAACGCCGAGCTGGCCTTCTTTGAAAAGCTCTCCGACGCCGGCATCCCCCACTATGCAGGCGCTGATTCCTTCGCCCTCAACGGTGCCTTCTGCGGCTTCGGCGTGGACTACGCCCAGCTTGGCACAGAGACCGGCAAGATGGTCGACGAGATCCTGCGGGGCGGCGCAGAGGTTTCTTCTCTGAGCGTCCGCACCTTTGACAACGGCATCGCCACCGTCAACACGGAGACTGCCGCTGCCCTGGGCCTGGATCTGGCCGCTGTGAAGGAGGCCTTCGCTCCCTTCGTGACCCAGGTCGCTGAAATCACGACCCAGCAGAATTTCGAAAACTGAAACGCTCCGGGCCAGGGGCCCTGAAGCATAGGAGGATATTATGGGCTTTCTCACAGCAGGGATCGTCCGGACCGCTCTGGAAGTCGGTCTGATCTATTCACTGGTGGCTCTGTCGCTGTTCATCAGCTTCAGCATACTGAACGTCTGCGATCTGTCTACGGACGGATGCTATACTCTGGGCTGCGCCGTAGGAGCAGTGGTGACCATCGCTGGCCACCCGCTCCTGGCCATCCCCATGGCCATGGGGGCCGGAGTCCTCTCCGGCTTTGTAACGGCCACCCTCCAGACCCGGTTCGGGGTGCAGAGTATTCTGGCAGGCATCATTGTCAATACGGGCCTCTATACCATCAATCTGGCCGTCATGGGCTTTTCGTCCAACGTATCCATCTTCGGAACGGATACGATTTTTTCCATGTTCGGGTCCCTGTCGGAAGCCGAATTCTGGCATGACTGGTCCGGCCTGATCCTCCTGGTCCTGATCCTGATCCTGGTCTGCCTGGTCATCCGCTGGTTCCTCAGCACCAGGCTGGGCCTGTCCATCCGGGCCACCGGCGATTCCATGGCCATGGTCCGGGCCTCCTCCATCAATCCGGCCCTGATGATCACCGTGGGCCTTTGCTTTTCCAATTCCCTGACAGGCCTTGCCGGCTGCCTGATCGGCCAGTACAACAAGACCTGCGATATCAATCTGGGGACCGGCATGGTCACGGTGGCTCTGGCCTCCCTGGTCATCGGCGAGACCCTCTCCGGCAGACGCAGGATGACCCTGCGGATTTTCTGCGTGGTCCTGGGCTCCTGCCTCTACCGGATGATCATTTCCATCGCGCTGCGCCTGAACGTCCCCACCGAGGCCTTCAAGCTGGTCTCCGCCCTGATCGTATGCATCGCCATTGCCGCGCCCCAGGCCCGGCAGATGGTGGGCTTCCAGGCCAGAAAGGCCGCTGCGGTCTACAACCGCAGAAAATCCGCTGCCGGAGGTGATCCAAATGCTGAAAATTGAAGATATCTCCAAGACCTTCCACCCCGGGACCGTCAATGAAAAAAAGGCCCTGAACCATCTGTCCCTGGAACTCTTTGACGGCGATTTCTGTACCATCGTCGGCTCCAACGGAGCCGGTAAATCCACCATGTTCAACGCCATCGCCGGTTCCTTTTTCTGCGACGAGGGCTATATTGAGCTGGACGGGGAGGACATCACCTACGTAGCCGAGCACAAACGGTCCCGCTATATCGGCAGGCTCTTTCAGGACCCTCTCATGGGGACCGCGCCCAGCATGACCATCGAAGAAAATCTGGCGGTGGCCTATCTGCGGGCCTCCCGCTTCCGCCAGGGCGTTTTCAGCCGGATCTCCCGCCGGGAAAAGGCCATGTTCCGGGAACAGCTCTCCCTTCTGGATATGGGACTGGAGGACCGGATGTCCAATCCTGTCGGTCTCCTTTCCGGCGGGCAGAGACAGGCCCTGACCCTCCTGATGGCCACCATGGTCACCCCCAAGCTCCTGATGCTGGACGAGCATACCGCCGCCCTGGATCCCGGCACGGCCGCCAAGGTCCTGGCCCTGACCAAACAGATCATAAAAGAGCGCCATATCAGCTGCCTCATGGTCACCCACAACATGAACCAGGCCCTGGAAATGGGCAACCGGACCATCATGATGAGCGACGGCCGGATCGTATTCGACGTATCCGGCGCTGAAAGAGACAGGCTGACGGTCCAGGATCTTCTGGACCAGTTCGCAGCCGGCGCCGGAAGAGCCTTCAACAACGACCGCATCCTCCTCTCCACAAGACAGGGGAACTGATGCTTCCAGAAAAAAGTACGTTATGGAACATATTACTGCTTTGTTTTTAACACAAACGCCCATTTTGTCATCTGTTCAGACAGGTATTTTTCTGTTATAGTAAGATAACGTGTGTAATATCGTATTTTTGTTATGTGCAACTACTCCTTTTGTGCAGATCCGGACTTCTGCCAAAGCAAAGGAAAGTGGAGGAATTTCAGATGAGCAGGTCATCAAAGCGCGATATCCGGAATGAATGTAAAAGGGTCATACACGAGCTCATGCTCAGCAATTCGATCGAACAGATCACGGTCACCCAGATCTGCCAGGCTGCCGAAATCAGCCGTGTCACCTTTTATATTTATTACGATGACAAATATATGCTCCTGGACGATTATTTCAATGATCTGTGGGATTCGGTCATCCAGGATTATAAAAAGCAGATGGAAGGCCTCCAGCTGGAACCCGTGGACTGCTTCCGCAGCTTCTTCTCCTCCATCTTCAGGATGTATTACAGTCATGAGGAGATTTTCAAACACGCCATCGCCGACGCCGACAGAAATCTGAATGTCAGATACTATCAGAATATCCGCCAGTATACAGAAACCCTTCTGGAAGATTTTTCCGATATTCTGCGGCCCCGCTTCCCCATTCATGAAACGGCTGCCTTCCTCTGTACCGGCGTCCTGGGCTTCTTCCATGAAATCAGCCAGAAGAACATGAACCAGGCGGAACTGATCGACTATTTCACCGTCATGATCAGGATCCTGGTGAACAGCGATCTTTTTATCCACTGACAGGCCCTTCGGAGAGCGCCTCCGGCGTGAAAAGTAATGCATCCGCTTCATTTTTCACGCGCTTTTCTGTTATAATAGGTACATAAATGCTTGCACTATTAAAACAGGAGGTTCTCTTATGCAGAAAATGGTCATTGCTATCGTAGCTATCTGTGCGATCGCCGGCATTGCGATCACCGCTGTTTCGGTTCCGCTGGAAGGATAATAAAAAGGATTCGGGAAAATCCTCCCGAATCCTTTTCTTTTTGTCTGTAATTATACGGGGCTTTGCACCGGCAGCCCTATTGTAAAAAATCATCTCTCCCAGAGCCAGTTCATGAAGACCGGCAGCTGTTTTTCCCAGTCCGCCTCGCAGTGTCTTCCTTCCACCTGGCAGTAGAGTCTGACCTGGGCGCCCTTTCTCTGGAACTTGTTGGCGACGGCCTTGTTCCTGCGGTAGGTCCCGCTGGAGAAGTCCTCACGCTTTACATCCTTCACGCCCCTGGCTTCGCAGGTTCCCCAGGACAGGTATACCCTGGTCGCAGGGTCGATCCGGGCTTCCTCGAGGTCCCTGTAGACGCTGAACTGGCAAAAGCCAATGGAGCTGGAAACGCAGGCCGCTTTGGAAAAGCAGGCGTTATAGCGGTAGATCCCGTAAAGGCTCATCAGCCCGCCCATGCTGGAGCCGCCGATGGCTGTCGTCTCCCGCCCGGGCAGGGTCCGGAAATTCCTGTCGATCCAGGGCTTTACCTCCTTCACGATCCATTCCATGGTCTCCTGTCCCATCACAGGGCCCAGCTGGCGGAAGAATTTCAGGCGGCTGGGATAGGGCATATATTCCGCCATTCTCTCATCGCCCTCGTGGCCGCATTCGATGCCCACCACGATGATCTTCTGATCCCACTGGTCCAGAAACGCCTTAAGCCCCCAGGACTTCCCATAGGTCGCGTCCTGATCAAAAAACAAATTGTGTCCGTCAAAGAAGTACATGACCGGGTAAGCCTCGCCGCTCTCTTCATATCCATCCGGAAGATAGATATGAAGGGGGCGGTTCTTTCCCTTGGGACTGTAGTTAAAATCCTGTCTGATTACCATTCTTCCCTCGATTATCTGCGGCTCTCACGGTATTCAATGGGAGTCATCTCGTATTTTTTGCGGAACTGTCTGGTAAAGTGTTCCACGTTCTGGTAGCCCACGGCGTAGGCGATGTTTTCCACGGTCATATTGCCGTTTCGGAGCAGGGTCCTGGCCCGCTTCATACGGATGTTGGCGACCTGCTCGCCGAAGGTCTTGCCGGATTTGGACTTGATATATTTGGAAACATAGGGAGCCGACAGGTGGAACTGCTCGGCAACGTCCTCCAGGGTGACCTTCTGATAGTTGGCCTGGATATAGTTGAGGATGGCCGTCAGTCTGTCGTCGCCCTGTCTGGAGCCCTCCGCCACCTGGGGCAGCTTGTTGACGCAGACGGTCAGGGCATGGATGGAGGCCTTGATGATATCTTCATCGATGCCGACGCCCCAGTAGATCTTGCCCTGGCAGGTGATGCATACGAAAGCGATGGCCTTGGAGGAGGATCCCTTGGTCAGGGCGTGCTCCTCATAGGAGGAAAGCTCATAGCTGACGCCGAAATACTGCTTGATGGTATTGGAGACCGCATCCAGACGGCCGTTGCCGCCGGCGTCCACAATGGTCCTCTTGTCTCCCACCTGGATGGCGGACTCGGCCATGATGCCGTCCACCTGGCGGAAATGGACCTCGGGAATGGAGAAATAAGGGGTATGCTCAATATAGCTGGATTCGAAGATCTCGTATACCCACTGGGGAGACAGCTCCTTATGCTCCTCGTCGGATACATGCTTGACCAGATAGCCGACCTCCTCCCGCATGGCCTTGGGCAGGGAAATGCCGAAGTTCCTCTCCAGGATATAGTTGACGCCGCCCTTGCCGGACTGGGAGTTGATGCGGATGACGTCGGCATCGTAAGTCCTGGCCACGTCCACCGGATCGATGGGAAGGTAGGGTACCTGCCACTTGCCCTCGGGATCCTGCTCTGTGATGGCCATGCCCTTGGCGATGGCGTCCTGGTGGGATCCGGAGAAGGCTGTGAAGACCAGGTCGCCCGCATAGGGCTGTCTGGCGTGGACGCTCATACCGGTCAGTCTCTCATAGACCTCACGGATCTGGGGCATGTTGGAGAAATCCAGCTGGGGATCAATGCCATGGGAATACATATTCATGGCAATGGTCACGATATCGACGTTGCCGGTCCGCTCGCCGTTGCCAAAGAGGGTTCCCTCGATCCGGTCTGCGCCGGCCAGCATGCCCAGCTCCGCCACGGCTACGCCGGTTCCCCGGTCATTGTGGGGATGGAGGGAAAGGACCACATGGTCCCTTTCATGCAGGTTCTTGCTGATGTATTCCACCTGGGTGGCAAATACATGGGGCATGGCTGCCTCCACGGTGTCCGGGATATTGATGATGACCTTCCGGCCGGTCTCCGTGGGCTTCCAGATGTCGATGACCGCGTTGCAGACCTCCAGGGCATACTCAGGCTCGGTGCCGTGGAAGGATTCAGGGCTGTATTCAAAGGCAAAGTCGCCCTCGGTCTCCTGGGCCAGCTCCTGGAGAAGCTGGGCGCCGTCGATGGCGATCTGCTTGATCTCCTCCTTGCCCTTCTTGAAGACCATTTCTCTCTGGGCTACAGAGGTGGAGTTGTAAACATGAACGATGGCGTGGGGCGCCCCTTTGACGGCTTCAAAGGTCTTGCGGATGATATGGGGACGGGCCTGGGTCAGGACCTGGACAGTCACGTCCTCGGGGATCATGTTGCGCTCGATCAGAGCCCGCATGAAATTGAATTCCGTTTCGGAAGCAGCAGGGAAGCCGACCTCGATTTCCTTGAACCCGACCTTGACCAGCATCTCAAAGAACTCCAGCTTTTCTTCCAGGCTCATGGGCTCGATCAGGGCCTGGTTGCCGTCACGCAGATCTACAGAACACCATACCGGCGCATGGTCCACATCGTCCTTTGTCACCCAGTCATAGGTGCATACCGGGGGCATGTAATACAGCTTCTTGTACTTCTTGGGGTTCATGGTTGTCCTCCACTTCATAAATATTTGGATGGATACAGGCATAAAAAATGCCCCTATCCTGATAAACAGGCATAGAGACGGAAGAATTCTCTTTCGCGGTACCACTCTACTTCACACGCTGCGTGTGCACTCAGTCAGCACTGTCATGCTGCATCCCGGTAACGGAGGATCTCCGTACCGCCTTACACAGGCTGCTCCGGGGAGCGCCCTTGGGGCGGTCTGCTCAAAGGCCAGTTCACATCCGCGCCGATCCTGCCTCGCACCGCCCGGCAGGTCTCTGCAATCGTCGTCCGCATGCTACTATTCCTCGTCAAAGCATTTGTCCGAAAAGTATAGTACCATGATAAGGCGCATTTTCATATGATTAAATTTAATCAAATTACTTGATGAAATTTGTCACTTTTATACAAATCGTACAGACGGCCTGTGCACATTTGCCAAGAAAAAACGGATGGGCAGCCTGCTGCCCATCCGATCCTTTTTTTTCTGGATGAAGGTCTTCGATTCCTTTATTCGGGAATCACAAGGTTCTGGGTGTCCTGGATCTCCATGATCTGGTCCACTCTCCGCTGGTGGCGGCCGCCTTCGAATTCAGCGGAAAGCCACTCATCGCAGATCATCTTGGCCATTTCCACGCCGATGACCCGGGCGCCGAAGGCGATGATGTTGGAGTTGTTGTGCATCTTGGAAAGCTTTGCGGAATAGGGCTCGGAGCATACGCAGGCCCGGATCCCGTCCACCTTATTGGCGGCAAGGGAAATGCCTACGCCGGTTCCGCAGATCAGGATGCCCCCGTCTACTTCCCCGTCCGCCACCATTCTGGCTACCCTGTAGCCGCTGATGGCGTAGTCAAAGCTCTTGGAAGCCACATCTGTACCGACATTGACGATCTCATAGCCCTTTCCTTCCAGATAGGCCTTCAGTTCGTTCTTCATGTCAATGGCAACGTGGTCGTTGCCGATCGCCAGTTTCTTCATCATGTCCTGTTTCTCCTGAATTACATCCAGGCCTTGACCTGGTTATAGATACCTTCGCCGTCCAGCTGATACTTGTGGAGAAGCTCTGCCGCAGGGCCGGATTCAC
>CAMNJZ010000026.1 GCA_946541955.1 uncultured Lachnospiraceae bacterium | reverse complement strand
CACGAGCGGATATACGACGGCCAACGAACATCGAACAGCGGAGCTGTGAGATGTCGGCATGGCTTAAAGTGCAGCCGCCGTGCATTTCTCCGGGAACTGCATTTACAGACAGGAGGAAATATTTATGGACGCATTACTGACACTGATTGACAAAGGCAACACATTCCTCTGGAGCTTTCTGCTGCTCGTTATGCTGGTGGGCACCGGCGTATATTATACGATCCGTCTGAAGTTTATCCAGATCCGCAAATTCCGGGAGGGCTGGAAGGAGGTCTTCGGCAACTTCTCCCTCAGCGGCCAGAAGCATGAAAAGGGCGAGATGACCTCCTTCCAGGCCATCGCCACCGCCATTGCAGCCCAGGTCGGCACCGGCAACCTGGCCGGCGCGGCCACAGCCCTGATCGGCGGCGGCCCCGGCGCCATCTTCTGGATGTGGGTCAGCGCCTTCTTCGGCATGGCTACCATCTATTCCGAGGCCGTTCTGGCCCAGACCTACCGGACGGAGAAGAACGGTGAGATCACCGGCGGACCCGTCTACTATATCAAGGCCGCCTTCCAGGGGACCCTGGGCAAGGTCCTGGCGGGCCTTTTTGCGGTCTTTATCATTCTGGCCCTGGGCTTTATGGGCAACATGGTCCAGTCCAACTCCATCGGAGCCGCTTTTGCTGAGGTCTTTACGGAATTCGGCATGAACATTCCCCCTGTGACCGTGGGCATCGTACTGGCCGTGATCGCAGCCTTCATCTTCCTGGGCGGCACCAGGCGTCTGGCAGCGGTGGTGGAAAAGCTGGTCCCCATCATGGCCATCGTCTATATCCTGGGGAGCCTGCTCCTGATCCTGCTCCATATCACAGCCCTGCCCAAGGCCATTTCCATGATCTTCATCGGCGCCTTCAATCCCCAGGCTGTACTGGGTGCCGGCGCCGGCATCGGCGTCCGGGAGGCCATCCGCTTTGGCGTGGCCAGAGGTCTCTTCTCCAATGAAGCCGGTATGGGCTCCACCCCTCACGCCCACGCCAGAGCCAGGGCCTCATCCCCCCATCACCAGGGCATGTGCGCCATGATCAGCGTTTTCATCGATACCTTTATCATCCTGAACCTGACCGTCTTCTCGGTCCTGACCACCGGCGTGCTGGATTCCGGCAAGACCGGCGTCGCCCTGGCCCAGCAGGCCTTTTCCACCAGCTTTGGCCGCTTTGGCACCATCTTTATTGCGGTCTGCCTCCTGTTCTTTGCCTTCTCCACCATCCTGGGCTGGCATTTCTTCGGCGAGACCAATGTACGCTATCTCTTTGGCGATAAGGCCTCCAAGATCTATTCTCTGCTGGTGGTCATTTTCATCGTGATCGGCTCCACCCTCAAGGTCCAGCTGGTCTGGGATCTGTCCGACTTCTTCAACGGCCTCATGGTCATCCCCAACGTCATGGCCCTGATCGCCCTGACCTCGGTGGTCGTGAAGGAAGCCAAGAGGGATTCCGACCTCTAAGACTTTTGTCTTTTGTCCGCCCCTGCCATCCGGCAGGGGCGTTTGACATTTTACCCCCTCCCACTTATACTTTTAGAGTTGGCGCTTTAAAGCGCAAAAAAACAAGAGGGAGTGTATAGATATGTTCAGAGAAAGCGGTATTCTGTTTCCGGTCTCTTCCCTGCCTTCCAGGTTCGGGATCGGCTGTTTTTCCAAGGAAGCCTATGATTTTGTGGATTTTCTCCATGACGCCGGCCAGCGCTACTGGCAGGTCCTTCCCTTCGGACCCACCGGCTTTGGCGATTCCCCCTATCAGTGCGTATCGGCCTTTGCCGGCAACCCCTACTTTGTGGACCTGGTCAGCCTGATCGAGGAAGGGCTTCTTGGCTGGGATGAGTGCAATCACCGGGATTTCGGCTCCGACCAGGAACGGGTAGACTACGGCGCCCTCTACAACAACCGTCTGGAGGTGCTCCGGATCGCCTTTGGCCGTTTCAGGGACAGGGGTCTGGACCAGTCCTCCGTTTATCAGGAGTTTGTGAAAAAGGAAGCCTTCTGGCTGAGGGACTACGCCCTCTACATGGCCCTGAAGGAAAAATATGAAGGAAAGGCCTGGACCGACTGGGACGAGGCCGACCGCGACAGGGACCCCAAGGCCCTGGAGGCGCTTTCGGAGGAAAGAGCCGATACCATTGCCTTCTTCTGCTTTGTCCAGTTCAAGTTCAGTGAGCAGCTCAGCGCCCTCCGGGAGTACGCTGCCGCCAGGAAGGTTAAGATCATCGGCGATATCCCCTTCTACGCCGCCCTGGATTCCGTAGACGCCTGGGCCCATCCCGAGGTCTTCAAATTCGACAAGGATCTGGTCCCTACCGTCGTGGCAGGCTGCCCGCCGGACGCCCATTCCAAAACAGGCCAGCTCTGGGGCAACCCCATTTACGACTGGAAGGCCATGAAGAAGAACGGCTACCAGTGGTGGATCCGCAGGATCGCCCGCAGCTATGAGCTGATGGATGTGATCCGGATCGATCATTTCAACGGCTTTGACGAATACTATGAGGTGCCCTACGGGGATGAGACCGCCGAAAACGGCCAGAAGGTAAAGGGCCCCGGCATGGCCTTCTTCCGGGCCCTCAAGAAGGAGCTGGGAGACCTGGAAATCATCGCGGAAGACCTGGGCGAGATCACAAAGAGCTCCGAGAAGCTCCTGGCGGATACCGGCTTCCCTGGCATGAAGGTCCTCCAGTACGCCTTTGACTGGTCCGAGTCCTCCTACTATCTGACCTACAATCATAATAAGAACTGTGTCGTCTACACAGGTACCCACGACAATACCACCTCCCGGGCCTGGATCGAAGAGTGCTCCGACCATGACAGGGATTTTGCAAGACGCTTCATCAATTCCGAGAATACAGACTACGGCCGCTTTGTCTGGGATTTCATCCGGGAAGCTTACCGGAGCCCTGCCAATCTGTGCATCGTGCCCCTGCAGGATTACCTGGTCAAGGGGAAGGAAGCCAGGATCAACGAGCCCGGCACCATCGGGACCAACTGGCAGTGGCGCCTGATCCCCAACTTCCTCTCCAAAGACCTGGCAGTCAGCATCCGCGGCCTGGCCAGCACCTATGGCAGACTTCCCAAGGAGCCTGAAAAAACCAAAGAGGCTGCCGGGGAGGCCGAAAAGTAAGAGGTGTCCATGAAAATCAGTATTCTGACCATGTGTCCCGAAATGTTCAGGGACTTTTTAAGCTCCCATGTGGTAAAAAGAGCGGAGAAGCTGGGCGCGGGCCGGGTCAGGATCTATGACATCCGGGACTATGCAGGCGGGTCCTTCCGCCATACAGATGATTCCCCCTTTGGCGGGGGAAGGGGCCTGATCCTCCGGATGGGCCCGGTCCTGGCCGCCATGGAGGCGGCAGAGCGGGACGCCGCAGAGGAAGGCCAGGCAGGGCAGACCCTTCGGGCGGCCCTGGTCCCTGCGGGCCTTCCCTATGATCAGAAGCGGGCCCACGCCCTGGCCGCCTGCGGCCACCTGATCCTGATCTGCGGCCACTATGAGGGCATGGACGCCAGGATCTACGACCATGTGGACCTGCGGCTGTCCATCGGGGACTATATCCTGACGGGCGGGGAGATCCCCGCCATGGCCGTGGCCGATTCCGTCCTCCGCCTCCTTCCGGGGATTTTGCGGGACGGGAGCCCTGAGGAGGAATCCTTTGAGAACGGCCTTCTGGAGTATCCCCAGTATACCCAGCCGGCCGACTATGAGGGAGAGAAGGTCCCGGAGGTCCTTCTTTCCGGCAATCACGCAAAAATCCGGGCCTTCCGGCTCCGGGAATCCCTGCGGGAGACCCTGGCCCTGCGGCCGGACCTCCTGGAGAAGAGAGACCTGACCCCCGAGGAAGCGGCCTGTCTGGCAGAGATCCGAAAGGAAGGGGAGGATTCCCCAGAGGACCGGCCTGACTGAGAAGAAAGGAGCAATTATGGCTTTTAATCCTATGGTACTTTTTAAACTGCGGGGCATGCTGGCCCAGTTCAGCGCCCGCCATCCCAAGACGGTCTCCTTTGTCAAGAACGAGATCATGACAGGCCTTCCTGCCGATACCGTCATTGAGATCACCATCACCAAGCCCGCCCATGAGCCGGTGACCTCCAACTTCCTGGTGACCCAGGAGGATCTGGACATGCTCCAGGAGATCCAGGGCCTGCAGCAGGAGGCCCAGACCCCCTATGAGCCCTGATCCGGGAAAAATGAGGCTTTTTTTGGCCTGATTTCTGAAAATTCAATAAACAATGGATCGGCCTTGTTTACAAAGCTGTAACATTATCGTAAAATGCGTAACAAGTGGGTTTTCTATGTTTATCCCATGGATGCCGCCGCCCGGGGGGCCGCGGCATGACACGAAGGAGATTGAAAGAGGAAACGTATGAAGAAGTTTTTGATACCCGCCTGCTGCGCATTTTCTGTACTTATGGCAGTCATTGCCCTGCCAGGCTTTGCAGCAGAGACGGAGGAGACCAAAAGTCCCCAGATCCAGTCGGTCTTTGGCCGGGAGGAGGGCGCAGATCCGGCCGTCCGGGAGGCAGGCGATGCCTCGCTGGCCTTTCCGGAAACCCAGGAGGGCGCCGCGTCTGCGGACGGTATGTCCAAGGCCGAGACCATGGAGCTCTTTGGTATCGAGGAATATATTTTTGAGGAAGTGAACAAGAACGCCTGGCTTTTGGAGGATGCGGTCCTCAAGGCGGAGCCCTACCAGGACGCAGAGGATCTGAAGACACTGCAGAAGTTCGATAAGGTGAAGCTGATCGGCGTCAACGGCTGCGCCTACTGGGAAGTAAAGGCAGGCGAGGACAAGGGCTATGTCCGGGCCGACGCCCTGACCACGGCCGCCGCGGTGATCCAGGCCATGCAGGAGGATACCTCCGTCCTGGAGAAGCAGCTGGCCCTTAAGAAGCAGGCGGAAAACGAAGCCATGGAGATCAGCCGCCAGGAGCTGACCGAGCAGAAGGAATATGAGATCTGGCGCCAGTCTCTGGCAAACCAGACCCGGTCCTACTACTGGGACGGCCCGGTCCTGTCCAGGAGCGCCGGCGCTGTATACGGCCCCAACGGCAAGGAGACCTACTACAACCTCGACATGAGCGGCGTCATTGCCGCCATGCGGCGGATGGGCTACTACGGCGAGTACTGGGTCCGGAACGACGGCTGCAAGATGCTGGGCGACTATATCATGTGCGCCGCCAACCTGGGCGTCCACCCCAGAGGATCTCTGGTGGAATGCTCCCTGGGAACCTGCATCGTCTGTGATACCGGCGGCTTTGCGGCAGGCAATCCCGACCAGCTGGATATCGCAACGACCTGGTAATCCGGCATAAAACAGAAAAAAAGGCATGATAAAAGGGATGCGAAGGCAGCTTCGCATCCCTTATTTTTAACACTGTTTTCGGTCTCAGACCCAGCGGAAATCGGCGTTTCCGGCTCCGATCTCAAAGTGGTATTTGACGATCCCCAGATCGACTTTGGAAAAGAAGCCCAGACCGGCTCTGGCCCGGACCGTATGCTGGTCCAGCAGGGTCAGGCTGAATTTCTGCTGGTTGGTGGCGGTGGGCGCCAGAAGGGCGTAGTCTACGCCGCTGCGGAACCAGCCGGGGACCTGGACCTTGCTGTGGGCCACCTCGGTGCTCTTTTTGGACTTGTGGGGCTTTCCCTGGTCCTGGCCGTAGCCGATGGAAATGACCAGGACCAGCTTTTCATCCACGCCTACGTCAAAGACGCCGGGGATTTTGGAATAGGTCAGGCCGACCCAGCAGGTGTTGAGTCCCAGCTGCTGGGCGTAGAGGACGATCTTTTCCCCATAGTAGCCGCAGGCCTCCTCCAGAGAGGGGGACTTTTTCCCGGCCAGGACCAGGTAATTGCGGACGTTTTTGAATTGTCCGTAACGGGCCAGTCTGCCGGAAAAGGCCCTGGGCTCATCCAGGACCAGCTGGAGGTGGAGGCCGCTCTCACGGCAGCACTGGTCTACCATGAGCTGAAGCTTTTCCCGGACCGCTCCCTCGATTTTCTGGTCTGTATAGCTACGCACGGAATGACGCGCAAGGATCGCTTCTGTCAGTTCCATCTGTATTTCCTTCCTGCCAAATCGGCTCAGTTCACAATATCGTAAAGATTACGTAATATTTATCTTATTTTCGCCGCGATTTGTCAAGAGAAAACAAAGATGGTTTTTTGGGCGGGTCTTGTTAATCTTTCTTCCTAATATATACCCGCCTGCAGCCCGGGCGCAGTCACCCTGCATCCGCAGGATATTTTTTCTTTTTTGGCTCAGAAGGGGATCTCTTCGTCTCCGGCAGGGGCCTGGTCCTCGGGGCCGCCCTCCTGCTTCTTTGGCAGGATCCGGATCCCGTTGACCTCGATCTCGTCCTGGACCGGGATGATCAGATATTCCCTGCCGTCGATGATCCGGGTCTGGAGCATGGCCCTCATATCGGATTTGATGCTGATCCGGACGCTGGGGGACTTGACCACCAGGTTCCCGGAGGACACCAGGTTCTCGGCCATCAGGGTCCCGCCTTCGCCCACGGCTTCGTCGAAGCTGTCGTCGAAGTCCTCCATGACCTCCTGCGAGGCCCCGTTCTCCGACAGGACCCGGCGCAGGTCTGCCTTTTCCAGCTGCAGGGGCTCAGGATCGTCCTTGTGGGCCTCGATCATCTGGCTGACGGCCTCCTGGAGGCCGACGACGTTCTCAAAGTCGCAGTCTCTGCCCAGGGTCTCCTCCACCAGGGTGTGGAAGAGGTCGGCCTGATCCGACTGCTTCATGGGCAGGGAAGCGCCCAGCAGGCTGTCGGTCAGCTCCATATGGCGCTCGTTTTCCTTGCGGGCGTAGTAAAGGGCGCTGTGAAGGTCCGGCATCCGGTCGTTGTAGGCGGGGAAGAGGAAGCCCTGGTCCGGTTTCTGTACGATCCACTCGCCCCGCTTGTCGATGAACATGCCGCTGTCCTTGTCATAGCACAGACCGTCCCTGCGCTCTGTGACAGGGCAGAAGCTGCACAGAAGGAAGGAATAGACATAGTCGGAGCCGTCCTCCAGGCCGGCCCCGTCCGAGGTCCTGGCGGGAATGTCATACATGCCATGGACCAGAAGGACCAGGTACTTGCCCGGCGCTTCATAGGTATCGATGACCTTCTCGAAAAACTCTGAGACCAGGTCTTCGTCCTTTAATTCGCTCTGCTGGAGTCTGTAGAGGAAGTTCTGGCGGCCGCCCTCCTTTTCCTCCTCCAGGGGGAATTCCATGTTGAAAAGATTCCTTCCCAGCTTGCCGGAAAGGGTCTTTTTAAAGATTTCACAGTATTTTTCCACGTTTTCTTCCTGCATGGCCAGGAAGGTCTCCTTCATTTCCATGAGGATCTCACGGTTATCATCCACATAGCAGCCCCGGATCCGGTCGATGACGCAGTGGCCAGGAGTCATGAGCTTTCTGATTTCGGCAATCGCTTTCTTATCCATTTTTGTCCTTTCTGCAGCCCCGGGGCTGCACTACTGTTTTACCATCTGGAGGATTTTCTTACAAGAAAGATTTTTTCTCTCCGGAGTGGTAGAATGACAGCATGGACAGATGTATTTTTCATGTGGATGTGAATTCGGCCTTCCTTTCCTGGAGCGCCGTGAAAAAACTGAAGGAGGATCCGGGCGCCACGGACCTGCGGACCATCCCCTCCGCGGTGGGCGGAGACGTAAAGACAAGGCACGGCATTATTACGGCCAAATCCATTCCGGCAGGAAAAATGGGCGTGAAGACCGGAGAGCCTGTGGTCAAGGCCCTGGCCAAGTGTCCGGACCTGGTCCTTGTCCCTTCGGACTTTGAGACCTACAGGGCTTATTCCCGGGCCTTCATCGCCATTTTGAAAAAGTACGCCCCTGTCATTGAGCAGGTCTCCATTGATGAGGCCTATCTGGATATGACGGGGACGGAGGACCGCTTTCGGGACCTGATCCTTTCGGGAGACCCCTTCCCTGTCTGCGCCGCCAGGCGCATTAAGGACGAGATCCGGGATACCCTGGGCTTTACGGTCAATGTAGGGATCTCCAGCAACAAGCTCCTGGCCAAGATGGCCTCTGACTTTGAAAAGCCGGACAGGATCCATACCCTCTATCCTGAGGAGGTGCCCGCCAAGATGTGGCCCCTGCCCATAAGGGACCTGCACGGGTGCGGGAGCGCCACGGCAAAGCGTCTCTATTCCCTGGGCATTCTGACCATAGGGGACGCCGCGGCCTTTGACGAGGCCCTTCTCCAGTCTTTTCTTGGCGAATCGGCCGGCCACTATATCCACCGCAGCGCCAACGGGATCAGCACGTCTCCGGTCCGGGGGACCAGGGACAAGGCCAAGTCCTATTCCAACGAAAGGACCCTGTCCGAGGACATCACGGAGGAAAACTATGGGGAAAGGATGCCCGAGATCCTCCGCTATCTGTCTGACAAGGTGGCCGGCCGCATGCAGAGAGACCATGTTCGGGCGGGGACCATCGGGGTCATTGTCAAGACCGGGACCTTCCGCCGCCATACCAGGCAGGAGGGCCTGGAGCGGGCTCTGAACCGGGCGGATCTCATTGAACAGACCGCGGCAAGGCTGATGGAGGACCTGGCCCTGGGGGAAGAGGGCCTCTTTGCCCAGGGGGAGACCATCCGCCTGGTGGGGGTATCCGGGTCGGGCCTGGACGATTCCCCCTATGAGCAGCTGAGCCTTTTCGACCTTCTGGCGGCGCCGGAGGAGGCGCCTGCGGAGGCGTCTGCGGGGGAAAAGACGGAAGAGCCCAGGGAGAAAGCGCCCCTGGATCCGGGGGAGGAGACCGGGACTTTGGAGGCGCCTGCCTCAGAAAAGAAGCGGGATGAGAAAAAAAGACGCCTGGACGCCATGCTGGACCAGGTCCGGGGCCGCTATGGGGACAGGGCCCTGCGGAAGGGCCCCGGCTGACCAGGTCAGCTGACCAGGGCGCCGTCTTTATAGAGTGTTTATGGATAAGAGCCCCTGCTTTGTGGTATGATGATTGGAAGATGAAATACCATACATAATAACAAAGGAAGAAAAACATGAAGACAATTTCCGTACTTGGATCTACCGGATCCATCGGAACCCAGACCCTGGAGGTCGTAAGAAACAATAAAGATCTGAAAGTAGCAGCCCTGGCGGCCGGCTCCAGCGTGGATAAGCTGGAAGCCCAGGTCCGGGAGTTTCTGCCTGCCCTGGCAGTCCTCTGGGAGGAGGATAAGGCCAGGGAACTGAAGGAGAGGATCCGGGACCTTCCCGTTAAGGTATCCTATGGAATGGATGGACTGATCGAAGCCGCCGCCATCGAAGGCGCCGACATCGTCGTGACAGCCGTGGTGGGCATGATCGGGATCCGTCCCACCATTGCCGCCATCGAGGCGGGCAAGGACATCGCCCTGGCCAACAAGGAGACCCTGGTCACCGCGGGCCACATCATCATGCCCCTGGCCAGAGAAAAGGGGGTCAGGATCCTGCCCGTGGACTCGGAGCATTCCGCCATCTTCCAGAGCCTGAACGGGGAGCGGATGAACCATATCGACAAGATCCTTCTGACTGCCTCCGGCGGTCCCTTCCGCGGCCGCACCAGGGAACAGATGAAGGACATCCGCCTGGAGGACGCCTTAAAGCACCCCAACTGGGTCATGGGCCACAAGATCACCATCGATTCCTCCACCATGGTCAACAAGGGCCTGGAGGTCATGGAAGCCAGATGGCTCTTTGACGTGGACATCGACCGGATCCAGGTGGTGGTCCAGCCCCAGAGCGTGATCCATTCCATGGTCCAGTTCGACGACGGAGCCGTGATCGCCCAGCTGGGCACCCCTGATATGAAGCTGCCCATCCAGTACGCCCTCTACTATCCGGAAAGACGCTATCTTCCCGGCAGCAGGCTGGACTTCGCAGCCCTGGGGAGCATTACCTTTGAGGATCCGGACCCGGTCAACTTCCCGGGCCTTGCCCTGGCCCTCCGGGCCGGCCGCAGGGGCGGCTCCCTGCCCACCGTTTTCAATGCAGCCAATGAGCGGGCCGTAGCCATGTTCCTGCACAGGGAGATCGGCTACCTGGATATCACGGACCTGATCGAAAAGGCCATGGACGCCCACACAGTCGTGGAGAATCCCAGTGTGGACCAGATTCTGCAGGCGGAGCAGGAGACCTACGCCTTCATCGCCGAATTCTGCAGGAGCTGAGGGAGAACCGGATATGATACTGGATAAAATAAAGGGACCGGAGAGCGTCAGGAAGCTGACCTACGGCCAGATGAAGATCCTTGCGGAGGAGATCCGCAAATTTCTGATCGAGAAGACCAGCCGGCACGGCGGCCATCTGGCTTCGAACCTGGGCGTGGTGGAACTGACCATCGCCATGTACCGGGTCTTCGATTTTCCAAGGGACAAGGTGGTCTGGGACGTGGGACACCAGTCCTATACCCATAAGATCTTAAGCGGCCGCATGAGCGGCTTTGATGAGCTGCGCCAGTATGGCGGCATCTCGGGATTTCCCAAACGCAGGGAGAGCGAGTACGACGCCTTTGATACGGGACACAGCTCCACCTCCATTTCCGCGGCCCTGGGCCTGGCCCAGGCCAGGGACCTTCTGGGCGAGGATTATAAGATCATCTCCGTGATCGGAGACGGGGCCCTGACGGGGGGCATGGCCTATGAGGCCCTCAACAACGTCAGCGGCCGCAAGACCAATTTCATCATTATTCTCAATGACAACAACATGTCCATTTCCCGGAACGTGGGCGGGATCCACAACTACCTGACCCAGATCCGGGCTGCCGAGAGCTACAACACCCTCAAGGAGAATACCAAGGAAGCCCTCAACAGGATTCCCGTGCTGGGCTCGGGCATGGTGGAAAAGATCACCCGGACCAAGAACTCCATCAAGCAGCTGGTCATTCCGGGCATGTATTTTGAAAACATGGGCATCACCTATCTGGGACCGGTGGACGGGCACAATATCGAGAGCCTGGTCCGGATCCTGCGGGAGGCTTCCAAGCTTTCCCACCCGGTCTTGATCCATGTCCTGACCCAGAAGGGCAGGGGCTACAAGCCGGCGGAGGAGCGGCCCGACATTTTCCATGGGGTCGGCGCCTTTGACATCATGACCGGCAAGCCCCTGGGGGGAAAGGCGGGGCCTTCCTATACCAAGGTCTTTTCGGACACCCTCTGCCGCCTGGCAAGGAAGAACAAAAGGATCGTGGGGGTGACGGCCGCCATGCCGGACGGAACGGGCCTGTCGGCCTTTGCAAAGGCCTTCCCCGACCGCTTCTTCGACGTGGGCATTGCCGAGCAGCACGCCGTGACCTCGGCGGCCGGCATGGCCGCGGGCGGGCTCAAGCCCTTTGTGGCGGTCTATTCCTCCTTCCTGCAGCGGGGCTTTGACCAGATCATGATGGACGTCTGCCTTCAGGCCCTGCCGGTGGTCTTCTGCATAGACCGGGCCGGTCTGGTGGGGGCCGACGGGGAGACCCACCAGGGCATCCTGGACCTGACCTATATGAGCGCCATTCCCGGCATGACCGTCATGGCGCCCAAGAACCGCTGGGAGCTGGAGAGCATGCTGGAATATGCCGCCTCCTTCGATCTGCCCCTGGCCATCCGCTATCCCAGAGGAACGGCCTATCAGGGCCTTGCAGAATTCAACGCCCCGGTGGTCTATGGGAAGAGCGAGATCCTCTACGAGGAGGAGACCCTGGCCCTTGTGGCCGTGGGCTCCATGGTCTCGACGGCGGAGCACATCCGGGACAAGCTCAAAAAGACCGGCAGGCCCTGCACCCTGGTCAACGGCCGCTTTATCAAGCCCATTGACACGGACATGCTGGACCGCCTGGCGGGTAATCACAGCTGCATCGTTACCCTGGAGGAGAACGTCAAGAGGGGCGGCTTTGGAGAGCAGGTCCTTTCCTATATGGAGGAGAAACACCCCCAGGTCAAAGTGATCTGTATTACCCTGCCGGACGCCTATGTGGAGCACGGCGACGTGACCCTGCTCCGGAGCGTTCTGGGGATCGATTCAGACTCCATTCTCAAAAAACTGATCAGTGAGCTTCCCTGCCTGCAGGATCTGGCGGGCCAGGAGGAGCCGGAGGAATAATGCACTACGTACTGTCGGATATTCACGGATGCTTCGAGGAATATCTGGAACTGCTGGACAAAATCAAATTCGGGAAGGAAGACATCCTTTACGTTCTGGGGGACGTCTGCGACAAGGGGCCCTGCCCGGTCAGGGTCCTCCAGGACATGATGGAAAGGCCCGGAGTCCTGCCTGTCATGGGAAACCATGACCTGGCCGCCCTGCGGAGCCTGCGAAGGCTGGGAGACGCCGTGGACCGGGAGGACTACAGGCAGTGTCTTTCCAAAAAGGACCGCCTGGACTTCGGCTACTGGTACAAGGACGGAGGATATACCACCTTCGACGAATTCAGAGACCTGCCCCGGGAGGAGCGGCAGGAGGTCCTGGACTATCTCAATTCCTTCTCCTTCTATGAAAAGGTCACCCTGGAGGGCAGGACCTATGTCCTGGTCCACGCCGGGATCCGGGGCTATAAGGAGGGGATGGCGCTGGAGGACGTTTCGCCGGCGGATTTTCTTTTTTACAGGACCAACTACGACAGGCCCGTATTCAGGGACCCCGCATGGGTCCTGGTCTCAGGCCATACCCCCACCTTTCTGATCCGGCCGGACAGACAGAGCCTGGTCTATGAGACGCCCGGCCATATCGGGATGGACTGCGGCTGCGTATACGGGGGAAGGCTGGCCGCCCTCTGCCTGGAGAGCGGGCAGATCTTCTATGTTCCCGCCCGGGGCTCCGCCCGCTGATGCACGGAAACCTGAACAATTTTTTAACAGGCCCTGTATTGCCAAACAGGCCCCGGAATGGCATAATAAACCTGCGCTATATTTGGGCCGGACCCGAAACAGCAGCAGGAGGAGACAGCGATGGCTGAGATCTCCGCACATCTTACTTTCCGGTTTTTTCCACCAAAGCGAATATAAGATTCGAAACTTTGCATACTTTGTCTCTTTGCCCTTACGGGGGGAAGTGTACAGAGTTTTTTTGCTGCGCGGATTTTTTTATTTTCCCGGTGAAAAAGACG
Organism: uncultured Lachnospiraceae bacterium; assembly: GCA_946541955.1. GTDB lineage: Bacteria > Bacillota > Clostridia > Lachnospirales > Lachnospiraceae > CAG-791. Next base: position 13,077 of record CAMNJZ010000026.1, on the reverse strand, counting down.
GAAAAACAACAGTGATGCGCTAAATGCGCAGACATGGAGGAAAAAATGAAAAAGACGATCCTTGCAATGCTTCTTACAGCTGTGATGGCTGTATCTCTGGCTGCCTGCGGCGGCTCCGGGAACAGCACATCCTCAGACCCCTTCATCTACGGCCTGGCCGGCGAGATTACGGATTTCGATCCCTTCTCCTCCGGCGGCACAGCCAACAGCCGGACCATTACCTTCAACATTTTTGAAGGCCTGGTCAAGGTCTCCACAGACGGCAGCGTACAGCCGGCCGTGGCGGAAGCCGTAGAGAAAAACGAGGATGCAACGGTTTATACATTCACCCTGCGGGAGGGCGTCAAGTTCCATAACGGCAATGCCGTGACCATGGACGACGTACTCTATTCCATTCAGAAGGCCATCGACGCAGGCACGGCCGGCTACAATGAGATCGCTTCCTTTGAAGCGGCGGATGACAGGACCCTGGTGGTCACTCTGAACAAGACCGACACAGGCTTCCTGGATTATTTCACCCAGGCCATCGTTCCCGCGGGCTCCGATGACAACGGGGAAATGGTCCTGGCTCCCATCGGCACAGGCCCCTACAAGTTCCAGGAATACGAGCTGCAGGACCATGTGACCCTGGTGAAATTCGATGACTACTGGGGAGAAGGCGGCACCCTGACCGAGATCGTCGTCAAGTTCCTGGCAGACCAGAACGCCCAGCTGACCAACTTCCAGTCCGGCGCCATCGACGGCTTCGGCGGCTACGGCGAAATGGGCGAACAGATCAATGAAGAAAACGCCACCATTATCCAGACCCTTTCCAACATGTCCCAGGTCCTGGCCCTGAACAATTCCGTAGAGCCCTTTACGGACGTAAAGGTCAGACAGGCCATCGCCTACGCCGTGGATTCTCAGGACGTACTGGATACCGTCAACTTCGGCATCGGCCAGGTGGTGGGCTCTCCCGTGCCCCCGGCCCTGACCAAGTACTATATGCCGGAGCTGGAGGACTACTATCACAAGGACAACGACAAGGCCAGGGCCCTGCTGGAGGAAGCCGGCTATAAGGACGGCCTGACCTTCACGGTCCGCATTCCCAGCAACTATCCTGTGCATGTCCACTGCGCTGAGAAGATCGCCAGCCAGCTGGAGGAGGTCGGCATCACCATGCAGATCGAACAGATCGACTGGGGCACCTGGCTTGAGAATGTCTATAAGGGAAGAGATTATCAGGCGACCATGATCTCCGTAGACGGCGCCACCGTTTCTCCCACTGCCTTCCTGGCCCGCTATGTGTCTGACTCCAAGAGCAACTTCATGAACTTCAATTCTCCCGCCTATGACGAGGCCTATAACAGGGCCCTGGCAGCCACAGACGAAGCCGAGCAGATCGCAGCCTTCAAGGAAGCCCAGCAGATCATCGCCGATGAATGCGCAGGCGTCTTTATTGAAGACATCGGCTCTCTGACCATCTATACCAGGGAGTATGAAGGCTATAAGAGCTATCCTCTGACAGCCATGGACTTCACCGCTGTCAAAAAGATCGCAGAAAAGTAAAAGCAGAGGGGCGCGGATCTGTCCGGCGGATCCGCGCCCTTTTCCTTTCCGGAACGATTCCTTTCTGCAGGGCCAGGGGCCCTGCAGATCCCAAAGACTGATTGTTACAGATACTGGAGGCAGACGTGAAATATTTCCTTCGGAAGACCCTGGTCCTGGTCCTGACGATCTTTTCGATCTCGCTCCTGACCTTTTTCGCATTCCATATCATACCCGGCGATCCGGCCAGCCTGATCCTGGGCACCAACGCCACCGAGGAACAGGTGGCGGCCCTGCAGGAGCAGCTGGGGACCAACAGGCCCTTGTCCGAGCAGTATATCAGCTGGATCACAGGCTTTGTCCGGGGGGATTTTGGATCCTCCATCCGCTACAGGATGCCGGTCAGTGAGCTTTTGAAGGGGCGACTTCCGGTGACTTTGTCCCTGGGCCTCATCGCCCTGGTCATGATCCTTGCGGCAGGCATTCCCCTGGGAATTCTGGCCGCCAGATGGCGGGGAAAGCCGGGAGAGAAGATCCTGAATATCCTGACCATGCTGGGGATCTCAGTGCCCAACTTCTTCCTCTGCATCCTGATCATGTGGATCTTCGGCCTGATCCTTCATCTTTTCACGCCGGGCGATTATGTCAGCTATACAAGGAGCCTGCCCCGCTTTCTGCAGTCCCTTTTCTGGCCGGCCCTGTCCATCGCCATTCCCCAGACGGCCATCCTGGTCAAATACATTCGGACGGCCATGCTGGAGGAGCTGGGCGAGGACTATGTCCGGACCGCCCGGGGCAAGGGCGCAGGCGAGACCTGGATCCTCTATGGCCATGTCCTCAAGAACGCCATCGTGGCGGTGGTCCCCCTGATCGGCATGATCCTGGCCAGCGTCCTTTCGGGCTCCATCATCATTGAGCAGGTCTACGGCATTCCCGGCATGGGCAAGCTCCTGATCGGCGCGGTCACATCCCGGGACTTCCCCCTGACCCAGACCCTGGTCATCTATATTACCGTGATCATCGTTGTCACCAACTTCCTGGTGGATATCGTCATCCAGGTGATCGACCCCAGGATCCGCCTGTCGGGCAGGTCCTGACCGGACGCCTTCGTGGAAAAGGAATAGATTATGAAAGACGGACGCAAAGAACTGCGGATCGGTCTGGTCCTGACGGGCATCGTTCTGGCCCTGACCATCCTGAGCATCTTTTATACCCCCTATCATTACAACCAGATGGACAAGGCGGCCCGCTTCCTGGCTCCCTCCCTCCGCCATCTCTTCGGAACGGATTCCTACGGCAGGGATATTTTTTCCAGGACCATCTACGGGGGCCGCTATACCCTTCTGGTGGCTGTCTCCACCGTGGCCTCCTGTACGGTCATCGCCTCTGTCCTGGGCCTGATCTCCGGCTATGTGGGCGGCATTGTGGATGAGATCATCATGCGGATCATCGACGCCATCAGCTCCTTCCCGGACCTTCTGATCGCCCTGATCGTGGTCACGGTCCTGAACCTGGGCCAGCTTACCATCGTGGCAGCCCTCTGCATCACCTTTGTGCCCAGCTTTACCAGGATCGTCCGTACGGCCACCCTCCAGTACAAGAGCGCGGAGTTCGTCAAGAACCTCCGGGTCTTCGGCGTTTCCGACCTCCGGATCCTCCTGGTCCATATCTTCCCCAATACCTTTCCCCTGCTTTTGTCCACCATCGTGATCGGTCTTTCCAACGCCATCCTGGCGGAAGCGGCCATGTCCTATCTGGGCCTGGGCATTCAGCCTCCCATTCCCAGCTGGGGCCGCATGCTGCAGGAGGCCCAGACCATCGTCTATACGGCTCCCTGGGCGGCCATCTGCCCCGGCGCCATGATCGTGGTGACCATCGCAGGCCTCAACTGGATCGGCGAGGGCCTGCGCAAGCTCTATCTGTAGGAGGTATAACGATGTCTGAGAACATCCTGGAAATAAAGGACCTGACCCTGGGCGTTACGGAGCGGGACGGCTCCATGGCCGTGGCCGTGGATCATATCAGTTTTGAAGTCCGGGCGGGCGAGATTCTGGGCATTGTCGGAGAATCCGGCTGCGGCAAGTCTCTGACGGTCATGTCCCTGATGGGGCTCCTTCGGGAGGACGTAAAGGCCCTGGAGGGACAGATCCTCTTTCAGGGCGAGGACCTGCTGGCCGTTTCGGAGGAGAGGCGGCGGGAGATCAACGGAAAGGATATGTCCATCATTTATCAGGAGCCCATGACCAGCCTCAATCCCCTGATGCGGATCGAAAGGCAGGTGGCTGAGCCCCTCAGGCTCCATGGCAGCTATTCCAGGGAAGAGCTGCACCAGAAGGCCCTGGCCCTTCTGACCGAGGTAGGGATCCAGGATCCCGAGGCCTGCCTGCGGGCCTATCCCCACCAGCTCTCCGGCGGCATGCGCCAGAGGGTCATGATCGCCATGGCCACCATCTGCAGCCCCCGGATCCTTCTGGCCGACGAGCCCACCACGGCCCTGGACGTGACGACCCAGGCCCATGTCCTGGACCTGCTCAAGCGGATCAACCGGGAGTATGGGACCGCCATCCTCTTTATTTCCCACGACCTGGGGGTCATCAACCGGATCTGCGACCGGGTCCTTGTCATGTACGCCGGCAAGATCGTGGAGGCGGGCACCAACCGGGACATCCTGGACGCCCCCTGCCACGAGTATACCAGGGGCCTGATCCGGTCCATCCCCACCAGAGACCGGAAGGGGAAAGAGCTTCCCTCCATCCCCGGCAGAGTCCCTTCGGTGGAGGATCCCAAGGAGCCCTGTCCCTTTGCGCCCCGCTGCCGGAGGGCCATGGAGATCTGCCATAGGGAGGCGCCGGCCTGCACCCGGATCGACCAGGACCATATCGCCTGCTGTCATCTCTGCTGACAGGAAAGGAGACCCACATGGGAAAAAACCACGCGTCCACCCAGGATATCCTGCGGGTGGAACATGTCAATAACTACTATACAAAGGGCGGCCTTGGCATTCTGAAAAAGGCGGAGGCCAACCAGGTCCTCCACGATGTGTCTCTGACCATAGGGAACGATGAATTCTTCGGCCTGGTGGGAGAGTCGGGCTGCGGCAAGTCCACCCTGGCAAACGCCATACTGGGCCTCATTCCCTTTGAAGGGACCATCGAGGTGGCAGGCCACGCCCATAAGACCACGGACCGGAAGGAATTTACGAGGCATATCCAGGCGGTCTTCCAGGACCCCTTAAGCGCCCTTAATCCCAGAAGGACCATCGGCGAGACTATGCGGGAGCCCCTCATGGCCCACGGCATCGGAAGCCGCCAGGAGCAGGACCGGAAGATCGCAAAGATGCTGGAGACGGTGGGACTGGACGCGTCCTATGCGGACCGCTATCCCAAGGAGCTCTCCGGCGGCCAGAGGCAGAGGGTCTGCATCGGCGCCGCCCTGATCCTGGAGCCGGATCTGATCATCGCCGACGAGGCCATTTCGGCCCTGGACGTGTCCGTAGGCTCCCAGATCCTCAATCTGTTCAATACCATTGACGTGGAGCGGGACTTCTCCATGCTCTTTATCTCCCACAACCTGAACGTGGTCTACTATCTCTGCGACAGGATCGCGGTCATGTACAAGGGATATATCGTGGAGCAGGGGACCGCAGACGCCGTCTACAATCACCCGGGCCATCCCTATACCAGGCTCCTTCTGTCGGCCATCCCCGACATGCAGGAGGAGAACGACAGGGAGAAGGAGCTTCTGGAAAAATTCAAGGCGCCGGTGGCCGGGGCCTGTGCCTACTATCACAGGTGCCCCTACGCCAGCGACCACTGTCATAAAAAGCCGGACCTGGTCAACATCGCAGGCAGGGGAGAGCCAGAGCATCTGGTCCGCTGCTGGATGCCCACCCTCTTCGATCCCGCAGGCGTAAAGGAACCCGGCATGGAGGGAGGAAAAGTATGATTCTTGCCATCGATACGGGAAATTCCCACATTGTTCTGGGCGCCATCGGACAGGGCGGCGTCATCGGTCCCACCATGCGGATGGAGACCAACCATACCAAAACAGAATATGAATACGCCGCAGACATGAAGCTGATCCTGGAGCTGGCCGGGGTAGATTTAAAGGAGTGCGAGGGCGCCATCATTTCCTCCGTCGTCCCGCCCCTGACCACCGTCCTGAAGAAGGCGGTGAAGATCCTTTCGGGCCTGGAGGCCGTTGTGGTGGGCGCAGGAGTCCGGACCGGCATCGACATCGGTCTGGATGATCCGGGGACCATCGGGGCGGACCTGGTGGCCACGGCCGTGGCAGCCAAGAACTACTACCGCCTGCCCTGCATCATCATCGACATGGGGACTGCCACCACCATTACCGTGGTCAATGAGAAGGGACGCTATATCGGCGGCTGCATCATGCCCGGCGTCAACATTTCCCTCAACGCCCTGACCGCGGGGACCTCCCTTCTGCCGGATATCGACCTGGTCCTGCCCCAGAAGACCATCTCCACCAATACCAACGACGCCATCAAGACCGGCATCATCTTCGGAGCCTGCGGGGCCCTGGACGGGGTCCTGGACCGCTATCTGAAGGAGCTGGGGGAGGATACCTCCATTGTGGCCACCGGCGGCCTTTCCAGGCTGATCTGTCCGGGCTGCCGGCATGAGATCGAGCTGGACGAAAACCTTCTCATGCGGGGCCTCTGGGTCATCTGGGAGAAGACCATGAAAGCCAAAAGCAGCAAAAAAAGGTGAAAGATCACGCCAATATGATGAAATACTATTATGCGCCCATGGAGGGCATCACGGGCCATGTCTACCGCAGGGCCCATCACAGCCTGTTTCCGGGCGTGGACAAATACTATACCCCCTTTGTGACGGCCACCCATACCCACAGCTTCAAGCAGAAGGAAAAGTATGACGTGGCGCCGGAAAACAACGAAGGGATCCCGGTGGTCCCCCAGATCCTGGCCAGGGACCCGGAGGACTTTCTCTGGGCCGCCTCCTATATGGCGGATCTGGGATACAGGGAGGTCAATCTCAACCTTGGCTGCCCTGTGGGAACGGTGGTAAAACACGGCCGGGGCGCCGGCATGCTCTCGGACCCCGAGAATCTGGACCGCTTTTTTGATGCGGTCCTTGGAAGGTGGGACCAGGCCGGCCTTTCCGGCGTGAAACTGTCCGTCAAGACAAGGCTTGGCATGACAGAGCCCTCCGAATGGGAAAGGCTCTTTGCTGTCTACGCCTCCTATCCCCTTTCGGAGATCACGGTCCATGCCAGGACCAGGGAGGACGCCTACAGGGGAGTGCCGCGTCTGGATGTTTACGGGGAGATCCTGGAAAAATATCCCTCCCTTCCCCTGGTCTATAACGGAAATCTCTTTACCAAGGAGGACCTGGCCCTGGTGAAGGACCGTTTTCCGGGCACAGAGACCTTCATGCTGGGAAGAGGCCTTGTGGCCGATCCGGCCCTGGTCAGAGAGCTCCGGGGAGGAGAGCCCCTTGGCAAAAAGGAGCTCCGGGCCTTCCATGACAGACTTTACGCAGACCTGTCGGAGACCATGCCCGGAACTGCGGTGGTCATCGGCAAGATGAAGGAATACTGGGTCCATATGGGGGCCATGTTCCCGGAGAGCGCAAAGCAGCTCAAGGCCGTCTACAAGGCCAGAACGAAGGTGGAATACGAAGGTGCAGTCAGGGTCCTCTTCAATACGGGACGGCTTGCGGAAAGAAAAAGGTCCCTGTACTGATCTGAAGAAGGCCGCCGGCATGGCCGGGGAGACCCGGACAGGACCCGGAAAATGCTTTATATGGAAGAATCAGCACATGCTCTCCGGCGGGAAGCGGGACAGAATGTGCTTTTCTTCTGCGCTTTTCATCCCTTTTGCGCGGGAAGACTGGCACTCAGGGCGACGGTTCAATTCGGCCTGCCGGAATGTTATAATGAAGAGGAAAAATGTCCGGTCTGCGGCATCGGGAAATAAGGAGGATCTATATGAAACGGAAAAAGACATCTGCGGCACTGACAGGACTTCTGCTGATCCTGGCCTTTATGGCCATGGCCTGTGCCGGGGTCCCCGCCGGGGAGGCGGTTTCTCCGGATTCGGCGAAGGAGAATGACGGGGTGGAAAAAGAGGAATCCGCTGAGGCGGAAACACTTGTCTCCCCCCTTACCCAGGAGGAAGAGGAGGCCCTTTCCGGCGCTTCCTGGCAGGGGAATCCGGTCTTTCCCGACTGGAAGGGCTATACCGACGATACCCTGGCCATGAACAGCATGTATTCCTTCCGCTTCCGTCGGGGGCAGGGCAGGATCTATATTAAGGCAGATCCCTCCGTGGAGAGCTTTTCCCTCTATGTCAACGGCGTGAGGATCCCGGAGGAAGACCTGATCGGCGGTCATACGGCAGCGGTGGATATTTCTTCCCTGACTCTGGACGGGACCAATACGATCCAGGTGGCGGACATTCTTCCCTCTTCCCCCCAGGGGACCGTGGAGGTCAGGATCCCCTATCCCCAGGTCCTTGACGGGACTCCCGAAGAAGAGGGCATTTCTGCCCAGAGCCTTGCCCTGATTTCCGATCTGATCGAAACGGATATAGAAAACGGCTTTACCAGCGCCCAGCTCGCCGTCATCAGACACGGCAGGCTGGTCTATGAAAACGCCTGGGGCAGGACCAATACCTATCTGCCGGACGGAAGCCCCGACACCGGGAGCGCCCCCGTCACCACGGATACCCTCTATGATCTGGCTTCCGTGACCAAGATGTTCACGGTCAATTACGGCCTGCAGAGGCTCCTGACAGAGGGAAAGGTGAATCTGGACGACCCGATCACCATGTATCTGGGAGAGGAATTTGTCTCGGAGACCATGCTGGTGCCCCAGGAAGATGCGGACGGAAACATCATTCCCCAGGATCAGCTGCCGGATCTGGAAACGGTAAAGAAATGGAAGGAAGAGCTGACCGTCAGGGACCTGCTCCGCCACCAGGGCGGCATGCCTGCGGATCCCAAGTATCCCTGTCCCAAACTTTATAAGGAAAACACCCCCGAAGAGGATTTCCGGGACAACCCTCTCTTTGCAGGCAACGGGGCGGACGAAAAGACCAGGGAAGCCACCCTGGAGATGATCAACCGGACCCCTCTGGAATACGAACCCGGTACAAAGACCCTTTATTCCGACGCCGACTACATGATCCTGGGCCTGGTGGTGGAAAAGATCGCCGGTACGGACCTGGATACCTATCTCAAGAAGACCTTCTGTGATCCCATGGGCCTGACCCGCATCACCTACAATCCCCTGCAGAACGGTTTTACAAAGGATGACTGTGCGGCCACGGAACTGAACGGCAATACCAGAGACCATCTCCTTCATTATGAAGGCTACCGGGATTATACCCTGCAGGGAGAAGTCCACGATGAAAAGGCCTGGTACTCCATGGCCGGCATTTCCGGCCACGCGGGGCTTTTTGCCAATGCCTCGGATCTGGCCAGGCTGGCCTTCGTCATGCTGGAGGGAGGATACGGGGAAAACCGCTTCTTTTCCAGGAATGTCATGGACATCTTTACGGCTCCCAAGAAAGAGGATGCCGGCAACTGGGGCCTTGGCTGGTGGAGACAGGGAGACGGGCAGAGGGTATGGTATTTCGGGACCCAGGCAGGTCCGGACACCATAGGCCATCAGGGCTGGACCGGGACCCTGGTCACCATCGATTCCGGCCGGGATCTGGTGGTGGTCTACCTGACCAACAAGATCAACACTCGGATCACGGATGTGCAAAAAGATGCCAACCGCTTTGACGGCAACTGGTATACTGCCTCCACCCTGGGCTTTGTGGACCAGATCCTTTCCATGGGCATGGATCGGGACATGGATTTGTCGGACCAGCTTCTGGATCTTTCCGCGGATATGGCCATGGAAAGCATGAAGCTCCTTCCGGAGGGAGTGGATCTGGAAACAGACCACCCTGCCGCAAGAAACGCCCTGGCCAAGCGGCAGCTCTTTGAGAAAACGGCAAAAAGGTATGAAAACGAAAAGAACGGAGACCATGTCCGGCTTCTGAAAGAGGCCCTGGCCCGGGCTTTCGGAGAGTGAGAAGGGAAAAAGAGCAGATAATAGAAAGACGTGCAGGCTGTAAAGGCTTCTTCACGTCAGATGCCCCTGCCCTGCAGCCATAGCTGCGGGGCAGGGGCATTTCTTTGCCCGGGGCAGGGGATCAGCTGTCCGCCAGGACCTCATGAATGACTTTGGACAGTTCGATCGCTGCCCTGGACCGGTAGGAGGAGGGGGGATAGGCCAGGGCCAGGGGCAGATAGATGCCTTCTTTTCCGATGGATATGAAGTCTACGTTTCTGGTGGACATGACAGAGGAGTAGGTCAGGGCCAGAGCCAGGCCCCGTCTTGCCATGGCCAGGGCCAGGGAAGCGCTGAGGTTGTCGTTTCTGGCAATGGGGATCTTCTTGCAGGCCGCAAATTCCCGGCGGGCGATCCGGCCCAGCCTGGTCCCCACAGGTCCCAGGACGAACTCAAAACGGGCGGCGTCCGAGAAGGAGACCCAGACCCGGCCGTCCTCGGCGGTATGGAGGTACTTGTGGATGGGATGGCCCTTTTTGGCCGCAATGACCACCTCGTCGTTCAAAAGGATCTCCACGTTCTCATCCTGTCTGAGCTTGTGCAGGGGGAAGGCCACGATGCCCATGTCCAGATTTCCATCCAGGATATGGGTCTCCAGGGGAATGGTATCCAGCTCTGTGATCTGGACGGCCACGTCCGGATAGAGGGCGTAGAACTTCTCCAGGATGGGCGGGAGGAATTCCTGGGCCCGGAAGGTGGAGATGCCAAGGCGGACCGTGCCGCCCTTTACCTCATTGATATCCCGGAGCTTTGTCTGGGCCTCCCTATAGATGGCCTGGATCCTGGCCGCATCCTGCAGAAAGGCTTCCCCTGCTGCTGTCAGCACGACGCCCCGGGTGGTGCGCAGAAAGAGCTGGCAGCCCAGGTGGCTTTCGAACTGCTGCAGGAACTGGGACAGGGAGGGCTGGGTCATGAGGAGCTTGTCCGCGGCCTTGGAAATGGAGCCGCATTCGGCGATGGTCAGGATATAATCGATTTCTTTGAGTTCCATAAATCCTCCTGCATTAAGGTAGGGTCTGTCTGTCACATTCAATTGTCTTACATCCTTATTATAGGATAAATGGATAGCTTTAGTTATAGGAATAACCTATGGATAGTATACGGCTTTGCTCATTTCGGGGCAAGAGAAAAATGTCTAGAATAAAGGCATAAGGAAAGAAAAAACCGGGGCAGGGCCCCGGAAAAAGGAAAAGGACCCAGAAGAAAGGAGACAACACCATGCCAGTAAACGGAATCCAGGTGCCCTACTGCACCGGCAGAAACATTCCCTCCTATGAGATCCCCGCAGGAGCCTGCGACTGTCACCATCACATCTACGATCCGGTACGCTTCCCCTACCGCCCCGAGGATGTCCGCAACCAGCCTCCGGCCGACGTGGCCTGCTACCGTCTTCTGCAGAAAAAGCTGGGCACCACAAGAAACGTCATCGTACAGCCCTCGGCCTACGCCCTGGACAACGCCTGCACCCTGGACGCCTTAAGGGCCATGGGGAAGGAAAATACCAGAGCCGTGGTGGTCATCGACAACAGCGTGAGTGACGACGAGCTCAGAGAAATGGACGAGATGGGCGTGAAGGGACTTCGCTTCAACCTCAACAGCGGCGGCGGCCCCTCCAAGCTGGACGAGATCCGGACCCTGGCCGAAAGAGTCGCACCTCTTGGCTGGTCCATCAGCTTCTTTATGGCAGCGGACCTGGTGGTCTCCATGGAGCAGTTCATCCGGGATCTTCCCTGTGAAGTGGTCATTGATCACAGAGGCCATCTTCCGGCGGACCAGGGCGTGAACCACCCCGCCTTCCAGGTCCTGTGCGGGCTCCTTCGGGATGAGAAGATCTGGCTCAAGCTGACAGGCCTTTACATCGACTCTGAGAAGGAAGACTTCTCCGACACCATCGCCGTGGGCAAAGCCCTCTGCCAGGTCAATCCCGCCAGGTGCCTGTGGGGGACCGACTGGCCCCATCCCATCGTCTTTGACAGGAAGAAGCCCTTCCCCAACGACGCAGACATGCTGGACGCCCTCTACGAGCAGGCCGGCAGCTATGAGAACTTCAAAATGATTCTGGTGGACAACCCTGCAAAGGTCTACGGATTCTGAACAAAGCTCCCTGGTCAGAGAAAAGAAAGGAAAGAAAAACAATGTTAGGAATTATCATTATTGCGGCTATCGCCATCGCTATTTTCCTGGGTGCCAGAACAAAGATCAATACCGGCCTGTTCTGCATGGTCTTCGCCTACATCATCGGCTGCTTCATCATGGGCCTCAAGACCAAGGAGATCATCGCCTTCTGGCCCACCTCCACCATGTTCGTCATCCTGTCCGTATCACTTTTCTACAACATTGCGGCCATCAACGGAACACTGGAAAAGATGTCAGGCTCCCTGCTCTATGCCTGCCGGAAGTTCCCGGGCCTTCTCCCCTACGCCCTCCTGGCCGTGGCAGTCATCCTGTCCGTCATGGGCGCCACCTACTTCACCGTCCTGGCCTTCCTGGCGCCCATTACCCTCCTGATCTGCGAGGAGTCCAGGATGGACAAGCTGACCGGCGCTATCGCCATCAATGCGGGCGCTCTGGCCGGCGGCAACTTCCCCACCTCCAACCTGGGCGTTGTTTTCAGAGGCCTGGCCGACACTGCCTATGAGGCAAATCCTGACCTGACCGCCATCGACACCTTCAAGGCCGAGATGCTGATCTTCCTCTTTGCCATTACCTTTGCCCTGATCCTGGTCACCGTCGTCCGCTTCGGCTTCAAGTCCAACCGGGGCATCGGCCAGGGCGTGGAATTCAAAAAGCCCGAGCCCTTCACAAAGGAGCAGAAGACGACCCTGACCCTGATGATCGCCATGATGGTCCTGGTCCTGGTCTTCCCCCTGCTGAAGCTCTTTATGCCCGCCAATGAGACCATCTCCATGCTGGCCGGCAAGATCGACGTAGGCCTGGTGGCCATCATCTTCGCCGTCATCGGCCTGCTGCTCAAGCTGGCGCCCCAGAAGGAAGCCATTGCCAGGATTCCCTGGAACACCATCATCATGATCGCCGGTGCAGGCATGCTGATCGCCGTCGCCGTAGAGGCCGGCACCATCGAAGCTCTGTCCAACTGGATCGGCTCCAACGTTCCCACTTTCCTGGTACCCATCGCCTTCAGTATCGTAGGCGCCATCATGAGCTTCTTCAGCTCCACCACCGGCGTCGTCGCTCCGGCCCTCTTCCCTCTGATCCCCGGCCTGGCTGCTTCCTCCGGTCTGTCCGCCACAGCCCTTTTTGCCTGCACGGTCCTGGGCGCCCAGTCCTCCGCCATCAGTCCCTTCTCTTCCGGCGGTTCCCTGATCATGGGCTCCTGCGGTGACGAAGAAGAGCGCAACACCCTCTTTACCAGACTCCTGTTTACGGCAGTCCCCTTAAGCGTCATCCTCTGCGCGGCCTTCAACTTTGTGGTCGCCATGG
>CAMNJZ010000025.1 GCA_946541955.1 uncultured Lachnospiraceae bacterium | reverse complement strand
CTGGATGGAAGGTTTGATTTTACCTTCACGGACTATCCCTGGGGATGTGAATATTATCTTAAGACAGGCGAGATGATGCCGAAGGACGGGATGGAGATCCTGAAGGACTATGACGCCATTTTACTGGGAGCCGTAGGCTATCCCGGCGTGCCGGACCATATTTCCCTGCGGGGCCTCCTGCTGGAAATCCGGCATGGCTTTGACCAGTATATCAATCTGCGTCCCGTAAGGCTCCTTCAGGGCGCGCCCTGCCCCCTGAAGGACGTCAGGCGGGAGGATATCAACATGACCTTTGTCAGAGAAAATTCCGAAGGCGAGTATGCCGGAAGCGGGGCCTGGCTCTATAAGGACCAGCCCGAAGAGGTGGTGATCCAGAACAGTGTATTTTCCAGAAAGGGCTGCGAAAGGGTCATCCGCTACGCCTATGAGCTGGCCAGAAAAGAGGGGAAGACCCTGACCAGCATCAGCAAGGCCAACGCCCTCAATTACTCCATGGTCTTCTGGGACCAGATCTTTGCCGAGGTGGGAAGAGACTACCCTGACATCGAGACTCACTCCTATCTGGTGGATGCCGCCTCCATGTTCATGGTCAAAGATCCCGGGCGCTTCCAGATCGTGGTCACCTCCAACCTTTTCGGAGACATTCTGACAGATCTGGGCGCAGCCATTTCAGGCGGCATGGGCCTGGCGGCCGGAGCCAACCTGAATCCGGAAAGGAAGTTCCCTTCCATGTTTGAGCCCATTCACGGATCGGCCCCTGATATAGCCGGCAGGGGGATCGCCAATCCCCTGGCCTCCATTTGGACAGCGGCCCAGATGCTGGATTTCTTCGGCTACGAAGAGTGGGGAAAACGGATCGTGGATTCGATCGAAAAGCTCCTTACCACGGGCAGGGATCTGACGCCGGATCTGGGCGGAGAGGCTTCCACATCGGATTGCGGGGACGCCCTGGTCAGACTTCTGGAAAAATAAACAAGCAGCAGAAAAACCTGTCAGGAGAGGCAAGGAAGCGCGCCTCCCGGACAGGTTTTTCCGTTTTATAAAGAAGTGCATCACTGAAAGTGACCGTAATTTATCTGTGCCTTTTGAAAGCAAGGGAAAAGGCAAGGCCGCCAAGGAGCACCAGGACAGAGGCACCAAGGAAGAGGTAGGTTCTGGCCGTATAGACCACAGTTTCCCCTTCAGAGGCAGCTGCGTCTTCTTCCTCCTGGGTCATTTCGGATCCGGCGCCGGGAGCAGTGCCGGCATTCTGGTCCGGCATTTCGCCGTCTTCCATCTGGGGCATCTCCCCGTCCGGCCTTTCCGGCATTTCGCCGTCTTCCATCTGGGGCATTTCCCCATCCGGTTTTTCAGGTCTTTCTCCATCGGACATTTCCGCCATCTGGCCCTCCGGGGCACCGGTATTTTCTGCATCAGCGCCTTCGGTCCTCTGGCCGAATCCGCCGCCCATAGGAGAGCTGCTTTGTCCAAAGGAGGAGGAAATCTCCGTCAGGGTGATGGATTCCTCCAGGGACCCGGCCGTGACCTGATAGGTCTGGCCCGTTTCCATGGCGGGAGTGCTGAAGCTTACACAGGAGAAGCTGTTGGGGACTGTCCAGGAAAGAAGGACTTCCCCTGCTTCGTTTTCCAGGCTGAATTCGGATCTGGCCTGGGCGGTTTCGGAAAGGGAATAGAGGACAGTGCACTGGGCAGAGGCAGCATCAAAGGCTTCTGCCATGGAGGCGGAGCCGCAGGCTATGACCGTGCCGCCTGTGATCAGGCAGCTGCTGCCGCCTTCGCTGTTATAGTCGATGGCAGAGTTGCTGCCGCTGCCTGTCAGGCTGATCAGAATGCTTCCGCCGCTGATCAGGATGTCTCCGTTGGAATCGAGGCCGTCCGCGTCGCGTCCGGTGCTGTTGAGGATCGTCAGAGTGCCCCCTGAAATGTGGATCCAGGCTTCGTCCGAAGATTGGTCTCCGGTCTGAGCCGTTTCATCTGCTGCCGTTGTTTCAGAGGCTGTATTCTGGCTTTCAGATGCGGGGGCCTCAGGAGTTTCAGAAGATTCTTCACTGCTCTGGGCAGTGTCCTCACTGACACGATTATCCTGCTGGAAGCCGCCCATGGCGCCCATGCCCATCTGGGCGGAGGAGCCGCCGTTGGCGTTGAAGCCGTCGTCCGAGCATGTGATCTGGATGTCGCCGCCCTGCTGATCGATGGTCAGGCCTTCGATTCCTTCATAGGATTCATTTATGGTGACGGAGCCGCCTGTGATCAGGAAGTTCTGATCGGAGTGGATGCCGTCGTCGCCGGCTGCGATCACGAGGTCCCCGCCTGCCAGGGTAATGTCCCCGCTGGTATTGATGCCGTCGTCTGCGGCAGTGATGGTAACAGAGCCGGATTCCATGTAGAAGGGAGCTTCTTCACCGGATGCGACCAAGCCGTCATCCCCGGTCGTGATGGTCAGATCCGCATTACAGATCTCCAGGGAGTCATTGGCGTGAATGCCGTCGCAGACCGCTTCAATGGTGATGGTGCCGCCGGTGATGGTCAGATCGTCGTTGGCGTCGATGCCATGCTTATAGGCGGCTGTGACAGTCAGAGAGCCGGATCCGTTGATGGTCAGATCGTCGTGGGAGAAGAGGACGCCGCCGGTATTGTCGGCAAGGGCCTCCTGGGAGTAGGTCTCTCCGCTGGAAAATGTATTTTCTGATCCCTCTGCCAGGGTCAGAAAGACCTTGTCGGCCTGATCGACCCGGAAGGCCGCATCATCGGAGCAGTTTATGGAAACGCCGTCCAGAAGGATCCAGACCTTGGAATTGTCATAGGCGCTTACAATGAGACTTCCGTCTGTCAGCTCGCCGGAGACCACATAGGTGCCGGCGGAGGCGATGACCACATTTCCATCCATAACATAGGCCCCGTTTCCGTCTATGGAAGCGTCTGTTCCTTCCAGGGTGATCCGGACAGCATTTTCGGTATCCCAGCTGCTGTCCAGATCATTGTCGGTAAACCATACAGAGCCTTCATTGGAGTCTGTATCCAGGTCTGAGACCACCTGTATGCCTAAAGCCTCTCCATGCATGAACAGGATCGTAAGAAGCATCGTACACACCAGGATGACCACGCAGATCCGGTCAATAAACTTGTGTGTCAGCATAGCGTCCTCCTCAGCCCATGTAGTCGCCGTTGTAGCTTACCAGGACAGCGCTTTCAACGCCGCTAAGGTCAGCCAGGGCGTTGATGAAATCGGTATTTTCATCCTTCAGACGGATCTCCAGATTCAGCTCGATCTGGCCCTTTCTGGCGGATTTGCTCTTGATCACACATTTGGAGGTGTTCTTTTTGACAAAGTCCAGGGCTGTCTTTTCACTTTCGGAGGAGTCACAGCGAAGGACCGTGATATAGGGATTGACGCTCTCCCTGCGGTTGACAAAGACCAGGAGGATGACGCCGATGATAATGGAGCCGAAAACGGCCAGCGGGATCATGCCGGCGGCCAGTACGATGCCGGCTGCGATGGACCAGAAAAGGAAGGCGATGTCCAGGGGCTCCTTGATGGCGGTTCTGAATCGGACGATGGACAGAGCACCGACCATACCAAGGGACAGGACGACGTTGCTGGTGACGGCCAGGATGACCAGGGTGGTGATCATGGTCAGGGCGATCAGAGTCACGCCAAAGCTTGACGAGTACATGACGCCCTGGTAGGTCTTTTTATAGACCAGGTAGATAAAGACGCCCAGTCCAAAGGCCAGGACCATGGCCAGGGCCATATCCAGGATGCTGACGCTGGCTACGTTTTCAAGGAAACTGGATTTAAAAATATCGCTGAATGTCATTGTTTTATTCTCCTCTTGTATTGAATCTGTTTATTTTTTCTGTGTAACGTCTTTCGGATCAGTCATAGATCCGGCACTGGGCATATTTGGAAAAGGCGGATACCCTTCGTCCCGGCATCTGTACACAGTCTCGGATGATGGAGGGCAGGAAATTGTCCCATTTGACCTCCAGGATGATGCCTGCGGCTCCGGCGGGGATCGTTGTGCAGTCCGGGTTTAAAAAATCGGTGCTGCCAAGACCGGTCCGGATGTCATAGTCAAAGGTGACTCTGACATTGCCCGGCTCGTAAATGAAGGGCTCTCTGGTATAGTCTACAATGGTCTTTGGACGCATGCCCTGATACTGCATCTTGCAGTAGAGCTCCTCGATGAGGGGCCTTCCGGAGCCGATCATCCAGTCCAGGTCTCCGTCCACGATCTTCTGTGCCTCCTCCGGGGTCAGTCTTGCCGAGAACTTGGTGCCGAGCCCGTTCTTCTTGCTCTTTTTCTCCAGACTGATGAAGGAGGTATCTCCGTTGTAGTAGCGGATCCTGAATTTCTCCCGCATGTTGACGCCGTCGATCTTTTCCCGGAGGGCTTTGTCACTGGCGTTGTCGAAGTAGAGACTCCGGATCAGATAGCGTCCGCCTGATGCGTGGGGATCCGGCCTGGCAACCGCAGCAAGGCGGCTCCGAATGGCAAGCAGGTCGGAATAATTTATTTCATGCTTCCATTCATGTCTGTATTGTATGTCCATAAATGGTCCCTTCTTTCTTTTAAGCTGTCTGCTCTGTTTTTGTTCATCCCCACCTTAAAGGCTGAAACTTAATTCAAACTTAGAAAGCAGACTTTTTTTAAAAAAGGTTTTTTTTTGGCCTGCCTGGCCGGAAACCCTTTGACAAAAAAATACTCTGATGCAGAATAGGATGAGAGAATAAAAAAACCCCGCCGCCAAAAGGCGCGGGGAAAAATATAACTTCTCTGCAGGCGCCAGTCCGGAAGGGCCCTGGCATGAAAGAAATGGAGGAAAGAATGATGAAACTTCCTGTGATCAGAAAAGAAAACGTCAAGCCGCTTCTGGAGACCGGCTTCCTGAATGTGTTTGATCTCCAGTATGAAGAGGGAAAGCATTATTACAACGCCACCAGAAGAAAGCTCGATGATCTTGCATCCATCAAGGAGGATGCGGAATATAAAAACATGGTGCCGGACGCAGTCAGCTGCGTTGTGATCCTTGAGGCCAAGGGAGAGGAGCCAAGGCTCCTTCTGGCCTATGAATACCGCTATCCCACAGGCCGCCTGCTTCTTGGCGTGCCGGCGGGCCTGATCGATCCGGGGGACAAAGAAAGCGCCGATCCGGTCCTTTCCGCTGCGGCCAGGGAGATCCACGAGGAAACCGGCATTGTCATAGGGGAAAAGGACACCCTGAAGGTGATCAGCCCCCTTTTGTATTCGACGCCCGGCATGACGGATGAATCCAATGCACTGGCACTGGCGGTGATCCATCTGGAGGACCTTTCCGTATTGAACCAGGAGGGAGCGGAAGGGCAGGAACTCTTTGCCGGCTTTGAACTGCTAACCCTGGACCAGGCGGAAAAGACCCTGCGGGAGGGCAGAGACAAGTATGGGAATTTCTATTCCATGTATACCTGGGCCGCCCTCATGTATTTCGTGAACCGGATGTGGTGATCTTTTTTCTTATATTCAGAAGAGAATGAGGCTCTCTCCCTCAGAGCAGATCTGTATGATCTGCCCGTCCCGGATCTGCCAGCCTTCTCCGTAAAGCGTCTCCAGTCCTTCTTCGGAAAGGACAAAGCTCCCATCCGGGAGGCCAAGAAACTCATGGCCGAAGCTGTCGCCCAGGGTGATCTCCTCAATGATCTTCATCCCGTCCAGCTCCATGCCCCGGATCATCTGCAGATGGGGCAGGATGTTCAGATCCGTCAGGCCAAGGCCCGGGATAAAGCGCTGATAATCCGGGTCCAGGGCCTCCCCGGCCTCCTCAGGCTGGGCGTAGACGGTCCCGGCCATATTCATGGTGCCCGCGCTGATGCCGATGATGATGCCGTCAAAATCCTGGATCATTTCCCGGAGGCCGATCCGCTGAAAGTAGGCGTTTTCTGTGGGCACATGGCCGCCGCCCAGGTAAATGACGTCATAGGAATGGAGAATTTCCGGACGGTAATCGCTGGTCCTCTCGTCCCACAGATCCACGGCCGACAGGGAAAGACCGGTCTTTTTCATGGCCTCTTCCATAAAGTCCCGCATTTCGATATTGGCGGGGATGTTTTCCGGAAAAGCGGAGATGATAAGGACCCGGGCCTTTTGTCTCCATCTCTGACGAAGGAGCTGGGGAAACTGGTTCTTTGGATCCATGCCGTCTACTTCATAGCTGTTATCCAGGGGCCCGAAGGGGCTGCTGGTCAGAAAAATACTTCTCAAATCTGCACCTCCTGAAGATGTCTTTTTTTCCAGTATAGCATATCTGCCTGCCGGCCAGGCATTTTGTGCCGGGCCAAAGGCGGCTGGAGGCGCGGAGCCAGGGGAAAGGGACCGGCCGGCCCCTGGATTTCCTGGGACCCTGCCTGCGGCGGGCGCAAAAAACAAATATATGAATTTGAGAATCAATTTCATATTGAAATCCTTTATTTCTCTGCTATAATCAGTAGGTGTTTCAGAAGACAGAAATGCCTGTATGACTTTCATAAAGAAGAGAATAAAGGAGAAAAGCTTGAAGAAAAGAATGATTTCGGCATGCATGGCGTGCCTTTTATCCATAGCCCTTCTGGCAGGCTGCGGCGGCGCGAAAGCACAGACGGCAGACCAGGATAGGCCCCAGGAGGTCCAGGAAACTGGAAGCAGCGGGGAGGAACAGAGCCGGGAAGGCATCCAGGTCGTAGCCTCCATTTTCCCTGCCTATGACTGGGCCCGGAATGTGATCGGCAGCACAGAGGGCGCAGAGCTGACCCTTCTTGTGGACAGCGGCGTAGATCTGCACAGCTATCAGCCTTCTGTGGAGGATATCCTGACCATTTCGAACTGCGACGTTTTCATCTACGTCGGCGGGGAATCAGACGGCTGGGCCTCTGACGCCCTGGCCCAGGCCGCGAATCAGGACATGGTGGTCGTAAACCTTCTGGAGGCCCTGGGAGAGGGCGCCAGAGAGGAAGAGACCGTGGAAGGCATGGAGACCGAAGAGGAGGAAGAGGAAGAAGGCGCCTATGACGAGCACGTCTGGCTTTCTCTGAAAAACGCCATGACTTTGTCCGGCGCCATTGAGGAAGCCCTTTCCAGGACCGATCCGGACCATGCTGAGGCCTACAGAGCCAATCTGGCAGCCTATCAGGATAAGCTGTCTGCCCTGGACAGTGCCTATACGGCGGCTGTTCAGGAGGCGCCCAATAAGACGCTGGTGTTCGGAGACCGTTTCCCCTTCCTTTACCTGGTAAAGGACTACGGCCTGAACTACTTTGCCGCCTTTTCCGGGTGCTCCGCCGAAACGGAGGCCAGCTTTGAGACCATCCTTTTTCTGGCCGAAAAAACGGATTCCCTGGGCCTTCACGCTGTCATGACCATAGACGGGTCTGACGGGAAGATCGCAAAGACCATTGCGGAAACGGCCTCTTCGGACCTGGAGATCCTGGCCCTGGATTCCATGCAGAGCATCACGGCGGAGGATATGGCAGGAGGCGCAGACTACCTGACCATGATGGAAAACAATCTGGAAGTGCTGAAAAAGGCCTTGCAGTAAAGCCTGGCAATATAGCATAGAGTAAAAAAGACGGCCTGCGGATCAAGGGATGATCCGGAGGCCGTTTTTTCAGAGGGCTGTGGGGACCATGCCGCTTTCCAGAAGCGAGAGGCTTTCCCGGGGAGAATAGATGTGCTCCAGGGAGTGGAGGCTTCGGTGGTTGCGGCTCCGGTCCCGGCCTGCCTGGGGACTGTTCCTGTATTCCTCCGGAGTCATGGAAAAGCGCTGGCGGAAGGCCTTTACGAAGTAGCGGTAGTCCGAAAAGCCGCAGGCATAGCAGATATCCAAAAGCTTTCCCCTGTCCTCATGGATCATCTGGCAGGCGGCGTTGAGGCGGACCGAGGTGACATATTCCTGAAAGCTCTGGTTGAGGGTCTCCCGGATCTGATGGGAGAGATAGCCCATGGACCGGCCCTCCAGAGCGGCAAAGTCTGACAGACGGATCTTGTGCATATAGCCCTGGTCCACATAGTCCAGGAGCCTCTGCATCCGCTGGCTCCGCTGGATCCTCTCGCCGGCCTCCTGCAGCGACTCCTCATGATGGGGCATGGCCCGGAGCAGGCGGTAGAAGATCAGGCCTGCCATGGAGGAGCAGTAGATCTCATAGTCTGCCGCTTCCTCCAGATAGGCCTGAAAGAGGGAGAGGATATCCTGCCGGATCCGGGCCATTTCTTCTTCGGACAGATATTTTTCCGGCAGACTGGCGTCAAAGAGGATCTGTCTGGGGGTCTTTTCCGAACGGAAGCGGGAGATATCCAGCTGCATGCACAGGAAGGTCGCGCCGCCTTCGCCTCCCTGGAATTCATGAATGACCTCCTGGTTGATCAGAATGATGCTGCCGGGCTGGAGCACAATTCTTTCTCCCATGCTTCCCACATGCAGGGTCCCGCTCAGATTCCAGATCAGCTCCAGCTCGTCATGCTGGTGAGGGGTACGATAGTCCACGGTATCCATGAACATGTTGAGGCCCTGGATCCGGTCATAGCGGATGATCTCAATCTCACGTCTTGCCATTGCTTTTCCTCTCTGCATCTGCCTGATAAAATCCAATTAATGGTATATTGAATATTGTAGACGCTGCCCGTGACCAGGTCAAGACAGGCCATTTTGGCCCTTTCGCCCTGCAGGAAATGGTGAAAGCTGCTTGACTATGCAGAGTGCACAAAGCCGGATGGGTAAAATTGTGAAAAACAGAGAAGAAGAGGAGATATCAAATTAGTCTAATAAAATAGTGCAATTGTCAAGGAAAAGTCCAATGAAGCGTCCCATAATGGGAACAGATACAGGATAAAGCCTTCCCGGGGAAGGCGGCGGTACAGACAGGCTTTCAAGGAGGAACAGAATGTATACCATAGGCATCGATCTGGGAACTTCTGCGACCAAGTTTCTTCTGGTCTCGGAAGATGGAAGCATTGCTTCCACTGTAACAAAAGAATATGGTCTATCCTTCCCTCATCCGGGCTGGTCGGAGCAGGCGCCCCAGGACTGGTGGCAGGCTGTGCTGGAGGGCATTCCGGAGCTGATCCGGGATGTGGACAAAGAGCAGATCGCCGGCATCGGCCTGGGCGGTCAGATGCACGGTCTGGTGGTCCTGGATGAGAACGATGAGGTGATCCGTCCCGCCATTCTCTGGAATGACGGCCGCACCGGAAAGCAGGTGGAATACCTCAACGAGACCATAGGAAGAGACTTCCTTTCCGCCCATACCGGCAATATCGCCTTCGCAGGCTTTACGGCCCCCAAGATTCTGTGGATGAAGGAGAACGAACCCGAAAATTTTGCCAGGATCTCCAAGATCATGCTGCCCAAGGATTATGTGGCCTATAAGCTTTCCGGCGTATTCTGCACGGATTATTCCGACGCCTCCGGCATGCTGCTTCTGGATGTGGAGCACAAATGCTGGTCCAGGGAAATGCTGGAGATCTGCTCTGTCAAAGAAGAGCAGCTGGCAAGTCTCCATGAGAGCTGGGAGAATATCGGGACCCTTCTTCCCGAAACAGCAGCCCTTCTGGGCCTTCCCGAATCCGTGATCGTAACGCCCGGCGCCGGCGACAACGCAGCAGGCGCAGTCGGGACCGGCACGGTGGGAGACGGCCACTGCACCATTTCCATGGGAACCTCCGGTACGGTATTTATCAGCTCTGAAAAGTTCGGCGTTGACGCCACCAACGGCCTTCACGCCTTTGCCCACGCTGACGGTGCCTGGCACCTGATGGGCTGCATGCTCTCCGCCGCTTCCTGCAACATGTGGTGGCAGGACAGCATCCTGCAGAACAAGGACTATGCAGGGGAGCAGGCCGGCATTTCCGACGACATGCTCGGCAACAATCACGTTTACTTCCTGCCCTATCTGATGGGAGAAAGATCCCCCATCAACGATACCGATGCAAGGGGCACCTTCATCGGAATGACCATGGATACGACCCATACGGAAATGACCCAGGCCATGCTGGAGGGCGTAGCCTTTGCCTTCCGGGATTCCATCGAGGTGGCAAAGTCCATCGGTGTCCCGATCCCCAGAGCCATGCTCTGCGGCGGCGGCTCCAAATCGCCTCTCTGGAGAAAGATCATGACCAACGTTCTGAACATTCCCCTGGATCTGCCTGTCAGCGAACAGGGCCCCGGCTACGGCGGCGCCATCCTGGCCATGGTAGGCTGCGGGATCTATCCTTCCGTACAGGCGGCCTGCGAGCGCCTGGTCAGTGTGAAAGAGACCATCTATCCCGATCCTGCCATTGCGGCAAGATATGAGGAACGCTACAGACAGTTCTCCCGGATCTATCCGGCGTGCAGAGAGCTTTTCAAACAGCTGGCATAAGGCTGCAGAAAGGAGAAAGCAATGAAAATCTTTTCCGTAAATGATCCCGCCTTCAAGCCCTACGGCAGGGTGGTGACAGGACTGGAGGATGCCTGCAGAGAGATCCTGGAGACCCTGCCCCTTACCCCCCTTCCCGAAGGCACGGGCTATGTTCCCACAGAGCCCCTCCTGCAGGAGCTCCCTGCTGCAAAGGTCTTCCGGGACCATGTTTTCGGCGGCATGCCCGTCGAGCTTGGCTGGTGCAACGGCCACAATACAAAGCTGAACTGCCTGGAATATCACAGAGACAGTGAATTCAACCTGGGAACCGAGGATTTCATCCTCCTTCTGGCAAAGATGGAGGAGATCGGCGAGGACGGCATCCTGGATACGGCATGCGTCAAGGCCTTCCGGGTGCCTGCGGGCACGCTGGTGGAGGTCTACGCCACCACCCTTCACTATGCTCCCTGCCATACAGATCCGGCCAAAGGCTTCCGGGTCCTGGTGGCCCTTCCCTGGGGCACCAACACCGAAAGGGAGGTCATGGAGAACCGGACTGGGGAGGACAGGCTCATGACAGCCAGGAACAAGTGGCTGCTGGCCCATCCCGAATCCTCTGAAGCGGCAGACGGCGCCGTCATCGGTCTCAGGGGCGTCAACATCGACATCGCTTCCGACATCTGAAGAAGCACCGCAAAGAACTGTAAGAAATTCACATAGAGACAAAAAACAAGCACAAGGACATACCAGAAAAGGAGAAAGACATGCATTCCACAAACATTCCCGTAGTAAAACTTGGTATCATTGCAGTTTCCCGTGACTGCTTCCCCATCAGCCTGTCCGTGAGAAGAAGACAGAACATCGCAAAGGCCTGCCAGGAAAAGGGCGTAGAAGTCTTTGAATGCCAGACCGCTGTCGAAAATGAAAAGGACATGCTCAAGGCTGTCGAAGAAGTGAAGGCAGCAGGCGTCAACGCCCTGACCGTCTTCCTTGGCAACTTCGGCCCCGAAACCCCCGAGACCCTGATCGCCAAATATTTTGACGGCCCCTGCATGTTCGTGGCAGCAGCCGAAGGCGACGGCGATCTGATCAACGGCCGCGGCGATGCCTTCTGCGGCATGCTCAACTGCTCCTACAACCTGGGCATGAGACATCTGAAGGGCTATATTCCGGAATATCCCGTAGGCACAGCGGCAGAAGTCGCTGACAAGATGGCGGAGTTCATTCCGATCGCCAGAGTGATCCTGGGTCTCAAGGATCTCAAGATCATCACCTTTGGTCCCCGTCCTCAGGACTTCTTCGCCTGCAACGCCCCCATCAAGGGACTCTATGAGCTGGGCGTAGAGATCGAGGAAAACTCTGAGCTGGATCTGCTGGTCTCCTATAAGGAGCACGCAAACGATCCCAGGATCCCTGCCGTCTGCGAGGATATGGCAAAGGAAATGGGCGAGGGCTGCTACTATCCCGATATGTCCGCCCGTCTGGCACAGTTCGAGCTGACCCTGCTTGACTGGGCTGAGAACCACAAGGGCAGCAGAAAGTACGTCGCCTTTGCAGACAAGTGCTGGCCTGCCTTCCCCAAGGAATTCGGCTTCGAGCCCTGCTATGTCAACAGCCGTCTGGCCTCCAGAGGCATTCCGGTATCCTGTGAGGTGGATATTTACGGCGCTCTCAGCGAATACATCGGCATATGCGCTTCCGGCGATACAGTGACTCTGCTGGATATCAACAACAGCGTTCCTCAGTACATCTATGACGAGGACAACATCGCCCAGTACGGCTACGAGCTGACCGATACCTTCATGGGCTTCCACTGCGGCAATACCCCCGTCTGCAAGATGGCCAAGGGCAGAGCCATCAAGTACCAGCTGATCCAGCACAGACTCCTTGAGCCCGAAGGATCCGATCCTGATTTCACCAGAGGCACCCTGGAAGGCGATATCGCAGCCAGTCCCATCACCTTCTACCGCCTGCAGTGCGATTCCAACGGAGATCTTCGTTCCTATATCGCAGAGGGTGAGATCCTTCCCGTTCCCACCAGAAGCTTCGGCGGCATCGCCATCTTCGCCATTCATGAAATGGGCCGCTTCTACAGACACGTGCTGATCCAGAAGGGCTATCCTCATCACGGCGCTGTGGCCTTCGATCATGTAGGAAAGACCCTCTTTGAGGTCTTCAAATATCTGGGCATTAAGGATATCGCCTACAACCAGCCCAAGAGCCTGCCTTATCCGACAGAGAATCCCTTCGCCTGATTCCCTGTTCTGATATAAATAATCTGAGAAGAAGATTTTCTGACCAGAGAGTTTTATGAACTGAATCATGTATGCCTGCCCGGGAGGACGCCTTCCGGGCAGGCTGTTTTTCTTTTTGAGGAAACAATGTATAATGTTCTGACAGAAACTTTTCCGGAAACATTGGAGGGAACCATTTGAAAGACTATTCCAAATCAGATCTGCGGATCTTTCTTGAATACATCCGGCCCCACAAAAGGCTCTTCGCCATCGATATGGCTTTGTCCGTCCTGGTGGCTGTCATCGATCTGACCTTTCCCTTTGTGACCCGGAAGGCCATCAACCGCCTGCTCCCCATGAATCTGTACGGGGCCTTTTTTGCGGCCATGGCGGCGATTTTTGCCGCTTATCTGCTGCGGGCCTATTTCATGTATCAGGTCACCGTCATAGGACACGGGATGGGGACCCGCGTGGAAGCTGACATGAGACGGGACGTCTTTGCCCACATGCAGGAGCTGTCCTTCAGCTTCTTTGACAGGAACAGGACCGGCGTTCTGATGGGCCGGGTGACCAACGACCTGTTCGAGATCGTGGAGCTGGCCCATCACGGACCAGAGAATATCCTGACCTGCAGTCTGACCATCACCGGCGCCCTGATCATCCTCATGACCATCAACTGGAAGCTGACCCTGGTCCTCCTGGTCCTGGTGCCGGCCTGCATCTGGTTTTCCATTTATCAGCGCTTGAGAATGCAGAACGCCAACAGGGCGGTCAAGATCAAGACCGGTGAGATCAATGCAGCCATCGAAAGCGGCATTTCAGGAATCCGCACCTCCAAGGCCTTTGCCAATGAGGAGGCGGAGAATGACAAATTCCGGGTGGCCAATGAGAATTTCAAGGCCAGCAAGACCAGCTACTACAAGGCCATGGGCCTCTTCCAGGCCGGCATTGAGGCCACAGTGGGCGTCATGCAGGCAGCGGTCATTGCCGTGGGCGGTCTTCTGATGATGCGGGGCGAGCTTTCTCTGGTGGATCTTCTGACCTTCACCCTCTATGTTTCGACCTTTACCAGCCCTGTCCGCAAGCTGGCCCAGTTTATGGAAATCTATACCCAGGGGACCGCAGGCTTTTCCCGTTTTCTGGAGCTGATGCGGACAAAGCCAGAGATCATGGACGCGGAGGACGCAAAGGACCTGACAGACGTCAAAGGTCTTATCTCCTATGAGCATGTGGATTTTACCTATCAGGACGGGACAGAGGTCCTGCAGGACATCAATCTTACGATCCGGCCCGGGGAGACCTTCGCGCTGGTGGGTTCCTCCGGGGGCGGCAAAACGACCCTCTGCCATCTCCTTCCCAGGTTTTATGACGTGACGGCAGGAGCGGTGACCATTGACGGGATCGACGTCCGTAAGGTGACCCAGCAGAGCCTGCACAGGGCGATCGGCATCATCCAGCAGGATGTCTTTATGTTTGCCGGAACGGTCATGGACAATATCCGCTACGGCCGGCCCGATGCCACGGAGGAGGAGGTATATGAGGCCGCCAGGCGGGCCGAGATCCATGAAGAGATCCTGCAGATGCCCAGAGGCTATGACTCCTATATCGGAGAGAGGGGCGTGGTCCTCTCAGGCGGACAGAAGCAGAGGATCTCCATTGCCCGCGTCTTCTTAAAGAATCCGCCCATCCTGATCCTGGACGAGGCCACATCGGCCCTGGATTCTGTCACGGAACAGAAGATCCAGGAGAGCCTGGACAGACTGAGCAGGGGCAGGACCTGTATCGTGATCGCCCACAGACTTTCCACGATCCGGAATGCGGACTGCATCGCCGTCGTGGAGGACAAGGGCATACTGGAAATGGGAAGCAGAAAAGAGCTGCTGGCACGAAACGGGGAATACGCCCGTCTGGAGCAGGCCCAGGCCTTTTCTGAAGTAAGGAAGTGAATGATGAAACTATGGAGGAGGCCGGAGAAGGATCCCTTTATCCGGCAGAGCGCCCTGCCGGAGGACCCGGAAGACTTTGTCTACACCCTGCCCGGCAGCGACATACGCTACGCTGTAACAGGCGATTTTATGGACAGAGCCAGAAACCACTGCGCTTCAGTCTGCACCGCCAATCTGGTCCTGTATTTCAAAAACCAGGAGGAGGCCCAAAGGAATGAAAAGCCTCTCCGCAGGAGCCGGGGAGAGCTGGAGGAGCTGAAGCGGGCCAGGGCGCTTTTCAGAGAAAGCGTCTTTAGCAGCGCCTACCGCGTCCTGGGGGAGGGCCCCGTTTTTCGGATCAGGAAGCCGGCCCTGGCAGAGCTTCACTCCAGAGGCCTGCCCTGCACGGCGTACAGGCTTTCCCCCGGGGACAAAAGCGCCCTTCTCCAGGCTCTTCATAAGGGCATGCCCTGCGCCCTCCTGATCCGGATCAGTCCCTTTAACTGGCACTGGATCCTGGCGGTGGGCTACAGGCACTGTGAAGACGGCAGGACTTTTCTCCAGGTATGCGACAGCTGGAATCCCAGAGCGGACCGGTATCTGGAGCTGACGGGAAAATTCTTCCCGGGAATCATTCGAATTATTGCCTTTCAGAGACTTGTATAAACAATTCTTAAACTGCAGGGCATTAACATGGAACGCCATGTGTTGTATAATAACTTTACTTTAATGTCTGCAGAAAGGAGGGCGGCAGAGATGATCTTCAGAATATTCAGAAAAATTATGTCTGTCGTGACGGCGGTACTTCTTGTGCTGCCGCTTACAGCCTGCAGTGCAGACCATACGGTCAGGGACCTTTATGAGGCTTATGTAGCTGAAAAGGACAGCCTGATCCTGGAAAAAGAAGAGAAGGAGGATGGAGGCTCCGGAAAGAAGCCGGCCGAATCCGCCGAGCAGGTCCAGGCAGCGGGCCAGACTGGGGGCGCCCTTCCTGAAAAAGAAGGAGACATTGCAGAAGGCCCAGGGGAAACAAACCCCCCTGCAGAAGCAGCCAGCCGGGAAGGCGAGATGGAAGCGCCGGAGGCATCTGCTCAGGTCCTTCCGGAAAAGGAGGACACCCAGACCGCCGAGGGAGACGCCTATCTTTCGGAGGAAGAAACCCTTCCCCTTCAGGAGACCGGAACAGAAGCTGCAGCAGATGCCGCTCCGGCCCAGGAAGGGAGCCCGGAGGAGCCCCTTGGAAGCGCTGCCTTTGCCCTGACGCCCGGATCCGGTACCGGGCAGGTGCTGGTCCTGGATGAGGCGGGAACCCTTCTTACACTGACAGCCAGAGAAAGGGTCTATGACGTGACCCTGGCAGGGACCGGGGCGGAGACCGAGGATTACAGACATCAGTTTGCGCAGACCTTCCATGCGGATGTCATGGAAAGCGGAAGCGTCATCAACCTGCAGGCCAGGATCGATTCGGACATGCCCGATATCAGCATCAGCTGGACCAATGAGGCGGGGGAATCCTATACCAAATTTATCAGTGCCAGTGCAAAGGACGACGTCCTGATGCTGGTCACCGTGGAGTAATAACGTATGCAGCAGGACCGGCCAAGCGCCGGTCCTGTTTGTTCACTGGGCGATTGGGAATTGCGCAAAAACAGAATCAAGGCTACAATATGATTGAAATGACGCAGATCCTCAGGATTCAGTGACTCATACCGCAGGGATACCTGCGGTGGAAAGGAAGTGTTATGGCAGTTTATACCCTTGAAAATGCACAAGTGAAGATGTCTGTTAAAAGCGCCGGCGCAGAGCTGATCTCCCTGATCGACAAGGCCACCGGCTATGAATATATGTGGTGCGGCGATCCTGCCTTCTGGGGACGGGTTTCCCCGGTCCTTTTCCCCGTGGTAGGCCAGTATAAGGACAAGACCTCCTACTATGACGGGCAGGCTTATACCATGGGCCAGCACGGCTTTGCCAGAGACATGGAGTTTGAGCTGGAAAGCCAGACTGAGGATGAAATCTGGTTCTCCCTTGCCGCTTCTCCGGAAAGCCATGAGAAATATCCCTTTGATTTCCTTCTGTGCTGCGGCTACAGACTGGAGGGAAGAAGCGTCCACATGATGTGGAAGGTCAAAAATACCGACGCCAGGACCATGTATTTCTCCATCGGCGCCCATCCTGCCTTCAACTGCCCCATGGACGGGACCTGGAAGCTGCGCTTTGATACGGATGCGCCGCTGACCGTGGGCATCCTGGAAAACGGCGTGCTTTCAGACAGGCAGAAGACCCTGGTCCTGGAGAACGGCCTCTATCCCATCACCAATGACCTTTTCGATGACGATGCCCTGATCGTGGAGAATGACCAGGCCCATAATGTTGCCATTCTGAACGCCGAGGGAAAGGCAGTCGTGGAGGTGGACTTCCAGTCTCACCTTTTCGGCGTATGGTCTCCGGTCAAAAAGAATGCGCCCTTTGTCTGCATTGAGCCCTGGTACGGCCGTTCGGACAGGGCTGGCTTTGATCAGAAGCTGGAAAACAGGGAATACGGAAATGTCCTGGAAAGCGGCGGCGAATTCGAAGCCGAGTATCTGATCACCGTTTAAGCATAAAAACAGGAGAGTTAGAAAGTATGAGCGAACAGCATTTTGTACATAAGACCGGCGGAAGGACCTGTTCCAGAGCCGTCTATTTTGATATTTGTGACGGCAAAGTCCATAACGTCCGTTTTGAAGGGGGCTGCCGCGGCAACACCCAGGGCGTAGCCAGACTGGCCGAAGGCATGGAAGCCGAAGAGGTGGTCAAAAGGCTGAAGGGCGTTGACTGCCGTTTCGGGCATTCCTGTCCGGACGAGCTGGCAAAAGGCGTGGAAGAGGCGCTGAAGACCCTGTAAGATCCGATGCGGAGGGGCTATGGCAAAAATCAGAAAAGAATTAAACTTTCGCGATCTGGGAGGATACACGGGCCAGGGAGGCAGGAAGATCCGAAGAGGCCTGCTCTTTCGGTCCGGCTCTCTGGGCGAATGCAGGCCGGAGGAAGTGAAGGAGCTGGAAAGGCTGCGGATCAGAACGGTCCTGGATTTTCGGAGCGAATCGGAGGTCCTTTCTTTTCCGGATCCGGCGATCAAGGGCGCCAGAATGTACCGCGAAAGCGCCATGATCGATGAAAACGGGAAGGATATCGATTATTCACCCGGTGCGCTTATCAGGCTCGCGATGCAGCAGAAGGGAAGGGACAAGATCGAAGCGGTCTCCAGGCTCTGCTATGAGACGATCCCCTTCCACAATCCTGCATACCGGAAGATGTTTGATCTGCTGCTTGAGGGAGAGGTCCCCATGGTCATGCACTGCACGGCCGGCAAGGACCGGACCGGAGTGGCCGCCATGCTGATCCTTCTGGCCCTCGGGGTCGATGATGAGACCATCTGCGAGGACTACATGCTGACCAACGTCTACAGAAAGAAAAGAATCGAAAGGCGCTACCGGGCCACAGGTGTTCTGACCTTTCTGAGCAGAAATCTGCATTCCTTCCAGACCATCCAGGAGGGCGTTCTTCCCTCCGGGATCCGGACCAGTCTGGAGGCCATACATGCAAAGTATTCCTCCCTGGAAGACTTCTTCCTGCAGGAATACGATCTGGGAGAGGCCGATCTGGACCGGCTGAGGAGCCTGTATCTGGAGTAAGAGGATGTCCTTTGCCCTGAGCCATGCCGGCACCTCACGGCAAATGCCGCTCGGTGCTGCGGCATTCGCCGTATGCTCCCGGTCTGTCAAACGACCGTTGCCTATGACAAACTGGCAGCGCATGGCTCATTACTCGCACAAAAAGAACCGGCCGTCATGGATTGCGGCCGGTTCTTCAATGAGGGGGAGATTTATTGCTTCCAGGGCATCTGCCCATGGCAGTAAACGTGGAACGGATCTTATCTGGACAGTAGCAGGAGCCCGATCATGACTGCCAGGATCAGGAAGCCAGGCAGGACTACATGGCCCATAAGCCAGCCGATGACAAGTACTGTTCCGAAAAAGACGGCGATCGGCCATACAACATGACGGAACACGCTCCAGGTAATTTTGGCCAGAAATGCCAGAATACTGAAAACAATGCTGATGGCGGCACAGAGGATGCCAAGTGCGATGATGGTTGTGATCATAAGACTCCTTTCTCCGCACTATGCGCGCGGTGCTTATGGTCTTATTATAAGGGGCCGGGCAAAAACCGCCTGTCTGTCTTTGTTAATCGGCGGACTGCATTTACAAATCGTATCAGACGCAGTATACTCTGCAAAAGCACGGCCGCTGAAAACGGCGGGAAGGAGTACGAGATGGCAGGAAAAAAACAGCAGGAGACCTTTGAGGACAGGATCACGCTGACAGACCAGAACGGTCTTCAGATGACCTTTGAATGCCTGGATATCATTGAATACCAGGACCAGGAATATGCAGTCCTTCTGAATGAGGACGAAGAGATCATGATCTTTGTCTATGAGCAGGTGGAAGGCGCGGAGGATGAGGCGGTCTACGCCCCTGTCGAGGATCCCAAAGTGGATGAAAAGGTATACCGGCTCTTCCAGAAGAAATATAAGGATGTTTATGAGTTCGATGACTGATGCATAAAGGGCCCTTCTTTTTGATTTGGGCTGTTGACACAGCCCGGGTCCTGTATTATATTGACCTTGTAAAAAAATATGGATATCTTCAGGGCGGGGTGCGATTCCCCACCGGCGGTATAGTCCGCGAGCGTTATGCATGAACCGGTGTAATTCCGGTACCGACGGTATTCAGAGAGGATTCTCTGTCAGTCCGGATGGAAGAAGGTACATGATCGCCCTGGGTATAAAGTCGTGCCCGGGGATTTTTTATGTTCCATCTCTTTTCCTGAAGGGAAAGGAAAAAAATTATGAAAAAAAGCAGCAGCATCAACGTCCGTACCATCGCATTCATCGGCATGCTGGGGGCTCTGTCCACCGTGCTTATGATGTTCAACTTCCCGCTTCCCTTTGCGCCGTCCTTCCTTAAGATGGATATTGCCGAACTGCCGGGCCTCTTTGCAGGCTTCTTCCTGGGACCTGTGGCCGGTGCCCTGGTGGTCGTGGTCAAGATCCTCCTGAAGCTGGCAATCCAGGGAACCGATACCGCCTTTGTCGGAGAATTCTCCAACCTGACCGGCAGCATCGTATTCATCTGCTCGGCGGCCCTGATCTATAAAAAGATCCATACCAAGAAGGGCGCCCTGATCAGCATGATCGTATCCTCCCTCCTGGTCAGCGTTCTCCTTATTTTCATCAATGCCTATGTGATGTTCCCTCTTTATGTCAGACTCTATGGCATGCCTATGGAAGCCATCATCGGCATGGGATCGGCCGTCAACCCGCTGGTCAAAGATGAAGTGACCATGATGCTGTTCGGCGTTTTCCCCTTCAACCTGGTCAAGCACGGCGTGACCTCCTTCTTCACCTATCTTGTTTACAAAAAATGCGCCAACGCGCTGCGCTCGATCCTGAGAGTCAGTCAGGAAGCGCCCACAGCGGCATAAGTCAATCGGGAGCCGGGCTTTTGGCCCGGCTCTGTTTATGAAACAGGGCCCTTCGGCCCTGGCGTTTTTTGGTAAAAATGCCGGTGAGGAATCCTGCCGAATTTTTCGGGAGTATATCTATTTATGCGTATTTGTGATATAGTAATATATGGTTTTGTGCAAAGGCACATAACATACATTCATACGGTAAGAGGACGATTGTTATGAACTTTATATTTATTTCCCCGAACTTTCCTGCGACATACTGGAACTTCTGCGACCGTCTCCACAGGAACGGCGTCAATGTTCTGGCCATCGGCGATGCGGATTATAATACCCTGGATCCCAGGCTGAAATGGAGCCTGCAGGAGTATTATAAGGTGGATTCTCTGGAAAACTATGACCAGGTCTTCCGGGCTGTCGCTTTCTTCTCCTTCAAGTATGGCAAGATCGACTGGCTTGAGTCCATGAACGAATACTGGCTCCAGCAGGACGCCAGACTGCGGACGGATTTCAATATCACCACCGGCCTTCAGAAGGATCAGATCGAATTCGTCAAGGAAAAGGCCCTGATGAAGATCAAGTACCAGGAGGGCGGGATCCCGACTGCAAGACAGCACAGAGTCTCCACCCTGGACGCAGCAAAGCAGTTCATTGACAAGGTGGGCTATCCTGTCATCGTCAAGCCCAACATCGGCGTCGGCGCCAACGACACATTCAAGCTCTCCAATGATAAGGAGCTGGAGAAATTCTATAAGGAAATTCCCAGAGTCCCCTATGTCATGGAGGAGTTCATCGAAGGCAACATCTATTCCTATGATGCCATCGTAGATTCCAATGGCGATCCGCTCTTTGAATCGACCACGGCCTGGCCGCCGTCCATCATGGATATCGTCCTCAAGAAGCTGGACCTTGCCTACTATGTCTGTGCGGAAGTCCCTGAAAAGCTCAAGGCCCTGGGCCGCAGGACCGTCAAGTCCTTCGGCGTGACCAGCCGCTTTGTCCACCTGGAGTTCTTCAAGCTGGACAAGCCCCGCAAGGGACTGGGCGATGTGGGTGATTTCGTCGGTCTGGAAGTCAACATGCGTCCCGCCGGCGGCTATACGCCCGACATGATGAATTATGCCCACTCCACCGATGTTTACAAGATCTGGGCAGATATGGTCACCTATGACAAGTGGAACGGATATGGTGCCGTCAAGGAGCAGTTCTGTGCCTATGCCGGCCGCCGCAACGAAGTTTCCTATGTTCATACCCATGAAGAGATTATGGCCAAATACGGTTCCTGCATGAAGATGCAGGAGACCATGCCGCCTCTGAACTGGCCTCAGATGGGCAATTACATGTATACAGCGGCCCTTCCGGATGAAGAAGCGACCAAAGAGTTCATTGCCTTTGTTCAGACCAGAAAGTAAAATTTTCCAACCTGTTGATCATGGACCGGGCTGCTCTGTCAGTCCGGTCCTTTTCGCGATAGTAAGTTCTTCAGCAGAAGGGAGGCGCCTTGAAGGCTGTCAACATTTACCTTCTTACCAGGATCAGGGAAGAGAAGGCCTTCTCGGATTATGAGAATATTCTTTCCTGCAGAGATCAGTATAAGAGCGCCAGAGGGGCGGAGATCCAGTCCCTCTGCTCCTTTATGGACCGGCTCATGAACTGCTCCTGCTTTCTGACCTTTACGGCCTGCGAGGGCTTTTTCTTCTCCTATGTGATCGACCATATCAGTAAGGAATTTGACCTGCTCAAGATCGCTGCGGATAAGAGCAGGATTTTGAACATTGAGCTCAAAAGCCAGGACGTGGGTCTGGACAGGATCGAAAAACAGCTTCGGCAGAACCGCTATTATCTGGGACACATCACCAAGACCATCCTGTCCTTTACCTATCTGTCCTCCACGGGCCAGGTGTTCACCCTGGATGCGGAGGGACGGTTTCTGGAGACCTCCATGGAGAACCTGGCCGAGATCATGAACGGCTTTGGCCCCTCCATGCCGGAAGGGATCGACGATCTCTTCAACGCCAGAGACTTTCTGGTATCGCCCGTCAACGCCCCTGGGAGATTCCTGGCAGGCCAGTATTTCCTGACGGACCAGCAGAGGGACTTCCGCGACAGGATCCTGAAGTGCCTTCGGACCAGGGACCAGGACAGGGCCCTGTTTCTTGCGATCACAGGCCTTGCCGGAACGGGCAAGACCCAGCTGATCTACGATCTGGCCCGGACGGTCTCGGCCGGCGAAAGGGTCCTGATCCTCCACTGCAGCCTTCTTTCCCGGGGCCACCGGTATCTGGACGAGAGGCTGGAGGGGGTGGAAATCCGGAATATTTCCTCCTTCCGGGGAAAGGAAGACCTGGAAGGGATCGGCCTTCTGCTGGTGGATGAGATGCAGAGGATCAGACCCGGGGAATTTGCCCTGGTCCTGGAGGCTGTCAGGGCCTGCCAGGGGGCCTGCATTTTTTCCTGCGACCTGACCCGGGCGCCCTCGGCTGCCGAGCTGGAGAAGGACCTGACGGCCCAGCTGGAGGGGGTCTGCACCAGAGTCTTTGAGCTGACGACCCGGATCCGGATCAACAAGGAAATGTATATTTTCCAGAAGGGCCTTCTGGATCTGAAGAAAAAGGTCAGGAACTATCGTTATAAAAATGTCCGGATCGTCTATGCCGGAAGCCAGGAGGAAGCCGGTACCATCCAGGAGTATTTCCGGTCCCAGGGCTATGTTCTGATCGACGACAGTCCCATTCCCGCCGAAGAAGAGGAAGGGCAGGAGGGCATGGCCAGGATCGTGGACGAGGGCCAGGCCATCGGCCAGGAATTTGATTCGGTGCTTCTGATCCTGGATGGGAGCTTTTCCTATGATGGAGC
This sequence comes from uncultured Lachnospiraceae bacterium, assembly GCA_946541955.1. Lineage (GTDB taxonomy): Bacteria > Bacillota > Clostridia > Lachnospirales > Lachnospiraceae > CAG-791. Next base: position 3,462 of record CAMNJZ010000025.1, on the reverse strand, counting down.
AGGACTTCTCCATGGAGTGAGCCCGGAAAAGGAACAGTTCCTTTCCCAGGCCATTACCAGGACCAGGGAAAGACTCTGTCTTATGGTATGTGAGAATCCGGAGACCTTTGCCCGGGCCCAGACCATCCTTCTTTAAAAATACAGCTGTATGGAGATAAAAATGGCAATCAAAATGGACTACTGCATGCAGTGCGGAACCAGGCTCCGCCCTGTCTATCATGAAACAGAAGAATGTGAGATCCCCTACTGTGACACCTGCGGGGATTACCGTTTCCCGGTCTTTAATACGGCGGTCAGCATGATCGTGACCAATGAGGAGGGATCCCGGATCCTTCTGATCAAACAGTATGGCCGTCCGACCTACATCCTGGTGGCGGGCTATGTGACCTGCGGCGAGGATGTGGAGGATACGGTGGTCCGGGAAGTAAAGGAGGAAATGGGCCTGACGGTGACCTCCATGCACTTCAACCACAGTCATTACTTTAAGCCCTCCAATACGCTGATGCTGAACTTCACCGTAAAGGTGGCAGGGGAAGCCCCTCATCCCAACTGGGAGATCGATGACTGGTCCTGGTTTACCATTCCGGAGGCCAGAGAAAACATCCGGAAGGGGTCTTTGGCCGAAGCCTTTCTTTTAGGCTACCTGGACGGAGAGTATCATTTCCCTGCAGGCCAGTAAGGACCCTGCGGAGGCAGGAAGGGCAGGAAGAAAAGAAGAGGAAGAGACATGCGCTATAAGACTGTGATTTTTGATATGGACGGAACGGTCCTTAATACCCTGGAGGATCTTCTGACCTCCCTGAATCTGACCCTGGACCAGTACGGCCTTCCCAGGAGGAACCTGGATCAGATGCGGCACTTTGTGGGAAACGGTATGCGGGCCCAGATCGAGCGGGGCGCCGGGGAGGGGACCCCTCCCGGTCTCATCGATGAGATGCTGCCGGTTTTTGTCCGGAACTATCAGATCCACGGAGCCGAAAAAACAAGGCCCTACGAGGGCGTTCCGGCCCTGATCGCAAATCTTCGGGCAGCGGGCTGCAGGACCGCCGTGGTCTCCAACAAAAATGATGCTGCCGTCAAACGCCTGGCTGAGACGTATTTCCCCGGTCTTTTCGATGTCTCCGTGGGAGAACGCCCCGGGATCCGCCGCAAGCCTGCCCCGGACTCCGTCAATGAGGTCCTTGGGCTTCTTGGCGTCTCCAGGGAGGAAGCGGTCTATGTGGGAGATTCGGAGGTCGACGTGGCGACGGCAAAAAACGCCGGTCTGGATCTGATCGCAGTAGGATGGGGCTTTCGGACCGAGGAGGAGCTTAGGGCAGAGGGGGTTGAAAGAGTCTTTCATACTGCCCCGGAGGTGGAAGCCTTTCTCCTGGAAAGTTAACATAAAAAGTATCCCGCCCCGGCCCCTTTGGGCGTAAGATGCATCTTACAGACATTTGAAAATGACACAACGGAGGTTACTGCAATGAGAGAAAAATCTTTTATGGAGCAGAGAGCTTCTTCCTATTCCTACGGTGAGATCGTCTCGGACCAGGTCTATAACCTGGTGCTGGGAGGAACAGTGGTCTATGGCCTTGTTGCCAACATCCTGATCTGTGCCTTCCTGACGCCCTTTGCCCTTTCCATCAATCCGATCGCCCTTTTTATAGCCTATCTGGTCTGTGTGATCGCGGGCAGCACGATTTCTTCCAAATCGTCCAGCGCCCTTTTGAGCTTCCTGGGCTATAACCTGATCGTTCTGCCGGTGGGCCTGGTGGTATCCATCAGCGTATATCACTACGGCGGGATTTCCTCGACTCTGGTCTATACAGCCTTCCAGTATACCCTGGGGATCACAGGCGTGATGTTCCTGCTGGCTTCCATCTTTCCGGCCTTTTTTGCCAGACTGCATGGCGTCCTTCTGGGAGGCCTGATCGGCCTGATCATCAGTGAGATCATCCTTTTCTTCCTGGGCATCCAGACAGTCGTATCGTCCCTGATCGGGGCCGGCCTCTTCAGCCTCTATATCGGCTACGATTTTGTCAGGGCCCAGCGCTATCCCAGGACCCTGGACAACGCCGTGGATGCGGCAGTGGGGATCTACCTGGATATCATCAACCTTTTCCTGCGCCTGCTCCGGATCCTGAGCCGGTCCAGAAGCAGATCCAACTCCTGATATATGGAGAAAGGGATGCAGCCCTGGCAGCCAAAAGGGGCAGGGACATCCGGCGATAATAAGAGCAATTTCAGAAAGACCTTTAAAGGGGACTGTCTGCAGCAGTAGATGCCGCGGGCGGTCCCCTTCGTTTACTGGGATTTTATAGTCCACAGATTACACTTTCATTAAAGAGTTTTTTTAGTCAGTGCAGCCTGTAATGGCCTGTGATATCCTTTCTCTTTTCCAGGATATCCTCCTCATATTTAAGCTGCATGCGGCCGCTGTGATGAAGGACAAAGGGAACGCCCCGGCTGTTTCGCAGATCGGAAACGATCCCGATATGGTCCTCAAAGATGACGATATCACCGCCCTGCCATTCCTCCGTTTCCAGAGGATCGGTGGTCAGAGAAAGCGCCGTATGGGCAAAATAGACCCTGAGATTCCGGACTCTGCGGAAATCAATGTTGCTGTCGGGGGTCTCGATGTCGTAGTCCTCCGGGTGGGATAGGATATCCTCCTGGACCAGGCTCCTCAGATCATAGCCGGCCCCCAGCATGGCAAAGGCCACTACGTCGGTGCAGACGCCGTATCCGTCGTCGGGATAGCCGCCTTCATAATAGCGGCTCTCATATTTGGGAGAGGAGGCCAGATAGGTCCTGGCACTTCTCAGCAGGTCCAGCTGATCGTCGATCCCGTCACCGTCCATGTCTGTGCCGCTGACATACTGGGGATAGCCCATGGAGGCGCTGGACTGACCGGGACTTCCTATGGTAACGATCAGATAGCAGGTCACCGCCACGGCCATGGAGGACGGAAAGAGGATCCATGCCGCCGTCTGCAGCGGACTTTTCTTTTTCTTTTTATTGCCGGCCATGGGATACTCCTTTCTGATGCCTGATTATTCTTATTCATGATATCATGATTTGCCCGTCCGGGTGCTCACGGCTCGTTAATGACGGGCCTTTTTTCTTGTGCGGCCTGAAAAAAATACATACTCTGCAGGGATTGAGGTGTGAGTTTTCAGTCCGTTTGGTGTATCATAGGTAAGAGAATGCAGTGTATCCGATTTTTCGATTCAGGAGAAAAAGTATGTATAAAAAAGACCATTTCAGAACAGCTGCCGCCATTATGTCCATTGCCCTGTTTCTGACAGCCTGCAACCTTCCGTCGATTCCCGGCATTGAGAATGCCACGGACGGATCCGAAGCGGCTCAGGAGCCTGCAGAGCAGGAAACTGCCCAGGCCCAGGAACAGCAGAGTGGAGAGCAGGAAACGGAACAGACTGCCCAGACCGGGGAGGCGCAAAAGGCCGAAGAAAAGAAGGC